>NZ_QSGH01000001.1:0-11987 GCF_003468085.1 Collinsella sp. AM41-2BH
CATCGACGTCTTCAATACAGAAAATATCAGTGCGGAATGTTCCGGAGAGAAACCCCCGTCACGCCCCCGGATCCCCTGCGTTTACGGCCTTGAGGTCGGCGTGGGTGGAGGACGTGGTTGATAGGGGTGCGTGTCCCGGTCGCTGTTTCGCGCTTTGCGCGAAAGGCGCGTTACTTTGGGATGGGTGGGGAACGTGGTTGTTGCGGTAACTGATCCCCGTCATAAATTATCCTCGGCATACTTGCACCTGTCTTCCCTCGTGCTACACTTTTCCTTGCTGTTTCAGGGCGGGGTGGAATTCCCCACTGGCGGTAAATCGGGCGGTGTCAAAGGGGCGCCGTGGCGCAGGTAAAGTGCCTGCGACCGAGCCGATGAGTCCGCGACCCGTGTGTGCGTTGGTTCGCATGCCGGCTGAACTGGTGAGATCCCAGTACCAACGGTTAGAGTCCGGATGAAAGAGGCGGGTGATCTTATGTCTGAACAGTCGCAGCATATCCATTTTGAGAACACGAATAGGTGGAGCACCAAACAGCTCGTTACCATGGCGCTCATGTGTGCCCTGGGCGCGCTCTTTATGTATGTGCAGCTGCCCATCCTTCCTTCGGCGCCGTTTTTGACGTATGACCCGTCGCTGGTGCCGGCGATGGTGTGCGGATTTGCGTATGGCTCTGGTGCCGGCACTGCCGTTGCCGCCATGGCGATCGTTATCCATGCGCTCACTACGGGTGACTGGGTCGGTGCGCTTATGAACCTGGTTGCCACGCTGGGCTATATTCTGCCTGCGGCTATCGTCTACCAAAAGATGCATACCTATAAGGGTGCCGTGATTGGCCTGGTGCTGGGCGTTATTGCCGCTACGGCGCTGTCCATGGTTGCGAATCTGACCATCGGCGTTTGGTTCTGGTATGGCTCGGTCGATGTGATCGCCCCGCTCATGATTCCTGCCGTGCTGCCGTTCAACCTCATCAAGACCGTGCTCAACTCGGTGCTGACACTTGCGGTGTACAAGGCGGTCTCTAATCTCATCACGCCCAAGAAGGACCAGGTCAAAGGCCGCGCATGATTGAGTGTCGGGGCGTTTCCTTTAGCTATGACGGTGCCACACCGGCACTCGACGGCGTCGATCTGAACATTGAGGATGGCGAGTTTTTCTGCATCCTCGGTGGCAATGGGTCGGGCAAGTCGACGTTTGCCAAGCATCTGAATGCGCTGTTGCAGCCCGATGCGGGCACGGTACGCATCAACGGCATGGATGCGTCCGACCCCGAGCTGGTCTATGACATTCGTTCGACCGCAGGCATGGTATTCCAGAATCCCGATGATCAGCTGGTGGCAACGCTTGTCGAAGATGACGTTGCGTTTGGTCCCGAAAACCTTAGCGTGCCATCGGCGCAAATTGCGCAGCGCGTACGCGAGGCGCTGAAGGGCGTGGGCCTGGTAGGATTTGAGCGCCACGAGACCCATGCACTTTCGGGTGGCCAAAAGCAGCGCGTGGCGCTCGCCGGCGTGCTCGCCATGGAGCCGCGCGTGCTTATTTTGGACGAGGCGTCCTCGATGCTCGATCCGCGCGGGCGCAAGGGCCTTATGAAGGCCTGCCACGCGCTGCACGAACGCGGCATGACCATCGTGATGATTACGCACTTTATGGAAGAGGCCGCCGAGGCCGATCGCGTTGCTGTCTTCCAAGCGGGTCGCGTTGCCATGCTCGGTACGCCCGAGGAAATCTTGACGCGGGCGGACGAACTTGCGCAGCTCAACCTAGATATGCCGGCATCGTGCTGTCTTGGCAGGGCGCTTCGCGCGAAGGGCGTGCCCATTTGCGTACAGGTGCGCGAGGCGGATATGGTCGCCGATATAGCGCAGGCTTATGCCGAGCGGAGTAGGGCAGGCATCGCCGGGCGGCCTTTCGCATCCGATCCTCGTATTCCCGACAACGTTTCCTCTGCGCTCGATGGCGCAGATGTGCTGGAGCCCGTCATCGAGATTTCGCACCTTTCGTATAGCTATTCGCTGAGCGCCCGTGAGCGTCGCCGTTGGCACAAGCGCTCAGTCGCCGAGGGCGCATCGAACAAACAAGCCCTCTGGGGCAACGACCCTAGCAGCCCCTGGGCGTTGCGCAATGTGTCGCTAACGGTGCGTCGCGGCGAGTTCCTGGGCCTTGCGGGCCATACCGGTTCGGGTAAGTCGACGCTGGTCCAGCATCTCAACGGTTTGATTCGCCCCCAGGAGGGATTCGTTCGCGCGCTGGGGCTCGATCTGTCAAACAAGAAAGACGCCGCCGCGGTTAAGGCCAAGGTCGGCGTGGTGTTTCAATATCCCGAGCGTCAGCTGTTTGCCGAAACCGTGACGCAGGACGTGGCGTTTGGCCCGCACAACCTTGGCTTGCCGCAAGATGAAGTCGACCGTCGCGTCGAGTCGTCGCTCTCGCGCGTGGGCCTCGACCTTTCCACGGTCGGCGACAAGAGTCCCTTCGAGCTTTCGGGCGGTCAGCAACGGCGCGTGGCATTCGCCGGTGTGCTCGCCATGGAGCCCGAAGTCCTGGTGCTCGATGAACCCATGGCGGGGCTCGATCCGGCTGCGCGCAGGGATTTCCTTGAGCTTATCGATCGACTTCACCGCGATGGCCTGACCGTTGTCATGGTTTCGCATAGTATGGATGACCTGGCCAACTGCTGCGACCGCATCGTCGTGATGAACGAAGGCGCGGTGTTTGCCGAGGGAACCCCCGCGCAGGTGTTTGCACATGCCGATGAGCTCAAGTCGATCGGCTTGGGCGTTCCCGCCGCCCAGCGCATGGCGTTGGCGCTCGCGGAAGCGGGCGTACCGCTGCGTTGCGGCGGGCTCTATACGGTTGAGTCGCTGGCCGACGAGCTGGCAGATTTGCTGATCGGTCGCTCAGACGGTCCTTCTAACGTCGCGGACATTGCTAAATCCAAGACGGTCGCGCGAGAGGAGGGCTGCTAATGGAGGCGTTTTCGTTTGGCAGCTACTATCCCGGCGATAGTGCAATCCACCGCCTGGATCCGCGCACCAAGCTGCTCCTGGGCTTTGTGTTTTTAATCACGACGCTGACCGTCGGCGGCTTCCGCGGACTGGCCCCTGTCGCAATTTTCGTCGTGCTGATCTATGCCGTGTCCCGGGTGCCGGCTCGTCGCGTTCTGTCGTCGATGGCGCCGCTGCTGGCAATCGTCGTCGTGGTCGCGGTGCTCAACTTGTTTACCGATCAGAGTGGGCGCATCCTGTGGCAGCTCGGCTTTTTGCAGATAAGCGAGGGCTCGCTGCATTCCGCCGTCTTTATGGCGTGCCGCCTGACCTTGATGATGGCCGGCATGAGCGCCATTACGCTCACCACGCCTACGCTCGACCTCACCGCGGGCTTTGAGCGCCTGCTCGCACCGTTTGCGCGCGTGGGGCTCCCTGCGCATGAGCTCGGCATGATCATGGGCATCGCGTTGCGCTTTATGCCGCAGTTTGCCACCGAGATGAAGCAGACGGCGGACGCGCAGGCAAGCCGCGGCGCACGCGTAACGGGTGGCCCGCTCGGCGGCGTGCGTATGCTCGGCAGTGTGGCGATTCCACTGTTCACGGGCGTGTTCCGTCATGCCGAGACGTTGTCTGCCGCCATGGATGCACGCTGCTATCACGGCGAGCAGGGCCGCACGCGTCTGCATGCACTTGCATTTCGCCGCGGGGATGCGCTGGCTGCGGTTGTGACGATGCTGCTGCTTGCGTGTGTCATCGTCGTCAACCTTCAACTTGTTTAGGCGCGATTCGAGCGCAAGAAAGGGGCCCCTATGACCGACAACGACCGCACGGCTCAGCTTGAGCGCGCCTGTTCGTATCTCAGGCGCATTCCGGCGTGGTATCTGGCCACGACCGATGTGACCGACGGGCATCAGCCTCGCGTGAGGCCGTTTTCGTTTGCCATGGTCGATGACGGTAAGCTGTGGTTTTGCACGTCGCGCGACAAGGATGTGTGGGCGGAGCTGAGTGCGAATCCCAAGTTTGAGCTCTCGGGCTGGAAGCCGGGGGAATGTTGGATCGTGTTGACCGGCGAGGCCGCACTTGAGGACGACGCGGTTGCGAGCGACAAGGTGCGTCAAGCGGGTTTTAAGCACATGGTGGGCATCGGCGAGGAACACGAGAGTGCCAACGACGGCCGCCTTGCTTTCTTTTCGGTCCGCAACATTGCCGCGCGCTTCTGTGATATCGACGGCAGCGAGGAGCGCCTGGAGCTCTAACGTTTACCAACCAGTCAAATGAGCTAGCGGCAGGAGGAACCGTGGACGGATTGAATACGGTGTTGGAGTATCTGACGTCGGTGCCGGCATGGTATTTGGCGACGAGCGTTGACGGACAGCCTCATGTGCGTCCGTTTTCGTTTGCGCAGATCCAGGATGGCAAGCTGTGGTTTGTAACAGCGCGCACCAAAGATGTGTGGCAAGAGCTGCTGCAAAACCAGCGCTTTGAGGCCACGAGTTGGTGGCCGGGCCATGGCTGGCTTATCTTGCGCGGGCGTGCCGGCTTGGATGACCGGGCTTTAGGCGAAATGCGCGAAGCCGGGTGGAAGCATCTAGAGCACCTGGGCGAGCACTATGAGGGGCCTAACGACCCCACGCTCGTCTTCTTTAGCGTCGAGGATCCCGAGGCTTTTATCTGCAATCACGACGAATGGGTGCCGGTCGAGCTCTAGCCAGCTGGCTCATCCTAACAACTTGGTTTTCGCATGGGCGGGCCCCGTATTGCCCGGCGCCGTTAGGAGCGCCGGTCAATACGGGGCCCGCTCCATTTGTCAATTCCTTCAAGCGAATGTGTCGGGAATGTTTCAATGCATGAATATGCAAGCCATTTACGTAATCATGCATCTTTTGGTGCTAAAGTTTCAACCCACTTCATAACGACCGCTGCGAAATGCGCATCGGTGCATAAATCGCAGACAAGGAGTCTGATATGTCTTTGAAGGTTGGAATCGTCGGCGCGGCTGGATATGCCGGAGCCGAGCTCATTCGCCTCGTCCTCGGTCATCCCGAGTTTGAACTTGTTGCCATTACGTCCAACGCCGATGCCGGCCAGCCGCTGTCCGCGGTGTATCCGAGCTTTGCTGGTGTGAGCGATCTGGTTTTCACCACGCATGACGCCCCCGAGCTCAAGAGCTGCGATGCGGTTTTTCTTGCCGTGCCGCACACGGCTGCCATGGCACAGGTGCCCGCGCTGCTTGCATCGGGCGTCTCCTGCTTTGATCTTTCGGCCGACTACCGTCTGAACGACGCGTCCGTCTTTGAGACATGGTTTGCCGCCGAGCATACGAGCCCCGAGCTGCTCAAGACCCGTGCCTTCGGTCTGCCCGAGCTGTTCTGCCAAGACTTGGAGACCGCCGCATCCGACTATGCCGACGGCAAACCCGTGCTGGTCGCCTGCGCCGGTTGCTATCCCACCGCAACGAGCCTTGCCGCCGCGCCCGCCGTGCGCGTCGGCTGGGTGGCCGAGAACGGTCCCGTGATTGTCGATGCCATTAGCGGCGTGACGGGCGCCGGTAAGTCCTGCAACGCCCGCACCCATTTTTGCAGCGCCGACGAGAATTTGGAGGCATACGGCGTGGGCAAGCATCGCCACACGCCCGAGATTGAGCAAATCCTTGGCCTGACCGATCGCGTCGTCTTTACCCCGCACCTGGCACCGCTCAAGCGTGGTCTGCTCTCCACGGTGACGCTGCCGCTTACGCCGCAGGCTATCGATACCTTGACCCTTGAGGACGTTGTCGACCATTACAAGCAGTTCTACGCCGGTCGCACCTTCGTACGCGTACTCGATGCCGGTCAGCAGCCCAAGACGGCTTCGGTCGTCGGCACCAACGCCGCCCAGATCGGCCTCGCGCTCAACAAGCGCGCGGGCGTGCTGGTGGCGACGGGCGCCATCGACAATCTGTGCAAGGGCGCTGCGGGCCAAGCAGTCCAGTGCGCCAATATCGTCTTTGGCTTTGACGAGCGACGAGGCTTGCCCACAGTGGCGTGCCCGGTGTAGCACATTCGATTGTTAACGATTTGGTAGTCGGGCATCGAGTGGGGCGCCACTCTTAAGTTGGTCTCATGATCACGACTGGCATGGCGCACCAACCGATGTCCGTTTTTTGTTTGACATAAGGAGTCATAAAGACGATGAATACCGAGCTGTTTGATATCAAGATTCGCGCCGTCGAGGGTGGCGTTACGGCTGCGGCTGGTTTTAAGGCTGCAGGCATCCACGCTGGGTTCCGCAAGAACCCCGAGCGTCTGGATTACGCGCTCGTCGTGCCCGATAAACCCTGTCCCGGTGCTGGCGTGTTTACCACCAATCGCTTTTGCGCGGCGCCCGTGCAGGTGAGCCGTGCCAACCTGGGCGGTACCGACAAGGGGTACGGTATCATCGCCGGCATTTCGGTCAACTCTGGCAATGCCAACGCCGCCACGGGCGAGACGGGCCTTGCCTGCGCGCGCGAGACGTGCAACATCGCCTCGCAGGTCATCGGCTGCGAGCCCCAGCAGATTCTGGTTGCCTCCACGGGTGTGATTGGCCAGATTCTGTCGATCGACACGTTTGAGACCGCCATTCCTGCTGCCTACGAGGCGCTCTCCGCCCACGGTGGCGCCGATGCCGCTCGCGCCATCATGACGACCGACACGCACTCCAAGGAGTACGCCGTATCCTACGTCAGTGAGGCTGCGGGTCATGCGGGCAATGTCTATACGGTAGGCGGAATGTGCAAGGGCTCGGGTATGATCATGCCCAACATGGCCACCATGATCGCAGTTATCACCACCGATGCCCCCGTCGAGCCTGCGGCACTTCATGCCCTGCTGCTCTCGACCGTCAAGCAGACCTTTAACAAGGTAACGGTCGATTCCGACACCTCGACCAACGACACCTGCATCATGCTTGCCTCCGGCGCCGCTGCCGCAGATGCCGAGCCTATCGTTGAGGGCTCCAATGCCTTTGACGAGTTGGCATTTGCCGTGCACGAGGTGTGCGAGAGCCTGGCGCGCAATATCGCCGCCGATGGTGAGGGCGCATCCAAGCTTGTTACGGTCAACGTTACCGGCGCCGCTAACGACGAGGAGGCCGATATCGCCGCCCGTGCCGTTGCCAACTCGCCGCTCGTTAAGACCTGCATCGCCGGCCACGACTGCAACTGGGGCCGCGTTGCCATGGCGCTTGGCAAGTGCGGCGTGAAGTTTAATCAGGAAGACGTTTCCATCGACATGATGGGCATGCCTGTCTGTCGCGACGGTCTGACTGTTCCCTTTGACGAGGACGAGGCTCTACGACGTTTTGAGGCGCCCGAGATCGTGATCTCGGCCGACCTGGGCGCAGGCGACGCGGCAACGACCGTGTGGACCTGCGACCTCACGCATGAGTACATCTCCATCAACGGCGACTACCGTTCCTAGATTCCAGGCACGCTGCGCATCTTGCCGCGATTGCGGACAGCGGAGCACGGCGCGATAACGATACGAAAGACGAGGCAGACTATGAAATTCGCACGCGATTGTCGTTCGAGCGAATCCAACGAAGCAACCGCGCAGCTGCTGTTCGAAGCGCTGCCGTGGATTAAGAACCTGACCGGCAAGACGGTTGTTATCAAATATGGCGGAGCCGCCATGGTCGACGAGCAGCTGCGTCGCGACGTGATGAGCGACATCGTCCTGCTTAAGATCATCGGCATGCGCCCCGTTATCGTGCATGGCGGCGGCAAGGCTATCAACGAGGCGCTGAGCCACTATGACATCCCCGTCGAGTTTAAGAACGGCCAGCGCGTGACCACGCCGGCGACTATGGATATCGTGCGCGAGGTGCTGGGCGGCAAGGTTAACCAGGAGCTGGTTGTCGCCATCAACCACCACGGCAACCTGGCCGTGGGCGTGTCGGGCAGCGATGCTGGCACGCTCATCGCCGAGCCGCTCGACCCCGAGCTCGGTCGCGTGGGCAAAGTGACGCACGTTAACACCGACTATATCGAGCGCTTACTCGATAGCGAGTACATCCCCGTCATCGCTACCGTCGCGGCGGGGGAGGACGGCGGTTTCTTCAACATCAATGCCGATACCGCCGCCGGTGCCGTTGCGGCAGCGCTCCACGCGCACAAGGCGATCTTTTTGACCGACGTCGACGGCCTGTACAAGGACTTTAGCGATAAGGATTCACTTATCTCCAACCTGACGCTCGACGAGGTCAATGAGATGCTCTACGGCGGCGAGGTCGATAAGGGCATGATTCCCAAGCTGCGCGCGGCCGTCGATGCGCTTGCCGGCGGCGTATTTCGTGCCCACATCATCAACGGCACCACGCCGCATTCGCTGCTGCTGGAGCTGCTGACCGATGCCGGCGTCGGCACCGTGATCCATTCCACCGAGACGGCCTACGAGTTCGATACGCATCCGCATCCGCTTTCGACCTTTGCGGCGCGTCTGGCCGAGAACCTCGACGAGGTCGAGAAGCTCCAGACGGTCTAGCTGACCGCAGCCGCCCCATTCCTGCACCCATAGGCCTGCGCCGTCCGGCGCTCAACGAAAGGCATTCCATGTCACTTGCAGCTCAGCAATCGCTTGAATCCCATTACGTTATGCATACCTTTGGCCGCTCTCCGGTCGAGTTTGTCGAGGGTCACGGCATGAAGCTCACCGGCGACGATGGCCGTGAGTACCTCGACTTTCTTGCCGGCATCGGCGTGTGCAGCCTAGGTCATGGTGACCCGGCCGTGCTCTCGGCGCTCGAGGCACAGACCAAAAAGCTCATGCATGTCTCCAATTACTTCTACATTGAGCAGCGCGGACAGGTCGCGGCGCTGCTGTCCAAGCTTGCTAACGACGACGTAGATGGTGCGCGCGTGCTTGCCGATGCCATTGCCGCCGGCGATGAGACCACGGCAGCTGCTCTTGGTGCCCCGGCTGCGGATGAGCAGGTTTGGGAGACCTTCTTTGCCAACTCCGGCGCTGAGGCCAACGAGGGCTCGATGAAGCTCGCGCGCCTGTACGCCAAACGTGCCGGTAACGGCGGCAACACCATCGTGTGCATGCGCGGCGGCTTCCACGGCCGTACGCTCGAGACCATTGCCGCCACCATGCAGGATTGGCTGCAGGATAGTTTCCGCCCGCTGCCGGGTGGCTTTGTGGCCTGCACGCCCAACGATATCGATGAACTGCGTGCGATCTTTAAACAGCTGGGGGGCGAAATTTGTGCCGTGATGCTCGAGCCGATTCAGGGCGAGAGCGGTGTGCACCCCATGACCGAGGAGTTTATGGCGGCAGCGCGCGACCTGGCACACGAAGTGGGCGCCGTGCTTATCGCCGACGAGGTCCAGTGCGGCATCTTCCGCTCCGGCAAGCCGTTTGCATTCCAAACCTATGGCGTGGAACCCGACATCATGAGCCTTGCCAAGGGCATTGCTGATGGCGTGCCCATGGGTGCCGTCGTAGCAAAGAAGGAGATTGCCGACGTGTTTAAGCCGGGCGACCACGGCTCGACCTTTGGCGGTAGCTGCTTGGCCATCGCGGCGTGTGCCGCGACGCTCTCCGCACTCGTGCGCGGCGATTATGCCGACCACGCTGCCAAGGTAGGCGCCTATATGGAGGCAAAGCTCGCCAAGCTGCCGAACGTGACCGAGGTGCGTGGCCGCGGCTTGATGCTCGGCTGCGATCTGGACGATACTGCGGGTGATGCACACGACGTTGTGGCCCGTGCATTGGGGGCTGGTGCCGTGATTAACGCTACGGGTGCCCATACGCTGCGTTTCCTGCCGCCGCTCGTCTGCGAGGAATCCGACGTGGACAGTCTGATCGAGATCCTGTCGGACGTTTTGGCCTAACACAGCGAAATAACTTAACTTTGACCGGGTTCCGGACTGCGGACGTGCCCTATGTGGCATGATTCAGCGGTCTGGAGCCCGTTTTGCCTTAGATTTGCTAAGGCGGGGAGACCTGCTGGTCAAAAAACATCAAATATGAGTACTGTTACCGATTTGGTAGCAGCAATTTTGGACTAATAAGGCCAGATAGCTAGCCGAAATGGCGATGAATGTACGATTTTGATCCAATTGTTAGTCCTTATAATGGACATATGTTGTGTAACTTAAGCAAATATTATCTTCTGATATGTTGTAAGCAAGGTAGCAGTACTCATTTTTGCCATTTTCTGGCCACGGCCTTTGTGACAGTCGTGCTGGCGGGTTCGAATCCCATGAAATGGGCCCAAAAAAGAAAGGCTCCCATTGCTGGGAGCCTATCAAATCAGTGGTGGGCGATGAGGGATGTCGCGTGCGGCTGACGCCGCCCGCTTTCGCTTCGGGCCTGCGGCCCTCGCGTGCTGCGCTGGAAAACGCTTCGCGTTTCCTCAGCTTCGCACCCTGTCGGGTTCGAATCCCATGCGCTGGGCCCAAACAAAAACGGTCCCCTTGCGAGGACCGTATCCAATTCAATGGTGGGCGATGAGGGATTCGAACCCCCAGCCTTGTGCGTGTAAAGCACCTGCGCTAACCGTTGCGCCAATCGCCCGTGCGGAGAGAGTATAGCAAAACAATCGCCTCATTCATCTCATATCCATTAAAGGTAACCGGCGCGTGTCGGCGCCCTTGATTGGCAACTTCATCCGAACACCTCCCATATTCATCCGTACATGTACGGATGAATATGGGAATCCGATACCCTGAGGGCCGGACCGGCCGGCCCCGGGAGATCGGAGGACGGCATGTCCGGAAAGAGGAAGAAGGGGGCCGGGAAGGCGGCCCCGAGGGCCTACGGCAGGCTCACCAGGCACGAGCGGAACACGGTCCAGAGGATGCTGGAGCGAGGGGCCTCGTGCAGGCAGATCGCGAGGGAGCTGGGCAGGTCGCCCTCGACGGTGAGCTCCGAGGTGGCGTCGCACAGGTTCGTGACCGCGCCGAGGGAGAGGCGCGGCGAGCGCGTGGACGCCTCCGCCGACCTGTCCGCGGCATGCCCGCGCCTGGCCGCGTGGCCGCGATGCTGCAACGGGTGCGGGCGGTACCGCGCGATCGGCTGCAAGCGCCGCCCGCACGCCTTCTACGATGCCCGCGCCGCGCAGCTGTGCGCGGACTCGGTCCTCGTCTCGTCGAGGCGCGGGATAGACGCCGACGAGCCCGCCGCGGCCGAGGCGCTCGCCCTCATCCGCGACGGCCTGGGCCGGGGGCTCTCGCCCGAGCAGCTGTCCGCCCGCAACGGCGGGCCCGTGGACCTGTCGCCCTCGACGATCTACCGCTGGGTCGCGGCGGGCTACGACGGCATGACCAACATGGAGCTCAGGCGCAAGGTCGGCTACAGGCCCAGGTCGCACCGGGCCCCGAAGAGGGCGACGCCGCACTCGCCCCGCAGGTCGCACGCCGCGTTCCTCGCCCTCGGCGAGGACGTTTGCGCCGCCGCCTGGGAGATGGACACCGTCGAGGGCGCGCGGGAGGACTCCGCCTGCCTGCTCACGCTGCTGCACCGCCCCAGCAGGCTGCAGCTCGCGCTGCCGCTGGCGGCGAAGGACGCCGAGAGCGTGGCGGCGGCGTTCGGGGGCGTGCGCTCGGTGCTGGGCGCCGGCGGCATGGGGAGGGTCTTCCGGGCCGTGCTAACCGACAACGGCCCCGAGTTCTCCGACGAGGGCGCCATTGCCGGGCTGATCGGCGAGGGGCCGGGCGAGACGAGGCTGTTCTACTGCGACCCCGGGCGCAGCGACCAGAAGGGCGCCTGCGAGCGCAACCACGTCGAGATCAGGAAGCTGCTGCCCAAGGGCGCCGGAATCAGGTTCGACCGGCTGGCCCCGGCGGACCTGTCGCTCGCCATGTCGCACGTGAACTCCGAGCCGCGCGGCGCGCTCGGCTTCGCGACGCCCGCGCGCGCCTTCAGGGCGATGCTCGGGGAGGACGCGGCGGCGCTGCTGGACGCCTACGGCGTGGGGGACGTGCCCATCGGGGAACTCGACCTGACGCCGGGGCTCATCGAGAGGGCGCGCGCAGAGAG
>NZ_QSGH01000001.1:11997-292935 GCF_003468085.1 Collinsella sp. AM41-2BH
AAGGGGCGATGCCCCGCTGTCCTAGCCTGAAAGGGAAAAACGGAATAGGCGGACCGACCGTTCGGCTGAGTCTGGGAAGAGGTGCCGGGCGGCGGGCGGAGCATGGCCGCCGGACCCATCGAAACACATCTCCACCGTTCCTTCAACTGGGAAAACGGCGCCCCCGGGCCCCGGAGGGGGCCGCGGGGGCGTTCGGCTAGGTGCGGGAACGGCCTATTTGCTCAATATGTTCGGCTGAGATCGGAAATCAACCCGCGTGTCGGCGCGGAGCTGATTCAGTTGAGATTGCCTGAACATTCCGCCCCTCTTTACGCCCTCGGGTATACTCAAAAGCTACTGATTCGATTTGATGCCCAGCAACAGCAGAGGGGATAGTATATGTGCGGTTTTGTCGGTTTTGTCGGTGGGACGGATAACCAATCCGAGGTGCTCACCAAGATGATGGACCGCATCGTCCATCGCGGTCCCGACATGGGCGGTCAGTTTATCGACGGCCGCGTTGCCCTCGGCTTCCGCCGCCTGTCGATCCTCGACCTGACCGAGGCCGGCGCCCAACCTATGGCCAACGAGGACGGTAGCGTCGTCATTGTCTTCAACGGTGAGATCTACAACTTCCAAGAACTCCGTTCCGAGCTCGAAGCCAAGGGCTACAAGTTCCATTGCGGCGCCGACACCGAGAGCCTCCTGCACGGCTACGAGGAGTGGGGCGAGGCCGTCCTCGATCGCCTGCGCGGTATGTACGCCTTCGTCATCTGGGACAAAAAGAAGAACAAGCTTTTTGGCGCCCGCGACATCTTTGGCATCAAGCCGCTTTACTACTATCCCATGGCCGATGCGGGCGACGGCGCTCCGGGCGTGCTCTTTGGTTCCGAGATCAAGAGCTTCCTGGACTACCCGCACTTCCACAAGGCGGTCAACAAAAAGGCCCTGCGTCCGTACATGACGCTGCAGTATTCGGCAACCGAGGAGACCTTCTTCGAGGGTGTCTACAAGCTGCCGCCGGCGCACTACTTTACCGTCGATATCCCGACCGGCAAGATGAACATCGAGCGCTACTGGGATTGCGATTACTCTGCCGTCGAGAAGCCGTTCGAGGAGTACGTCGACGAGCTGGACGAGGTCGTGCACGAGAGCGTCGAGGCCCATCGCATCGCCGACGTCAAGGTCGCGTCGTTCCTCTCCGGTGGCGTCGACTCTAGCTACATCGCCGCTTGCCTCATGCCCGACAAGACCTTCTCGGTGGGCTTTGACTACAAGAACTTCAACGAGACCAACTACGCCAAGGAGCTTTCCGATAAGCTCGGCGTCGAAAACGTTCGCAAGATGATTACCGCCGACGAGTTCTTCGGTGCGCTCGAGGACATCCAGTATCACATGGACGAGCCGCAGTCCAACCTGTCTTCCGTGCCGCTGTGGTTCTTGGCCGAGATGGCCCGCAAGGACGTTACCGTCGTGCTTTCGGGCGAAGGCGCCGACGAACTCTTTGGCGGCTACGCCTACTACGAGGATACGGTTCCGGTGCGCAAGTACAAAAAGATGGTGCCGCTGCCCATCCGTCGCGCGCTCGGTAACCTGGCGCTGCATATGCCGTACTTCAAGGGACATAACTTCCTGGTCAAGGGTGCCGAGATCCCCGAGAAGTCGTTCCTGGGACAGGCTCTGGTATGGCCGGAGCGCGAGGTCGACGGCGTGCTCAAGCCCGAGTACAACACCGGCGATGGCGCCTTCGAGCTTGCCGCTCCCATCTATGCGCGCGTGAAGGGTCAGCCCGAGCTGGTCAAGAAGCAGTACCTGGACATGAACATGTGGCTTCCGGGCGACATTCTGCTCAAGGCCGACAAGATGTGCATGGCGCACTCGCTGGAGCTGCGCGTGCCCTTCCTGGACCGCAAAGTCATGGAGTTCGCCGAGCACATTCCCGACCGCTACCGCATCAACGAGAACGGCAACAAACAGGTACTCCGCCACGCTGCCAACAAGTCGCTGCCCGATGAGTGGGCCACCCGTCCCAAGGTGGGCTTCCCGGTGCCGATTGTCTACTGGCTGCGCGAGCAAAAGTGGTACGACTATGTCAAGGAGTACTTCACCGCGCCGTGGGCAAGCGAGTTCTTCGATACCGACGAGCTCATGCACCTGCTCGATCTGCACTTTGCGGGCAAGGGCGATTTCCAGCGCAAGATCTATACGCCGCTCGTGTTCCTGGTGTGGTACAAGCGCTTCTTTATCGACGAGGACCAGCCCGCTGTTCAGGCTGCCTAGCCTCGGCTTACGAACGCCTGCGCGTAACGGCTCCTCCGGGAGCCGTTTTTGCGTGGGTGCGTTTCAGTTACTATAAAAACCGTCCCTGCCAAATGGCTGAGAAAGGTGAAAGATGCACCATTCGGATTCCGCGACCGTGACCACGGTCGATACGCTTGCCAAGCTTCTCGATGTGTGCGGCGAGCTGCGCGCATCAGAGCAGGTTGACGAGCGTGCCGTGACCGGCTGCTCGTTTGATTCGCGCGCGGTCTCGGCAGGTGACGTGTTCTTTTGCAAAGGTGCTGCCTTTAAGCCCGCGTTTTTGAGCATGGCGCTCGATGCGGGTGCCGTCGCATTTGTGTGCGAAGAGTCGCTGGTCGAGTCTCTGGAGCCGCTGGCGCAGGAGAGCGGTGCTGCGATGCTGGTTGTTGATAGCGTTCGCACGGCCATGGCCCTGTTGCCGCCGGAGGTCTACGACCGTCCCGACCACGACGTCAAGATCGTGGGCATCACCGGTACCAAGGGAAAGACCACGGCCGCTTTTATGCTCCAGTCGATTATCAAAGCGGCGGGCGAGTCCTGCGGCATGATCGGCTCGGTGAGTACCGACGATGGCATCGAGTGCTATGAGAGCACCAATACTACGCCCGAGGCCCCCGAAGTCTGGCGCCATATCGCCAACTGCCGCACGTCCGGTCGCCAGTCCATGGTCATGGAAGTCTCGAGCCAGGCGCTCAAGTACCAACGCGTCGAGAATCTGCCGTTTGACGTGGCGTGCTTCCTCAACATCGGCCGCGACCATATCTCGCCGATCGAACACCCTACGTTTGAGGATTATTTTGAGAGCAAACTCAGGATCTTTGACCAGGCAAAGACCGCCGTGGTGAATCTGGGCACCGAAGAGGTCGACCGTGTGCTGGAGGCAGCGTCGACGGCCGAGCGCTTGGTGACCGTTGGCGTCGAGCATCCCGAGGCAAGCCTGTGGGCGAGCGACGTACGCATGGTCGGCTTTAGCATCGAGTTCAACTTGCATGGCCTGTGTGCCGACGAGTCCGAGGCGGGGGAGAAGATCCTGCTGGGTATCGCGGGAGACTTTAACGTGGAGAACGCGCTGGTCGCTATCGCCGCCGCGCGCGAGATCGGCATCGGTATCGAGGCTATCAAGAAGGGCCTCTCCAAACTGCGTGTGCCGGGCCGCATGGAGGTCGTGGAGTCGAAGGACGGCCGCGTGATTTGCGTTGTCGACTACGCGCACAACCAGCTTTCGTTCCGCTCGCTTTTCTCGTCGGTCAAGCGCGCGTTTCCCGCCAGCCCGGTCATCGCAGTGTTTGGCGCCGCCGGCGGCAAGGCGCAGGAGCGCCGCGAGCAGCTTCCGCGCGAGGCCGCACCATATTCCGACCTGATGATCTTTGCCAACGAGGATCCAGCTCACGAGGACCCGATGAAGGTCTGTCGCGAGCTTGCCGAACATGTTCCCGACGATACGCCGAACAAGATCATCCTCGATCGCGAAGCCGCTGTGCATGCGGCGTTCAAGGCAGCGCGCGAGGAGTACGTCAACCCTGATGCTCCCACCATTGTCTTGCTGCTGGCAAAGGGTGACGAGGAGCTCATGCACGTGGGCGACGAGTTCGTGCCCATCGAGAGCGACCTTTCGTTGGCCAATCGCCTGATCGATGTTACCCAGTTTGACTAACGAACCATGATGGCGGCGGCGCCCTGAGTGCGCTGTCGCCATAAGCGTGTTCCCTCAATCAAAACATGCAGTCCAAGTCCAAACCCTTCTACGTAAACGGAGTAACCATGTCCCACAACACCCTGCCGACCGTCGCCGAGCTTTCGGGCGAGATGCGCGAGCGCTTGGCCAAGGTTAAGTACGTCTTTACCGACCTGGATGCTACGATGCTCGCACCCGGCTCGTGCGTGCTGCGCGACAACGACGGCAACCCTTCGACCAAACTCGTCGAGGCCGTCGTGGCACTTGCCCGCGCTGGTATTCAGGTGGTTCCCACCTCGGGCCGCAACCGCACCATGATCCACGAGGATGCGCGCGTGCTCGGCCTCAACTCCTACATTGGTGAGATGGGCGGCCTGGTCATGTACGACCTCAAAGCCAACGATTGGGAGTATCTGACCGGCGACATGCCCTACGACCCCTCTTGCGGTCTCACGCCGCACCAGGTGATCGAGCAGACCGGCGTGTGCGAGAAGATCCTCGCCCGCTGGCCGCACAAGATCGAGTATCACAACGACATGTCGACCGGCTACAAGTACCGCGAGGTCACCGTCGGCATGCGCGGCGACATTCCCGATGACGAGGCGCAGGCCATCCTGGACGAGGCCGGCTGCGGTCTGATCTGGGCTTGCAACGGCCATCTGACTCACCTGTCCAAGCCGACGACGCTCGAGCTCGATCGCGTCGAGGACGGTCGCGCCTTCAACATCAACCCCGCGGGCCTCAACAAAGGCGTCGCCATTGCGCGCTTCTGCGAGCACCTAGGGATCGAGCGCGAGGAGACGTTGGCGCTCGGCGATTCCGAGTCCGACTTCTACATGGCCGATCACGTGGGCACGTTCTGCCTGGTCGAGAATGGCCTGACGAGCGCCGGTGCGCCCGAGTTCTTGGCTGCTTGCGAGAACGCTTTCGTTACGCGCGGCAAAATTGTCGACGGTTGGGCGGCGACGGCAGAGCTGCTGGTCGCGGCGCGTTCGTAGCGCGGCGTCGCCGCACTTGGATATGTCTTTTCGAGAGAGACTGGTGAGGTAATGTCCGATATCGAGAATCCGGCAGGCGACACGCGTCCGATTGGCGTGTTCGATTCTGGTTTGGGCGGTCTGACGGTTGCGCGCGCTATCGCGACGGCGCTGCCGCACGAGTCCGTCTACTACTTCGGCGACACCAAACGCTGCCCCTACGGCACGCGCACCGAGGATGAGGTGCGCTCGTTTGCGTTGCAGGCGGGTCGTTGGCTGTCGAAGCACGACGTCAAGATTATGGTCATCGCCTGCAACACGGCGACCGCCGCGGCCTTGCGTCTGGCCCAGCAGGTGCTCGACGTTCCCGTGATCGGCGTGATCGCGCCGGGTGCCCGTGCGGCAATCAACAGTACCCGTTCGCGTCGCGTAGGCGTGCTCGCCACCAACCTCACCATTCGCTCGGGCGCCTACACGCGCGCCATTCAGGATCTAGATGCCGGCGTCGATGTATACGGCTGTCCTGCCTCAAGCTTTGTCGAGGTTGTCGAACACGAGCTCGCCTCGGGTGCACATCTGCAGGAACAGTGGCTCGAGAACGAGGACATCTTCGATACGCCTGCCGTGCGTGCGCTGGTCGGCGCTACGGTTGAGCCGTTGCGTGACCACGGCATCGATACCGTGGTACTCGGCTGCACGCATTTCCCGCTGCTCGTGGGGCCTATTCGCCATGCGCTGGGTCCCGGAGTGCGCGTGGTGAGCTCCGCCGAGGAGACCACGCGCGAGCTGACCGATATTCTCACACGCCGCGAGCAGCTGGCGGGCGACGCTGCCGAGCCGCAGCATCGCTTTGCGACGACGGCCGATAACATTGCCGAGTTTGCGGTGGCGGGTAGCTTTATCTTTGGCCAGCCGCTTAAAAGCATCGAGCATGTCGATATCGACGAACTCGGTTAGGCTCGCAATGTCGCCGGAGGCTTCGCCACATCTTTTGCCGAAAGGATAGTTCCATGGAATACATGCAGGTCAACCGCGCCAACGGCCGCGCCGCCAACGAGCTGCGTCCCGTTAAGCTCACCCGCGGCGTCATGAAGCACGCCCACGGCTCGTGCCTGGCGGAGTTCGGCGACACGCGCGTACTGTGCGCCGCCACCATCGAGGAGGGTGTGCCGGGTTGGCGCAAGGGCGCCAAGGCCGGCTGGGTAACGGCGGAATATGCGATGCTGCCGGCCTCGACCGGTAAACGCTGCAAGCGCGAGCATGCCAACCGCAAGGGCCGCTCCATGGAGATCGAGCGGCTTATCGGCCGCAGCCTGCGTACCGTCGTCAACATGAAGGCACTCGGCGAGTACACCGTTACCGTCGACTGCGATGTGATCCAGGCCGATGGCGGCACGCGTACGGCGAGCATTACCGGCGCCTGGGTGGCGCTGCACGACGCCCTTGCCATGTGGGTCGAGGCGGGCAAACTCGAGCGCATCCCGCTCACGGGCCAGGTTGCCGCCATTTCCATGGGCGTCGTCGACGGCAACACCCTGCTCGACTTGGATTATTCCGAGGACAGCCATGCCGAGGTCGACATGAATCTCGTCGCCACCGATTCCGGCGAGATGATCGAACTCCAGGGTACCGGCGAGCAGGCGCCCTTCGACCGCAAGCGTCTCAACGCCCTGCTCGATTTGGGCGACAAGGGCATTGCCGAGCTCATCGAGCTCCAGCGCCAAGCCCTCGCCTAACCTGCCAAAAAGGGACAGGTTTATTTTGGTAGGTTTTATCTGGGAAAACGTCGAAGTATAAGACTGCCGTTGATTGAGAGGGGAGAGAGGCCGAAGTCCTCGTCGTCCTCAACTCGGCATTGCTATAGAGACAAAGGAGGCCAGCTATGGCACTTGAGAAGATTGACATCGACACCCTCGACCCGGCGGCGACCATCGTCGTGGCAACCGGCAACGCCCATAAGCTCACCGAGATCGAGGCCATTTTGGGCAAGGTCATGCCCGAGGTGCGCTTTGTGGCGCTCGGCCAGCTGGGCGATTTTGAGGACCCTGAGGAAAATGGCACGACGTTTTTGGAGAACGCCATCATCAAGGCGCAGGCTGCGGTCGAGGAGACGGGCCTTATGGCCATTGCTGACGACTCCGGCTTGGTCGTCGACGCGCTGGATGGCGAGCCGGGCGTGTATAGCGCGCGCTATGCGGGCGTGCATGGCGACGATGCCGCCAACAACGCCAAGCTTCTCGTTAACCTGGAAGGCGTGGCAGACGAGGATCGTACCGCGCGCTTTATGAGCGTCGTCGCGCTTATCGATACGGACGGCCTGGTCACCTATGGCGAGGGCGCCTGCGAGGGCGTTATCGCGCACGAGGGCCGCGGCGATCACGGCTTTGGCTACGACCCGCTGTTCCTGCCGGTCGATACGCCGGGCAAGACTATGGCCGAGCTCACGGCGGACGAGAAGAACGCCATCAGTCATCGTTTCCATGCGCTCGAGCATCTGTCCGCCAAGCTGACGGGCGAGGAGTAAACCGTGCGTGCGGTGGTGCAGCGCGTGCTCAACGCCGGTGTGACGGTCGACGGCGAGTGCGTGGGCCGCATTGGACGCGGGTACCTGGTGCTGCTGGGCGTGGGCCACGGTGACACACGCGCCGAAGCCGACAAGCTGTGGGGCAAGCTCTGCGGGCTGCGTATCAACGAGGATGAGAACGGCAAGACCAACTTGGCACTGGCCGATGTCGACGGCGAGGTGCTCGTGGTGTCGCAGTTCACGCTGTTTGCCGACTGCCGCCACGGCCGCCGTCCGTCGTTTACGGATGCCGGCGCGCCCGATGTCGCTAACGAACTTTACGAGTACTTTCTGACGCTCGTCGCCCAAGACGTTGAGCATGTGGCGCACGGCATTTTTGGTGCCGACATGAAGGTCGACCTGGTCAACGACGGCCCGTTCACCATCGTTCTCGATACCGACAGCCTATAAGTAGTCAATTTGGGGCGGGGCTTTTTTAGCTGCTTGCGTATGGCTGCAGCAGGGTGCTATAGTATTAGAGTTTTGTCTATCTTAGGGGTATTATCCCCTTTTTGAATTGCACCCTCTGGAGGCCCTATTCATGGAAGAGATGGAAGTCAATCACGTCGACGACATCCACGAGAAGCTGACCGATATGGTGGGCGATCGCGTCAAGGTGAAGGCCAACATGGGCCGTACCCGCGTCATCGAGCGCATGGGCACCATCAAGAGCGTCCACCCCGCCGTCTTTATCGTTGAGGTTGACGAGCGTCGCGGCCGCAAATCGCGTCAGTCCTACCAGTATATCGATGTCCTTACCGGCCAGGTCGAACTGTTCGACCCCGAGAGCGGCGAGCATATCTTTACCCCGCTCGGCAACCAGCTCGAGGAGCACTAACGGTGACCGATCGGTCCCTCATCCTTACCGCGCCGGCAAAGATTAACCTCTATCTGGGAGTTCATACCGAGCGCGACGCCCGCGGCTATCACAGAGTCGATTCCCTGATGGCAGCCGTCGGTCTAGCCGATACCGTGACGGTCACGCCGGCGCAGGCGTTGACCGTTCAGACGGTTCCGGCATCCGATTTTCCCATGCAAAAAAATACGGCCTATCGGGCGGCAATCGCTATGGCCGAGCATTACGGTCGCGATGCCAACGTGTGCGTGACGATCGAAAAGCGTATCCCGCTGTGCGCAGGCCTGGGAGGTCCCTCGACGGATGCCGCCGCGGTCATTGTTGCCTTGGCCGAGCTGTGGGATATCGACCGCACCGACCCTGCGCTCGATGACATCGCTCGCGGTATCGGTGCCGACGTGCCGTTCTTTTTGCACGCGAGCCCTGCATTCTACGTGGGCGGGGGAGATGTGCTGGCCACTGAGTATCCTGTGCTTCCGGCAACGCCTGTCGTATTGGTCAAACCGCACGAGACGAGCGTTTCAACGGTTGAAGCGTATCGACGATTTGATGAGAGCCCGGTGCCCGCGGACAAACCCGGTGCGATTGCTTCTGCCTTGCGCGCCGGCGATGCCGAGGCGGCATATGCGCTCGTTCATAACAATCTGGGCGTCATATCCGTGCAGATGGAGCCGCGGATCCAGGCGGTTCTCGACTGGCTGCGCGCACAGGAGGGAACCGTTGCGGTGGACGTGTGCGGTTCGGGTGCCTGCTCGTTTGCCATTTGCGATACCGTCGCTACGGCAGCCCATCTTGCGGGAGCTGCTCAGCAAAATGGCTGGTGGGCCTGCGCGACTGAGCTTATTCCCAACACGGTTCAAATCGACGCGCCAAAGAAATAAAAATTTCTCTAGCACACGGCGAAAATCTTTGTTACTATAGTCGAGCTAACGGGTTGTGGCTCAGTTTGGTAGAGCACTGCGTTCGGGACGCAGGGGTCGCTGGTTCAAATCCAGTCAACCCGACCAGAGCATGAGAAGGGACCGCTTCTTGCGGTCCCTTTTTTTAGCTATTGTTGTGATACCGCGACACCCGCGGTATACTCATTCGAGCTTGTCTCGCTGTATTGTGGAGGTCTACATGTTTGGACTGAGGGCTCCTGAGCTCATCATTATTCTCGTCGTTGTCTTGATCATCTTCGGGCCTAAGAACTTGCCGAAGCTCGGCAAGTCCCTCGGCTCTACCGTCAAGAATATCCGCGAGGGTATGGAGGGCGACGATAAGGGTGAAACCAAGCAGGCCGAGGACGTTGTGGTCGAGGAGTCCAAGGAGGACAAGGAGATCGCAGAGCTCGAGGCCAAGCTCGCTGCTGCCAAGAAAAAGCAGGCAGAGGACAGCGACGCGGACGCAGAGTAGTCCCATCCCTTTGGGGTGAGCACCTGACCGGCTTGCCCGCAGGCTAGCCGGTCTTTTTCGTTTTGTTGACAGTTGATCGTTACGTCATAGTTGGGGAGATATCCGTATGGACGCAAGCCAGATTGTACTGACCGCTGAGGGCCGCCAGAAGCTCGTCGAGGAGCTCGCTTGGCGTGAGGGCGATTACGCCAAGGAGATCGTCGAGGACATCAAGGAAGCCCGCGCGTTTGGCGACCTTTCGGAGAACTCCGAGTACGACGCCGCCAAGGACAAGCAGGCCCAGAATGCTGCTCGCATTGCCGAGATTCAGGCCATCCTCGCCAACGCTCAGGTTGCTGCCACCACGGGCGATCTGACCGTCTCCATCGGTTCCACCGTTTCTCTCATCGATCCCAACGGTGAGGTCATGGAAGTCACGCTCGTCGGTACCACCGAGACCAACTCGCTCGAGCACAAGATCTCCAACGAGTCTCCGGTCGGTCACGCCATCATCGGTCACGGCGAGGGCGACTCCGTCGAGGTCGTTACGCCTTCTGGCAAGACTCGCGTCTACACCATCGCCAAGATCGCACGCTAGACCACGGTCCCGCGTAAAGGTATGTTTTCGCTCCCTGGGACCGAATCCTGGGGAGCGTTTTAGTTTGAGGAGCTAACTATGGCAGAGAACCAGAACGCCGCCGAGCAGGTATCGACGCTCAACGACGAGCGCGCCACGCGCCTGGCCAAGCGCGCCGCCCTGTTCGAGGCGGGCCAGAACCCCTATCCCGAGCACTCCGAGATCGAGGACTATGTCGTCGACATTGAGGCCAAGTATGCCGATCTTGCCGATGGCGAGGACACTGAGGACGTTGTGAAGATCGGCGGCCGTGTGGTCGCCAAGCGCGGCCAGGGCAAGATCATGTTCATCGTCGTCCGCGACGCGACTGGCGAGATTCAACTGTTCTGCCGTATTAACGACATGGACGAGGCGGCCTGGAGCACGCTTAAGGCCCTCGACTTGGGCGATATCCTGGGCGTGACCGGCATGGTCGTGCGTACCAAGCGCGGCCAGCTTTCCGTCGCCCCCAAGAGCGCGAAGCTGCTCTCCAAGGCCGTTCGCCCGCTGCCCGAGAAGTTCCACGGCCTCTCCGACAAGGAGACCCGCTATCGTCAGCGCTATGTCGACTTGATTGCCAACGACGATGTTCGCGAGACCTTCCGCAAGCGCTCGCAGATTCTCTCCACCTTCCGCCGCTTTATGGAGTCCGACGGCTACATGGAGGTCGAGACCCCCATTCTGCAGACCATTCAGGGTGGCGCTACGGCTAAGCCGTTCATCACACACTTTAACGCGCTCGATCAGGAATGCTACCTGCGCATTGCTACCGAGCTGCACCTCAAGCGCTGCATCGTCGGTGGCTTTGAGCGCGTCTTCGAGATCGGCCGCATCTTCCGCAACGAGGGCATGGACCTTACCCACAACCCCGAGTTCACCACGATGGAGGCCTATCGTGCCTTCTCCGACCTCGAGGGCATGAAGGCGCTCGCCCAGGGTGTCATTAAGGCGGCTAACAAGGCCATCGGCAACCCCGAGGTCATCGAGTACCAGGGCCAGACCATCGACCTTTCTGGTGAGTGGGCCAGCCGTCCCATGACCGACATCGTTTCCGACGTGCTCGGCAAGCAGGTCACCATCGACACGCCGGTCGAGGAGCTTGCTGCCGCCGCGCGCGAGAAGGGCCTGGAGATTAAGCCCGAGTGGACCGCCGGCAAGATTATCGCCGAGATCTACGATGAGCTGGGCGAGGACACCATTGTCAACCCCACGTTCGTTTGCGATTACCCCATCGAGGTCAGCCCGCTTGCCAAGCGCTTTGAGGACGACCCGCGCCTGACGCACCGCTTTGAGCTGGTTATCGCCGGTCACGAGTACGCCAACGCGTTCTCCGAGCTCAACGACCCGGTCGACCAGGCCGAGCGCTTTGCCGCCCAGATGGCTGAGAAGGCTGGCGGCGACGACGAGGCCATGGAGTACGACGAGGACTACGTGCGCGCCCTCGAGTACGGTATGCCTCCCGCGGGCGGCATCGGCATCGGTATCGACCGCGTGGTCATGCTGCTCACCAACCAGGCTTCCATCCGCGACGTGCTACTGTTCCCGCACATGAAGCCCGAGAAGGGTTTCCAGTCCGGTGCCGCTGCCGCTAAGGCTGCCGAGGCCGGCAACACCGCGAGCCCGTTCGTCAAGCCGCTCAAGCCCACGGTTGATTACTCCAAGATCGCCGTCGAGCCGCTGTTTGAGGAGTTCGTCGACTTTGATACCTTCTCCAAGAGCGATTTCCGCGCTGTGAAGGTCAAGGCGTGCGAGGCCGTTAAGAAGTCCAAGAAGCTGCTGAACTTTACGCTCGACGACGGCACTGGCACCGACCGCACCATCCTCTCCGGCATTCACGGTTATTATGAGCCCGAGGACCTGGTCGGCAAGACTCTGCTCGCCATCACCAACCTGCCTCCGCGCAAGATGATGGGCATTCCCAGCTGCGGCATGCTCATCAGCGCTATCCACGAGGAGGATGGTGAGGAGCGTCTCAACCTGATCCAGCTCGACGCCTCCATCCCCGCCGGCGCAAAGATGTACTAATTGGTTCCGCCGTTCTACCGAACGGCGGACCGGCCGACGCTGCGCGGGCCGCATTTGGACAATCTGACGTTCAACTTCAAGGGCGCGACCAGAAGGTCAGCGCCCTTTCGTTTCACGTCACCTTGTCTCAAATGCGGCCCGCTCGCTGACGTTGCCAATACATCGGCGTTGCCTTGGCCGTCAATAGTCATTGGGGACGTTCTTAAACGACTACCCAACGGCTATTGCGCACGTGGCTCGCATGACAGTCGTCTCTTTTATGTTTCCTTTAGCCGTCGCTGCCTAGGATGGGGGTTAGTCGGTAGGAAGGGAGCGTCTGTATGGACGACGCGAGCGATCGTGCAATCGAAGAGGACATGCTCAATCAGTTCAACTATTTTGATGATGAGGACGAGGAGCCGATCGACCGTCGCGAGCCGGCATCGCTTGACTCATTTGACCTAGTGGGTGAAGGGGCTGATGAGGTTGAGAATGAATCGACGGAACCCCCACAGCCTTCGCGCCCCGACCCGCTGCTTTCGAGAATCTCTTTGCACCACGGTGTCCGTGCCGGCGCGCTCCATATGAAAACTGACTGGCGCCAGATCGTGACGGCAGGCGATGAGCTTGCCGTCGATGCGCCACTTACCGACAAATCATCCATCATTTGTCGCACCGGTATGCTTATGCTCGCGAGCGGAACGGGTGCCTGGCGTGTACGCGATACCATGAATCGCATCGCCGCCGTGCTCGGTGTCACCATCCACGTTGACTTAAGTCTCCTGTCGTTTGAGTGTACTTGTATTGAAGATGGTCACTGCTTTAACGAAGTCGTCAGCTTGCCCACAACGGGCGTCAATACCCATCGCATTTGGATGATGGAGAGCTTCCTAAAGGAAATCGAGACATATGGCCGTCGTTTTACGGTGCATGAGTATCACGAGATGCTCAAGACCGTTGAGAGTTCAAAACCTGATTACACTCCCTGGCAACAGGGCCTTGCGGCAGCCTGTGCTTGCGGCGCCTTCGTCTTTTTGCTCGGCGGCGGCCCTATCGAGATGGCCTGTGCATTTGTGGGCGCTGGTGTCGGCAACTTTGCTCGCTCCCATATTCTTAAGCAGGGCCTTGGCCAGTTTAGCGCGCTGACGATCGGCGTTGCACTCGCTTGCGTCTCGTATCTGCTGGCATTGCTCGGTCTTGGCCAGGTCATACCGGGGGCAATGTCGCACCAAGAAGGCTATATCGGCGCCATGCTCTTTGTGATTCCCGGCTTTCCTCTCATTACGGCAGGTCTCGACATCGCTAAGCTCGACATGCGAAGCGGCATTGAGCGTCTTTCGTATGCTGTGTCGATTATTGTGATGGCGACGCTCGTAGGTTGGATGGTTGCCGAGTGTGTTGGCCTGGCGCCGGACGACTTTGCGCCGCTCGGCCTTTCGCCGCTTGCCCTTACGCTCTTGCGCGTGGTAATGAGCTTCGTTGGCGTATTCGGCTTCTCAGTGATGTTCAACAGCCCGGTAAAGATGGCCACGGCAGCTGGGCTGATCGGCGCCGTGTCCAATACCCTTCGTCTGACCCTTGTCGATGGGCCGACGATGCTTCCCTTCCTGGGCCTCAGCGCGGGAATGCCTCCCGAGGCGGCTGCATTTATCGGGGCGCTCGTATCGGGTTTGCTGGCAAGCCTGGCAGAAATCAGGCTCACCTACCCACGTATCGCCCTCACGGTGCCATCGATTGTCATTATGGTGCCGGGCTTGTATCTGTATCGCTCGATGTATTACATGTGCACCTTCGACACGGTCAATATGCTCGGCTGGTTTGTGCGTGCAGTGCTCATCGTGGCGTTTCTGCCCGTTGGCCTGGGTGTGGCGCGTACGCTCACCGACCCTCGCTGGCGCCACACCAGCTAATTGGTGCAAGGGGAACAGGTTACTTTGCACCAAATGAGTTGCGGTGAAATAGGGACTGAATTGCTGCTTAAAGGGTCAAAACAGTCCGTATTCCACCGCAACTTATGGGGTCGGGGGATTATTGGTGCCCTGCATCTTCATAAACTCAACGCTTACGAAGCACGCGCTTTTCGTGCTAGGCTGGTTCCACCACATAAGTAGTCGCAGACGCACGTACCACGGGCGGGCGAGATGAAGTCCCAACAGCTCCATCTCGCCCGCCCGTTTTTGTTGTGCGCCGCGGCGCAGCACAGAAAGGACCATGCCCTTTATGCCTATCAACAAACGAGAGAGCCTGCTGTTCACCTTTATCATGTGCTTTTGCATGGTGCTCTGGATGAGCATCTACAACGTTGCCCTGCAGCATGGGGCCATCAACGGCGAGGTTGTTGCCGCCGCGTGGCTCGGCTTCCCCGTTGCCTACATATTTGCCATGTGCTGCGACTGGTTTGTTGCCAGCCCCCTTGCCAAGGGTTTCGCATTTAAATTCCTGGTCACGCCGGGCAAGAGCTCGCCGCTTGCCATGACGCTCGCCGTCAGCTCCTGCATGGTCGTTCCCATGGTCATCATCATGTCACTCTACGGCGCGTGCGAAGGCCTGTTCCATATGCCCGGCGGCCCGCTTGCCAATTTGCAGGCGCTGCCGATGATGTGGCTCGTCAACATTCCGCGCAACTTTATCATGGCCCTGCCTTGGAACCTGCTGGTGGCTGGTCCGGTTGCTCGCTTTGTATTCCGCCGCGCCTTCCCCATGGGCACGGTCTTTGCCGAACCGCACATGGAGCTCGTGCGCATGCCGGGTGCTCCCGCTGCCGATGTCGTCAACGACGTTGCCGAGAGCATGGATGCCGAGCCTGCCTGTTAGGCAACAGCCTCTAACCTAGAGCGTCCGCCGCACCCGGCGATTCCTTTTTTGTAGACGTTGTCGTATGGCTGCATGCGGAAAAGGCCGCAGCGGTTAACATATACTCCATATGGGTAAAGAGACCAAAGCGCCGCCACGAGTGGCGCTTTGCGTTTGAAAAAACTAGCTCGTCTAAGAGGAACTAGCATGTTAGACCGTTTTACCGATCGTGCGCGCAAGGTCATGTCCATGGCCAAGCAAGAGGCGCTCGATCTTCATTCAAATAAGGTGGGTACCGAGCATCTGCTGCTCGCGCTTGCCAAGGAGGACGAGGGCATTGCCGCTGAGGCGCTGCGCTCGCTCGATATTTCCTACGACGACATCATGGACACGCTCAAAGAAGTCCAGACTACCGTTCCCGAGCCCAGCGAGGAAACCGAGGCCGCCAAGCTCGCTTTTACGCCGCTCGTTATTAGCGTGATGGAGCGTTCTTTCCGTGTGGCACGCGAGAACAACCAGACCTACGTGTCGACCGAGCACTTGCTCATCGGCATTGTCGAAGAGGGTAACGGCATGGCCATGGACATCCTCATGCGCTTGGGTGTGTCGTCTGCTTCCATCAAGAAGGCCATCGAGAAGCTTACCGCCAAGGACCAGGACAAGAAGCGCCCGCTCGCCGGCGCCGGTGCTGGTCGTCCCGGTGCGGGCCTGCCGTTCTTTAGCGGCTCGGATGCCTCTCAGCAAAAGGGGAGTGGCACCGACACGCTCAAGCAGTTCGCGACCAACCTCACGCAGAAGGCGCGCGACGGCGAGCTCGACCCTGTGATTGGTCGCGAAAAGGAAGTCCAGCGTATGATGGAAATTCTTTCGCGCCGCACCAAGAACAATCCGCTTATCCTGGGCGATCCCGGCGTGGGCAAGACGGCCATCGTCGAGGGCCTGGCGCAGCAGATTGCTGCCGGCAACGTGCCCGAGAACCTCATGAACCAGAATATCTGGACGCTCGACCTGCCGGGTCTCGTGGCGGGTGCCAAGTATCGCGGCGAGTTTGAGGAGCGCCTCAAGAACGTGATCCAGGAGGCCACCGAAGCGGACGACGTCATCCTGTTTATCGACGAGATGCATACCATCATCGGTGCCGGTTCTGCCGAGGGCTCCATCGATGCGAGCTCCATGCTCAAGCCCGTACTCGCGCGCGGTGCCTTCCAGATTATCGGCGCCACCACGGCCGAGGAATTCCGCAAGTACCTCACCAAGGACCCGGCCTTCGAGCGTCGCTTCCAGACCATCGATGTCGAGGAGCCGAGCGTCGAGGACACGGTCAAGATCCTGACCGCGCTCAAGCCGCGCTACGAGGAGCACCACCATGTGCGCTATACGCAGGGTGCTATCGAGGCCGCCGCGAACCTTTCCAACCGCTACATTCAGGATCGCTTCCTGCCCGATAAGGCCATCGACCTCATCGACGAGGCCGGCGCCCGCGCTCGCATCGCCGCCAACCGCGCGCCCGAGCCGGTGCGCGAGGCCGAGCATCGTATAGAGGAGCTCAAGGCCGCCGCGCAGGAGGCCACCGAGAGCGATGACATGAACAAGGCCGCCGAGATCACCGAGCAGCAGAAGGCCGCCGAGATTGAACTCGCCGAAGCCAAGGCCGCCTGGACCGCCGAGCTCGACGCCAGCCCGCTCACCATCGACGTGAGTCAGATTGCCGACATCGTGTCCGTGACCTCTGGCGTGCCGGTTTCCTCGCTCACCGAGAGCGAGAGCCGGCGCCTGCTGCAGACCGAAAGCGTGCTCAAGACGCGCATCATCGGTCAGGACGAGGCAGTCGAGGCCGTCGCCAAGGCCGTGCGCCGCAGCCGTTCGCCGCTCAAGGACCCGCGTCGCCCCGGCGGCAGCTTTATCTTCCTGGGTCCCACCGGCACAGGCAAGACCGAGCTCGCCAAGACGCTCGCCGAGTACCTCTTTGGCAGCAAGGACGCGCTCATCAGCTTCGACATGTCGGAGTTCGGCAGCGAGTTCGAGGTCTCCAAGCTCATCGGTAGCCCTCCGGGTTACGTGGGTCACGACGAGGGCGGTCAGCTTACCAAGGCCGTTCGTCGTCACCCGTATTCGGTCGTGCTGTTCGACGAGATCGAGAAGGCGCACCCCGACATCTTCAACATCCTGCTGCAGGTGCTGGAGGAGGGCCGCCTGACCGATAGCCAGGGCAAGACGATCGACTTCCGCAACACCGTGATCATCATGACGTCCAACGTGGGCGCCCGCGAGATCGCACAGGATGCGAGCGTTGGCTTTGGCACCACCGGCGAGCAGGGTCTCACGTCGAGTGAAATCAAGGGCCGCGCGATGGGCGAGCTCAAGCGCCTGTTCCGCCCCGAGCTGCTCAACCGTATCGACGACATTGTGGTGTTCCAGAAGCTCTCGGGCGAGAATCTCACCAAGATCGCGCACCTGCTGGTGGACGATCTGCGCCAGCGCCTGATCGCAAACGGCATGAACATCAAGCTCACCGATGCGGCCTATGACAAGATCGTGGCCGAGGGCACCGACCTCACCAACGGTGCGCGTCCGCTGCGCCGTGCTATTCAAAAGCTCATCGAGGACCCGCTGTCCGAGGAACTTCTGGCCGGCGAGTGGGGCGAGGGCGATACCGTCCTGTGCGACGTGGCCGATGGCAAGTTTGTCTTTAGCCACGGCACGGGCGAGATTCCGGCACCGCGTCCGGCAGGTACGCTCGGTGGCGATACCACCCCGGCGGCACCGCACACTGGCAGCGCCGCGCCCGTGAGCGGCGGCGTGACCTCGGGCCCCGGCGGCATGATGCAAGCCGGTTCCGGCGCGCTGTAGGGCGTAACAAAACCTTGTGTCCACGAGGGCGTTCCAAAGGAGCGCCCTTTTTCTGTTGGAAAGCCCCCTTCGTTCAAAGTAGATCTCATTAAACATATCAATGGCGTATGCATAAACGTTGATCAAGCGTTGAGGTTGGTTGAAGGGTCCAACGTTCCTTCGGCGCGGCCCGTCTAACCTGCTTTACCTTAATAAAGTGGCGTTTCCTCACCGTTAGCCGATGATGCAAGGGCGCTCGGCGTTTTCGACTGGTTTATGCACGCAAAGTCTGGGAATATACAAGTCGCATATCTTACTGTCTAACCAGTTGCGCCAAGGAGGCACCATGGACTACAAGATTACCGGCTACGAGCCCGCTCAGCTGTTCCATTTCTTTGAGGAGGTCAGCGCGATCCCCCGTGGGTCTGGCAACGAGAAGGGCATCAGCGATTTCCTGGTTGCGTTTGCCAAGGAGCGCGGCCTCGACGTGTATCAGGACGAGGTCTACAACGTCATCATTCGCAAGCCCGCATCTGCCGGTGCCGAGAATGCCCCGACCGTGATGCTGCAGGGCCACATCGATATGGTGTGCGACAAGTTGGGCTCCGTTGAGCACGACTTTACGACCGACGGTATCGACCTGGTCGTCAAGGACGGCGTCCTCACCGCTAACGGCACCACCCTGGGCGCCGACAACGGTATCGCCGTCGCGCTTATGCTTACCGTGCTCAACGATGATTCGATTGTCCATCCGGCCCTCGAGTGCGTATTCACCACCGACGAGGAGACTGGCCTGGTCGGCGCCGAGACACTCGACAAGTCCCAGATTAGCGCCCGCACCATGATTAACCTTGACTCCGAGGAAGAGGGCGTTGCCACCGTCAGCTGCGCCGGCGGCGTCGTCGTTACCTACACCTGCCCGATCGCGCGCGAGCACAAGACCGGTAGCGCCCTCACGCTCGACATCTCCGGCCTGCTGGGCGGTCACTCCGGCAGCGATATCAACCTGGAGCGCGGCAACGGCAACCTTATCATGGCCCGCATCATCGACCGCCTGATGGTTGCCGGTGAGCCCGCCATCGTCAGCTTCAACGGCGGCACCAAGGACAACGCCATCAATCGTGAGTGCAAGGCTGTTCTGGTCTACGCCGACCACGCTGCCGCCGAGGCCGCGGCCGAGATCGCCCGTGGCATCATCGCCGACGTTACCGCCGAGCTCGAGGTCTTCGACCCCGGCTTTACCTGCACTGTCGAGATCGCCGACAACGCCGAGGTCGAGGCCATGGACGAGAAGTCCGCGCTTGCCCTCATCCGCGCTCTGCGTCTTGCCCCCAATGGTGTGATTCGCCGCAACGTCGCCACCGACGGCTCAGTCGAGGTTTCCTCCAACATCGGCGTGGTCGCCACTTCCGATGATCAGGTCAAGATTATGCTGTCCCCGCGCTCCTCGATCACCTCGCTGCAGAACGAGTTCAAGGACCGCCTGCAGACGCTTGCCGATGTCCTGGGCTTCGACGCCAAGTTTGAGTTCGAGTATCCCGGCTGGAGCTATGCCGAGCATTCGCCGGTCCGCGACGTCTTTGTCGAGAGCTATCGCGAGCTATTTGGCTCCGAGCTGCGCATCGAGTCCATTCACGCCGGCCTTGAGTGCGGCCTGTTTGCCGAGGCCCTGCACGGCCTGGACGCCATCGCCGTGGGCCCGACGCTCTCCGATGTCCACACCCCGGACGAGAGCATGGAGCTCGCTTCTGCCGAGCGCTTCTACGAGCTGCTCATCGACGTCCTCAAGCGCCTCGCTGCGTAAAGGTTGCGCTAGCAGCAGTCTGAGCTACGTGCTAGCGGATTGCAAATGACATTACGAGAGGGGGCATCCGAGCTTTTGCGACGGGTGCCCCCTCTCTTCTTTTAAGAAATGGGAAATTGATTGGCGTCTAGCCCATATCCGCCTTGATGAGGTCGAGGGTGCGCTGGCAGTTTTCGCGGACGGGGCCGAGCATATGCTCGCGCAGGTCCGCCATGCCGGGCAGGTCGGCGTATTCGTCCATGACCTCTTCCATGCAAATGGGTACCTCGTAGGCGAGGTCCATCATGGTTGCAAAGCAAAACTTCTCGGATAGCCCGGCATCGGTAAGCGCCGCCTCCAGCGCGGGGTCGCCCATACCGTGGTATCGGCGGATAGCGCCTGGACCGATGCGCCCCACACGATTTTCGCCGCCAACGCTCATGGCGAGGCGCGCCCGGCGGCGCATGCGCTCATACGCCAAACCCGACGCGACATCGTACATGGGGGCGAGCGCCGCGTTTGTGCCTTTGCCAAGGATGAGCGAGTAGTTTTTAGCGTGTGCGTCAGGCGCTCCGATAATGGCGTTATAGAACAACATATAGGTAAAAAGCACAAGATTCATGTGGTGGGGGACTGTTTTAATCAGTCGTTCTTGGATGTCTCGTGTAGTTGGTCCTCCGTCGGCGGTGTATTTCTGGCTTGGCAATACACCGAGCGCCTGGCAAAAGTCCTCCTGATGCAGCCTTTCGATATTTCCGCTGCTATTGACCATTCTGTCGTACCGTTCAACGACGAGCGCGGCTTCGTCTTCAAATGTGCAATAGGAGACGTTGGCAGTTGGAATGCCAGCACGCCGAGCTGTTTTCATGCAGACGAATTCGTTTAAGGCCTGATGTTTGAACCCAACGACACCATTTTTGAAGATATGGGTAGTGGGGGATGACCCTAGACATTCGCACCATTGGCCGTCATGCCAAGCTAGTGCAAATTTGCCTTGGTTGCCGCCCAGGGACCAGCTTTCGTTGGAGCCCATCCATGTCTCTCTTTCGTCATCGCGAATTGATTTGAGCTTGTGAGCGATTTGAGAATTGGTAAGCGGGCGGTATGCCGAGACCCTGCCGCGGGCGGCGTCTAATTGATCGGCTCGACAAAACTGAACGGCCCCCGCGCAGTCAAGACCGATATGGCACAAGAGGGCGACGGGGTTGTTGGATGCAACGTCATGCTCGGCGGCAATAGCGCGACGCTGTTCTTGACTGTCGGGCAAAAGGCCAAATAGGAACGGGCGGACGATGTTATGGCCATACGTGCGATTGGAAAGCGGCATTGTTAGCGATAGCGGTGCTCCGCGATAGGTTGGGGCGTATACGAAGCTGCAGAGTCCATGCTTGTCTTGCCGGAGAGTGCCGGCGATTTCGCCACAAATGAGGGTCGCAAGCTCCATCTCTGCCATTTATTTCACAACCTTACAGCCAAAGGAGAGGTCTGAAGTGCCGGAAAGGCCTTGCTCGACTGCGATTTGGGCCAGCAGGGCACCATAGGAAGATGGCGTTCCTTGTCGGGCGGGTCGTCTGCCTACGCTTGGCTTTAGCAGGGCATTCGAGTTCACGATAGGGAGGTCCGCTATCGTCGTCGGATGTTCGGAGGGCGATGCGATGGAGTCGTTATCGCTTTGCGCAAAGAGACCTATGCCGAGTGCGTTAAAAACGGTCAGCAACTTGTCGAGCCGAATACCCGTGGCGTCGCCCAGCTCGAGCGATGCGAGCAGGCGCTCCGAAACACCGGCCTTTTTGGCGAGGGCGGCACGGGTGAGACCCTGAGCCTCGCGTGTCTGGCGCACGTAGATGCCAGCTTGGCGCGGTGTGGTGATGGGAAAGGTATCCACGGCGACCTCCTAACGTGCAGACTTTTGCATATCAGTATGACATGCAAAAGTCTGCATGAAAAGGCCTCATGCAAAACTCTGCATGAGTCCTTGTGCTGGCGTTGAGTTTTGAGCGATTGTGTTTGGCACTACAGCGCCAAAATCCCCAGATGCTCAAGCAGAATCTTGAGTCCTATGAGGATGAGCACGACGCCACCCACGATGGTGGCGGGTTTTTCGTAGCGCGCGCCAAAGGTGTGGCCGATTGCTACGCCGGCGACGGAGAAGATAAACGTTGTGACGCCGATGAGCGATACGGCGGGAACGATGTCAACCGAGAGCGCGGCAAATGAGATGCCCACGGCTAGGGCGTCGATTGAGGTGGCGATGGCGAGGATCAGGTACTCGCCCAGGTCAATCCTTTCGGCATCCTTGCCGTCGCCTTCATCCTCGTCCTCGGTAAATGCCTCCCACAGCATTTTGCCGCCAATGAAGGCGAGCAGGATAAAGGCGATCCAATGGTCGATGGGTCCGATGATGCCCATGAATTGACTGCCGAGCGCCCATCCGATTACGGGCATGCCGGCCTGAAAGCCGCCAAAGAACAGGCCGAGCACCACGGCGACTTTAAGGTTGATCTTTTTCATGCCGAGACCTTTGCAGATGGAAACGGCAAAGGCGTCCATCGAAAGGCCAACGGCGAGCAACACGAGCTCTACGAGTCCCATGGTTTGGCTCCCTCTCTGCGGGCAGGCCCGCGTGTACCTCTTGGGGGAGCAACAAAAAGACTAACCTTGGCACATGGTTGATTGGGTAGTCAAAAGAGCCCGTCCCAAATTAGCTATCTTAGCGGTGTTCGCTCATTCTGTAAGCATCGGATTTCGCGAGCGCCGCGGGGACAAACCGTGAGAAACTATTTAGCGTTTATGGAGCGTATGCGATGGGAGCGATGCCTTGGATAAGAACGAGCTGCAAAAGCGTATGGAACAGGCCATCCGCCTGACGGCACCTGGTCAGCCGATCCGCACCGCCCTCGACATGATCATCGCCGGTCACCTGGGTGCCCTTATCTGCGTCGGCGACACCGAAAACGTGCTCGCTGCCGGTAACGACGGCTTCCCACTCAACATTTCGTTCACCTCGAACCGCCTGTTCGAGCTCTCCAAGATGGACGGTGCCATCGTTATCGACGGCGACCTCACCCAGATCCTGCGCGCCAACTTCCACCTCAATCCCGATCCCTCGCTTGCCACGAGCGAGACGGGCATGCGTCACCGCACTGCCGCTCGCATGTCGGTGCTCACCGATGCCATCGTGATCTCGGTCTCGGCCCGTCGTGCCGTCGTCAACGTGTACGTTCACGGCAAGAGCTATGAGATCCAGCCCGTCACCACCATCATGAGCTCGGTCAACCAGCTCGTCGCCACGCTTCAGACCACCCGTCAGTCGCTCGACCGCTCCCTGCTGCGTCTGACGGCCCTCGAGCTCGATGACTACGTTACGCTCGCCGATATCACCGGGATTTTCTCGAGCTTCGAGATCATGCAGCAGGCAAAGACTGAGCTTAAGGATTGCATTGTCAAGCTGGGCAACCAGGGCAAGCTCGTGCAGATGCAGCTCGAGCAGCTCGCCGGCTCCAGCATGGATACCGAGTACGACCTGATGATTCGCGACTATGCGAGTGATTCCTCCGAGGCCAATGCCGAAAAGATCCGCGCCAACCTGAGCCGTATGACGCCTAAGGACCTGTCCGACCCACAGCATGTGGCGGCGGTTCTGGGTTACGACGACCTGGACGAGGACTCCGTCATGACGCCGCTGGGCCTGCGCACGCTTTCGCGCGTGTCCGTCGTGCGCGACGGCGTGGCCGAGAAGATCGTCGACGAGTACGGCTCGCTGCAGGAGCTCATGGATGACATCAGCGAGGATCCGGAGCGCCTGGGCGACTTTGGCGTCAACAACCCTGCCATTCTTGCGGACTCCCTGTACCGCATGAAGGGTACCAAACAGGGGAACGCATAATGGCGCCCGTATGCGCCGTGGTCGTTGCCGGCGGCAGCGGCCAGCGCTTTGGAAATCCCGGCGGCAAGCAGCTCGTTAACGTGGCGGGCCGTCCGCTCATGAGCTGGTCCATCCGCGCGTTCGATCGTAGCAACAAGGTCGGCCACATCGTGGTGGTGTGCCCTGCCGAGCGCCGTGCCGAGATGCGCCGCCTGGCCATCGACCCGTTTGACTATGACACGCCCATCAGTTTTGCCGATGCCGGCGACACCCGCCAGGACTCCACCCGTGCCGGCGTGCATGCGGTACCGGCGGGTTTCGAATATGTCGCCATCCACGACGGCGCCCGTCCGCTCATCACGACCGAGGCCATCGATCATGCGGTCGACGTGCTCGTGAGCGACCGTGCTCTCGACGGTATCGTGTGCGGTCAGCCCGCGATCGACACGCTCAAGATCGTCGATGGCGACAACATCGTCGAGACGCCGCCGCGCGAGCTGTACTGGGCCGCGCAGACGCCGCAGATCTTTAGCGTCGACGCCATGAAGCGCGCTCACGCCGCTGCTATCGCCGAGGGCTTTATCGGTACCGACGATTCATCGCTGGTCGAGCGCATGGGCGGGCGCGTCCGCTGTGTCCAGAGCCCGCGCGATAACCTTAAGGTGACGGTACCCGAGGACCTGCGTCCCGTAACCGCGATTCTGCTTGGCCGCATGGCCGAGGGAGAGGACCTTCCCCATGTTCAGTAACCTGCGCATTGGCCATGGCTACGACGTTCACCGTCTGGTGGAGGGGCGTCGATGTATCATCGGCGGTGTCGACATTCCCTACGAGCGCGGCCTGCTGGGCCACTCGGATGCCGATGTGCTCGCGCACGCCTTGGCCGACGCCATTCTGGGCGCCTGCCGCGGGGGAGATATCGGCAAGCTATTCCCCGACACCGATCCCGCCTACGAGGGTGCCGATTCGATGGTGCTGCTCGCCCGCGTGATGGACTATGCGCGCGAGCTGGGCTTTGAGTTTGTTGATGCCGATTGCACCATTGCCTGTCAGCAACCCAAGATCACTCCGCACCGCGATGCCATGCGCGCCAACCTTGCCCATGCCCTGGGCGTCGACGTGGAAAACGTGGGCGTCGCCGCCACCACGACCGAAAAGCTCGGTTGGGAAGGCCAAGGCGAGGGAATTGGCGCCTGGGCCGTCTGCCTGCTACAGAAAACCGTTAAGGAGTAACGAATGCGTATCTACAACAGCGCTACCCATAAAAAGGAAGAGTTCCAGCCCATCGAGTCCGGCAAGGTTCGTATGTACGTGTGCGGCCCCACGGTCTACGACAACATCCATATCGGCAACGCCCGCACGTTCATCAGCTTTGACGTGATTCGCCGCTGGCTCATCGCGAGCGGTTACGAGGTCACGTTCGCCCAGAACCTCACCGATGTCGACGACAAGATCATCAAGCGCGCCAACGAGCAGGGCCGTACGGCTGCCGAGGTCGCGACGGAGTTCTCCGACAAGTTCATCGGCGTCATGCGTGCCGCCAACGTGCTCGATCCCGATGTGCGCCCCCGCGCCACCAAAGAGATCGGCCCCATGATCGCCATGATCAAGACGCTCATCGAGCAGGGCCACGCCTACGCCGCCGATAACGGCGACGTGTACTTTGCCGTGCGCAGCGATTCCAACTATGGTCAGGTCTCGGGCCGCAACATCGACGACCTTATGGTTGGCGCGCGCATCGAGGAGAACGAGGACAAGAACGACCCGCTCGACTTTGCCCTGTGGAAGGCTGCCAAGCCCGGCGAGCCCAGCTGGCCGAGCCCCTGGGGCGAGGGCCGTCCCGGTTGGCACACCGAGTGCGCCGCCATGGTGCATCGCTACCTGGGCACCCCGATCGACATCCACGGCGGCGGCTCCGACCTTGCCTTCCCGCATCACGAGAACGAGTGCGCCCAGGCCACCTGCGCCTGGCACCAGGGCTTCTCCAACACCTGGATGCACACGGGCATGCTGCTGGTAGACGGCGAGAAAATGTCCAAGTCGCTCGGCAACTTCTTTACGCTGGCCGAGGTCCTCGAGCAGCATTCCGCTGCCGCCCTGCGCCTGCTGATGCTGCAGACGAGCTATCGCTCGCCGCTCGACTTTTCTTGGGAGCGCTTGGAGGGTGCCGAGAACTCGCTCACGCGTATCGCCGGTACGGTCGAGAACCTGCGCTGGGCCGCGAACCATGCGACGGCCGATGCCGATGAGGCAGCATCCGAGGCGTTTGCCGCCAAGGCCGCCGAGACCCGTGCCACCTTTAAGGAGTGCATGGACGACGACTTTAACACCGCCGGTGCCATGGGTGCCGTCTTTGGCTTTGTGACCGAGTGCAACCAGTACCTGGAGCAGGCGGGCGACGCTGCCGACAAGGCCGCCGCGCTTGCCGCCGCCGATACGCTGGTCGAGCTGCTCGATACGTTTGGCGTTGAGCTCCCCGAGCCCAAGGTCGAGCTGCCGCTGGGTCTGCTGGGTGTCGCCGCCGGCCTGGTCGCCTACACGGGCGACGACGTGGACGAGGCCGCTGCCAAGATTCTCGAGGCCCGCGCCGAGGCCCGCGCTGCCAAGAACTGGGATCTGGCCGACGCCATCCGCGACCAGCTCAAGGACCTGGGCCTCACCATTGAGGATACTGCCGCGGGCACCCGTATCAAATCTCTCTAATCCCCGCGGGTTTCCCAAGCACCCGACCTTGCCGTTCAAACCGTCGCTCGCGTACTCAAGTACGCGTCGCTCCTCTTTCACGGCAATCTCGGGCACTTGGAAAACCCGTACCGACCGCTTGAGCTATTCGTCTTAAGCGGTCGCTTCTTTTGTCTTGCTTGAATAATTTTTTAAAGGAGGCCGTTTTATGGCCGACAATCGTAAGCGTGCGTCTCGTGGCGGCAAGCAGACTGCTTCTGGCTCGCGTCCGATTCGCCGCAACGACCGCGCTGCCGCTCCCAAGGGCCCGCGCGAGCGCTCCCAAGCCCAGGCCGCACGTCCGCAGCGCGATCGCAACCGCGACGCTGTCCAGGCTCCCAGGGGCGAGTTTATCGAAGGCCGTCGTGCTGCCGCCGAGGCGCTGCGCACCGGTTTTCCCATCAAGTGCGCGCTCATTGCCGAGGGCGGGGAGCGCGATGCGGCCCTGTCTCGTCTGGTCGACGACCTCAACGCCGCGGGCGTCCGCATTAAGTATGTGTCGCGCGCGCAGCTTGATGCGCTGTCGAGCCATGGCGCTCACCAGGGCATTGCGCTCGAGGTTGGAAGTTTCCCCTATGCCGATATCGCCGATATTCTCGACCGCGCGGGTGACGGACCGGCACTCGTCGTCGTGCTCGACCATGTGACCGACGATGGCAACTTTGGTGCGATCGTGCGCTCCGCCGAGGTCGTGGGCGCGGCGGGCGTCATCATTGCAAACAAGCGCGCCGCCGGTGTGACCGTGGGCAGCTACAAGACCTCTGCTGGTGCCGTCATGCACCTGCCTATCGCGCAGGTTCCCAATATCGCCCGTGCGCTCGATGATCTCAAGGCCGCCGGCTTTTGGGTGGGCGGTGCTTCCGAGCACGCCGAGGGCAGCTGCTGGGATGCCCCTTTCGAGGGCCGCGTTGCGCTCGTCATGGGCTCCGAGGGCGACGGCATCTCGCGTCTGGTGCTCGAGAAATGTGACTTTTTGACCAAGCTTCCCCAGCGCGGCATGACCGAGAGTCTCAACGTGGCCCAGGCGACCACCGCGCTGTGCTTTGAGTGGCTGCGCCGCAATGCCGGCGAGCTCATGGGGGAGGAGTAGCGCATGTCAAAGAAGAACCGCGCCAAGTCCAAGGCCAAGCGCTTTGGCGAAGGCTCGGCCAAGCCGATTGTTTCGGCCGCGACCTATGGCGTGGGCGGCAATGCGTTTGCGCAGGCTATCTCCGATCCGGTCTCGACGGTGCACTCCAATAAGCCCGAGCTGCTGGTGGTCGACGGCTACAACGTGATTCACTGCACGCCGCGCTACGAAAAGCTTGTCTACGACCATTCCGACGATCCGTATTCCAGCGACGTCCACGATATGGCGCGCACCGCGCTCATCAACGATGTTGCGGCGTTTGCCCAGGGCCGCTACGAGGCCGTGATTGTGTTCGACGGTGCGGGCAATATCTCCAGCGAGCGCCCTAATCTGCCTGCCCGCGGCGTGCGTATCGAGTTCTCGCCGACGGGCGTATCGGCCGATACCGTGGTGCAGAAGCTCTGCATCGAGGCGCGCGAGGAAGGCCGCGCGTGCTCCGTGGTGTCGAGTGACGGCACGATCCAGGCCGTCGTCATGGGCAAGGGCGTAACGCGCATCTCGAGCCGTATGCTGGTGGACGAGATCAAGCAGATCGATAACGACGTTCACGAGGCAGAGGAAGCTCCGCAGATCAAGATGACTCTGGGCAGTCGCCTGAGCCCCGATGCCCTGGCAAAGCTCAAGGCCCTCCGCGGGAGGTAGGGGAGCTGACGGTGCGACGCTGTCTCGCTAACTCCATTCAGCGATGTCGATCATTCTACGGAGGCGCCATGTAAGTGCCTCTTTTAGATATGGCAGCCTTGCCGTGAGCGCGTCGTTTCTGGACAGAATCTCGAGTGCCTCGTCAACGAAGCCTTCGAGTTTGTCGCCGTCAAACCAGCTCATATCCTCAACAAGCAGCATTTGTTTCGCGGGGCTTGAATGAAACTGCGCGCTGGTAAAACTGTGCTCTCCTGCCCGAAGCTCCTCAAGAGAAATGTTGCACCAGAGCGATGAGCCCGAATCGAAGATGGGGGCAGGTCTGCAGGTTAGCGTGTTGACGTTTCGTACAAGGCCAAAGTTACGCCAATGGCGGTCATAGTTGGCGATGATGTCGTCGCATACAATCATGCGGTCAAGGGCATCCTTGACGCCTGTCACCCCGAGCTCTTCGCAGTTTGCTACATATCGCTCGTAGTCGGTTAGCCGTTCATCTGCGTTTGCGTGCTGGTTTACATAGAACGCAGGGACATACTCTTCTTCATCAGTTAAGAAGACATCGCATATGCTCAGGGCAGAAGTACCCACGCCTTCGAGCGAATAGGGTACATAATCGCAAGCGTTTAGGATGCGACGGTGAAGTGCAGTCGCCACCATCTCGTTATAGGGTTCCTGGTTTAGATGCGCACCTGCCTTGTGGAGGATTCGACGGTCACCCTCGCATGTCCAGTACTTTTGAAGATTGCCGTCCGAGGTGTTGTCGGGCTTTGCGGCAGCCGCCTTGCCCTCTGGGGCGAAGGGCGCGATGCTGAGAGAGACGTCGTCAAAAGCATTATTGAAGAAATTGATATCTTCCCACGCGAGACCGGAGTCTTGGGGCCTAATCCAATACTGGTCGGATAAGGAGAGACCAAGATTTCGCTGTACGAGTTCATCGGGAACATCGACTGCGGCTTCTGCAAGCAGGGAGGCTAGCCCAATGCGTGCGAGCGGGATACCGCGGCCGCGCCACCAGATGCGGAAGGAGTCGAGCGATATGGGGCTATTAGGGCCAAATACTCCAATAGGGGCGTGGGCGTAATCGATGTCGGCACCGATGTGGGTAAAGTCTTTTCGCGATGTGCTGTAGACCAGCTGGGCGACCTCGTGCGTGCGATTCATGAGGGTGAATGCGATCTCGCTTTTCCCGTGTCCACGACGAGGCCGTCCCCCTCTTTTGGTTGCGGAGCGGAGTCGCGTGTCTACGCTGTCTTTGTCGATAAGCCACACGCCAGAAGCCTTCCGGGCCTCAAGTGCTCCGTTATTTATGAGCTCTTGCACCCTGCGCGGAGTGATGCCGAGCAGTTCGGCGGCTTCCTTGGTAGTTAACATCGCGAAACCCTTCGCCAGAACGAACAGTTTTATCTATTTCATTGTAATTAAAACTATTCGTTTTGACGAAGGGTTTTAAGATTGAGGGCGAACTGACAGAAATGAACGGGCCTGGTACGTGTTGTTGCTGGATTTTGCATATTTGTATAACGCTGTGCGGCCTGTTGCGCCTCGTCCGCAATTCCTTTATTCTTAATTGGCTTCGCGCGAAAGCGCCAAGTGTGCCAGTGTGGCGCAACGGTAGCGCAACTGATTTGTAATCAGTGGGTTGCAGGTTCGATTCCTGTCACTGGCTCCATGAGAGTTTCGGGCTCTGTTCCCTTTTGTGGGACAGGGCCCGTTTCTTTTTAGGTGGTGTGCCATCGGGTCAGCGGCCATTCCGTTTTCGGTTTGTCTCAATCTGTAATACCAAGATGGGTAATTCGCTTCTAATTGTTACAGATCCAGACAGAAGGTCGAGGGTCAGTCCGTTTATCTCAATCTGTAACAGCAGGGAGGAATATGTCTACCTAACTGTTACAGATTGAGATAAAGAAACAAGCTCTACCGTGACGGTTGGGCGGCTCTCTCGAATCGCGTATGAACCTCAGTGACGGCAAACCCGGGGGCTTCCACAGACTAAATCTGGAACGCACGGGGCTTTGCATTGCTCTGTATACTATTGGCAGGCGTTTCCGGTATAAGTCGCTTGTGCTGTCATCGCTTGTGCGGTGTGGATTGAAACAAGTTTTATTATGAGCAGCTGGAATCGCTCAGCCCGGTGAATTGACCGTTCACCGGGCCTTTTTAATCATAATAAAACTTGAAGTTTATACTAATTGAAAAAGATGTCCGCACAACCATGTATCCTCGAATTCATTGGAGGTGGCAATGGACGTCTACTATGCTCATAGTATTGACGGTGCTGAAAAAAGCGAATGGCAAACGCTTAAAGAGCATCTTTCAAACGTATCGAAGCTAAGTGGCTTTTTCGCGGATGCTGTTGGCGCTGAACAGCTGGGGATTGCGGTTGGAGCCTTGCATGATGCGGGGAAGGCCTGCCAGGCGTTTCAGCTGCGTCTTGAAGGCTCACCGGCCAAGGTCGATCATTCGTCTGTGGGGGCCATCGTAGCGTATGGGAAGTTGCGTGAGGTTGGCTACCCCCTTGCCTACGCTGTGGCGGGCCACCATTCCGGCCTATCCAATGGGCTTACGAGTGAGTCAGGATTGTCTTCCCTAAGGTCGAAATTAAAGAGAACAGATCTGCTGGACGCTATCGACGCCACTGTTGTTCGGAATATGCGTAACCAGCTAGGAAAAAGTGCCGGAAAACTATCGAGGGAATTAATTGAATTCATTCAGCGTGGTTTGTCGGATTCTGGCGAGATTGACAAAGAGGGGCAATTTCAAGCTTATTTGCTAACGAAGATCCTGTTTTCCTGTCTTGTCGATGCTGATTATCTCGATACAGAGCGGTTCATGGCACCCGACAATTCACATCTGCGATCGGCCACGGTTGATTCCATGGATGGATTGCTTACAAAGTACGATTCTTACATGGCACGTCTTTGCGGCGCAGCGGAGAACAATGAACTCAATGCCTGTCGTGGCTCCGTTCGAAATCAATGCATGGTGGCAGCGAAAAGCCCGCAGGGGTTCTTCACGCTTCGGGTTCCTACTGGGGGAGGAAAGACTCTCTCGGTTGTGGGTTTTGCGCTTGCGCACGCCAAGAGGCACGGTCTGCAACGTATCGTCATTGCGCTTCCGTATACAAACCTAATTGAACAGACAGCAGATGTGCTGCGTGATGTTTTTGGCGCCCAGAATGTACTAGAGCACCATTCAAATTACGATTTCGAGGCCGTTGATCCAGAACGCGCTCAACACGAAAGGCTTGCAACACAAAACTGGGATGCGCCCATCATTGTTACGACGAATGTCCAGCTGTTTGAATCTCTATTTTCAAATAAACCCGGCAAGAGCAGGAAAGTGCACAATATCGCAAAGAGCGTCCTGGTCCTCGACGAAGCGCAGTCACTCCCCGATGGAGTGCTCAAGCCGACGCTGGCGATGCTTGAAATGCTTGTTCGTTCTTGTGGCGTAACTTGTGTGCTCTGTACGGCAACGCAGCCGTACTTCAAAGATATCTGGCCTTTTAAAGAAACTCCTCAAGAGATTGTTGCAGACAGAGCTGGCTTTAATGAGGTGTTCGGCGATAGAACATACTTTAATAATCTCGGGATATTGACTATGGACCAGCTGTGCGATCGGCTTGCTTCTGAAAAACAGGCGCTCTGTATTGTCGGAAACAAGACGGAGGCTCGGGAACTTTATCGTGGTGTGGCACAGCGTCTTGAGGGCGGTGTCGCGGGGGCGTCGTGCTTCTGCCTGTCGACAAACAAGACACCTGATCATCGCATGCGCGATCTTAAAAAAATAAAGGCACTGCTGGCAGCGAATAGACCGTGTCATGTGATGTCCACGCAGCTTATCGAAGCGGGAGTCGATATTGACTTTCCGGTTGTTTATCGCGAGCTTGCCGGAGTTGATTCTCTGTTCCAGGCTGCGGGGCGATGCAATCGCGAGGGGTCGATTAAAGAGCCGGTTCCTGTCTATATCTTCGAGTGCTTAAAAGAAGATGGAACACTATTCAGAACAACCTCCTGGCTTGCAAAGCAAAGGGAGGCTACGCGGGCGATTCTTCGGGAGAGGGACGGAGTCATTGATTCCGGTGCCATAGAGCCGTTCTTTAAGATGCGCTACTCGAGTGATGAGGAACTGGATGCTTATCAAATCTTGAGCATGATTTGTTGCAATGCAGATTTGGAATCATCGTTAGAAATAATGCCGTTTGCAACAATCGCAGAGAAATACCGGTTCATGCCAGATGAGTCTCTTCCTGTATTTGTGCGCTGGGGCGACGAAGCGGAAAGACTATATCAAGACATGCTAAATGTGCTCGAGCCAGGTGCATTGGCACGGCCCGCCCAACGATTCAGCTTGAGTCTGAGAGAAAGGGAGATTAGAGATCTTGAGCAAGCGGGATATATCGAAGAATTGGCGCCGTTCAAGATTCTTAATGCTTGTGATGGATGCCGGATCGTCTACGACGACAAGGTGGGTTATCGATTTGGAGAGGAGGAGCTCTTGACGCTCGTTGGCTAGAGGATTGAAGGGAGGACAAAAATGGGATTTGGAATCAAGGTGCTTATTAGTGGAGATCGAGCATGTTTTACGCGCCCCGAGATGAAGACTGAGCGCGTAAGCTATGACGTCATAACGCCGTCTGCTGCACGAGGAATACTTGAGGCTGTCTATTGGAAGCCGGCAATCGCTTGGAAGATTGACAGTATCCAGGTCGTGAACGAAATACGTTTTGACACATTTAGGCGTAATGAACTGGCAAGCAAGCTGAGCTATCAAAACGCAAAGGCTGCCTATTCAAAAAACGTGCCTGTATATGTAGACGTAATGGCTGATCGCCAGCAGCGGGCCACCATGTATCTCAAGGATGTTGCGTATATCGTCACGGCCCATTTTGAAATGACAGCGCGAGCGGGTGAATCTGACACGCCCGAAAAACACTACAACATTGCGTTGCGAAGGCTTCGAAAGGGACAGTGTTTCAATCAGCCCTATTTGGGATGCAGGGAGTTTCCGGCTACGGTGTCGCTTGTTGAAGACGGAACTGTCGAGTCGTACTACCAAGACATTGACCGGTTTGACCTGGGATTCATGCTGTATGACATCGATTTTAAAAACAGCATGGAGCCGATGTTCTATCGGGCTGTTATGAAAAATGGCGTCATCGATACTTCACGGCGGGAGGTGAAGCGATGATTCTGCAAGAACTAGCTAATCTTTATGATCGATTGGCTGCTGATCCGGAAATCAAGATTCCAGGGATGGGGTGGAGTGTCGAAAACGTTTCGTATCGTATCCGAATTGATGACAATGGACGTACGACGGGCGTAATTCCGTATGTAGTCGGAGAAGGCAAGGAACAAAGGCGGTTTGTTAAACGGATTGTGCCTGAACATGCATCAAGGACCTCGGGAATTCAACCGTTTTTTCTGTGTGATAACGGCTGTTATTTGTTTTGCCTGGGCAAGGCGAGGGGCGAGGAAAAGTTTAGCGCCTCTGCCGCATTGCATAAAAAGGTGCTTGCGGAGTCTAATAATCCCGCAGCACGAGCGGTGCTCGCTTTCTTTGATCGGGGGCCTCAGGCGTATGAGTTGTCGAGCGATGACGCCGGTGTAATTGCAAGCTCTTTTGTTGTTTTTGAATATGCGCCAGAAAACAAGCTTATTCATGAAATGCCAGATATAGCGCGTTTATGGGACCTGTATAGAGCTGCGACGGCAAGCGCGGACGCGACTAAAGGACAGTGTGCCATTACGGGAGAGCATGGTTTAATCGCCAGATTGTATCCTCAAGTTACGGGATTTCCCGGCGCTCAGTCTGCGGGAGCAAGCTTGGTGTCCTTTAATTGCTCGGCTTTTGAGTCTTATGGGAAGCGCGGCACCTATAACGCTTCGATTTCAGAGGCTGCGGCATTCAAGTCGGGAACTGCGCTTAGGTACCTTTCAAAAGATGATAGCCATCGAGTGAGTATCGGTGACACACTCTTTATCTGTTGGACTGATGGGCCAACACTGCGGCCGACTGGTGTGATAACTGCGCTTTTGGGCTTTAAACAAGAACGCAACGGATCGCGTGCTGAGGACGCACGGACACTTGACCAGGTGCGCGGAGATCTCCAGTCGATACGTCAGGGATATGCTCCGATGCCTTCTGTGCCGTCGACAAAGTTTTATATGGTCGGCGTGGCACCAAACGCAGCACGACTATCGATTAGGTATTTCAAGGTTGAATCCTATGGAAAACTCGCCGAAAACCTAATTCAGTATTTGAAAGATATTGAGATGGTCGATGTTAAGCCCGCCTCGCAAAAAAGTCTGCTTCGACAAATAGCACCACTGGGGGAGGGCGCGGCCATTCCTTCGACATTGTTGCATGGCTGTTTTGACGCAATGCTGGGCGGAAGTCTCTTTCCTAGGGCTTTACAAGCTTCTGTGCTAACGCGTATGAGGGCAGACCACGCATCGAGAAACCGTTGGGATATGGGGCAGCGAGCAGCATTGCTTAAGGGCTGTCTTAACCGACAAATTAGAAAGAAAAGCGCGGCAGGAGAAAAGGAGTACACGGTGTCACTTGATAGGGAAAACGCCAACCAGGGTTACGTGCTCGGTAGATTATTTGCCGTTATTGAGCGGGCGCAACGAGCCGCTTTGGGGGATGGCGTAAATGCAACCGTTCGCGATAAGTACATTGGGGCAGCATCGACAACGCCGACACGTGTTTTTCCGCGGTTGCTGGCCAATTGTCAAAACCATCTTTCAAAAATCGAAAAAATGCCCGGAAAGCGAGGTATGGCCGTTGGCATTCAAAAAGATCTTGATGAGATTGTTGGCAAATTGAACGGCAACGATGGATTGTTTCCGCGGACGCTTGGCATGAATGATCAAGGAGCCTTTTTTATCGGCTATTACCAGCAGAGGCAGAGCAGTTTTGTGCGCAAGGAGCCCGAAGAGCGCGAAGTGGTTTCATCGGTTGAGGAATAGTGCAACGTTATCTTTAGAGGAAAGGAACAATCCATGTCAGAGCCAATCAAGAATCGCTATGAGTTCACGCTTTTCTTCGACGTGAAAAACGGCAATCCTAATGGCGATCCCGATGCAGGAAATCTTCCTCGTCTTGATCCGGAGACCAGCAGGGGCATAGTTTCGGATGTGTGCATCAAGCGCAAGATTCGCAACTATGTCGAACTGGTTGCTGATCAAGGTGAGGATTGGTCGGTCTCCGGAGGACATCGCTTTTATGTCTATGTGAAAGAGGGCGCGGTCCTTAACGAGCAAAATGAGCTCGCCTACCAGCATAACGATATGAAGCCGCAATCCAAGAAATTGCCCAAGTCGATGGAAGACCGGCTCAAAGTGACGCAGTTCATGATGGACAACTTTTATGACATTCGTACGTTTGGGGCTGTAATGACGACAGAGGTTAACTGCGGCCAGGTGCGAGGGCCGGTGCAGCTTTGTTTTGCCGAGTCGGTTGATCCGGTCCTTCCGCTCGAAATGAGTATCACGCGTATGGCGGTCACCAATGCAAAAGATGCCGAGAAGGAAAGGACGATGGGACGCAAGCAGTACATTCCGTATGGTTTGTATCGCATGGACGGATTTGTCTCGGCGTCATTGGCCGAAAAGACCGGGTTTGATCAAGACGACCTCGACTTGCTGTTTGAGGCCCTCATGAATATGTTCGAGAACGATCATAGCGCGGCACGAGGGCTTATGTCTTCCCGTAAGCTCATCGTATTTAAGCACGAGAGCAAGCTTGGCAACGCGCCGGCCCATGCGTTGTTTGATGCCGTTAAGGCCAAGCGAGTGATTCCTGAGGGCCAGGAAGCCCGCTCTTATGCCGACTATCAGATTGAAGTCGGAGAAATGCCCGAGGGGGTTACGGCAGACATTATTGAGTATATTCCCCCGCGAGCATAACTATGTTTGGTGATGATGACCTGCTGGCGCTTTCTGGGCTACAGCATATTGCATACTGTGAGCGTCAGTGGGCTCTGATCCATCTTGAGCAGGAGTGGTCTGATAGCTTCGATACGGTTCGAGGGGATCTGTTTCACGCTCGTGCTGACACTAAGGGATATTCAACGCTGCGGGGTTTTCGTTGCGAGCGAAGGGTCAGGCTTGTTAGCCATTCTTTAGGAATCTATGGCATAGCCGATATTGTCGAATACAGGCTCGGTGCTGAAGGCGGTTCTGTTCGTCCGGTTGAATACAAGGTAGGTAAGCCAAAAATCGAAGATTGGGACCGGATCCAAGTGGCGGCACAGGCAATGTGCCTCGAGGAAATGCTGGGCCTTTCAATCGATGAGGGGTATCTGTTCTATGGTGAAACACGACGAAGAGAAAAAGTTGACATTGATTTCGCTTTAAAGAAAAGAGTCAAACAGCTGTGCCAAAGAATGCACTCGTTGTTTGAGCAACGGAAAACCCCGCTGCCGCTTAGAAGCCATAAGTGCCGAAGGTGCTCTTTGGTGGATAAATGCCTTCCAGATATCTGCGGCGTTGACGCTCGTGACTATTTGAAGCGGATGGGTCTGGAGTTGTGAGGGGAACGAAAGATGAAAAAGCTGCTCAACACGCTTTACGTTACGAACAAGGATGCCTATGTTTGCAAGAAGGACGACAACGCATGTGTTCGAGTTGACGGCAAGGAGGTATTAAGGGTTCCTCTTCATCTGCTCGAGGGCATTGTTCTATTTAACTATGCGGGTGCGAGTGCTCCACTTTTGTATGCGTGTGCCGCGAGGGGCATCTCGGTGTCTGTTCTCGATGAGAAGGGGAGATTCGCCGCCCGAGTTGAGGGTCCGGTGTCGGGGAACGTGCTTTTGAGAAAAGCTCAATATGAGGTGGCGGCGGACCCGACCCGATCGCTCGTGCTAGCTAAACGATTCATGGCGGCGAAGTTTTATAATTCACGCGCGGTATTGCTGCGACATAAGCGAGAGCACCCCGAGAACGGAGATGGTCTCTCAAATGCGATTGATACGTTTTCCAATGGATTGGAAACGCTGGGCTCTGTAGCGTCGCGTGAGGAACTGCTAGGTGTGGAAGGGGATGCCGCCCACGGCTATTTCGATTCGTTTCCCCCGTTAATTAGGGATAAAGAAGTCCGTGTCGAATTTGTTGGCAGAAATAGAAGGCCGCCAAAAGATCCCGTCAATGCATCACTATCGTTTTTCTACACCCTGGCATCTCGTGAGATAGCTACGGCGTGCGAGTCCGTTGGCCTTGATCCTCAGATGGGTTTCTACCATCAGCCGAGGCCGGGAAGGGCGAGTCTGGCACTTGATGTGCTTGAGGAGTTTCGCGCTCCTCTGATTGACCGATTTGTAGTAGCGCTATTCAATCGCGGACAACTGAATAAGACAGATTTTGAGTTCGATGCTGGCGGAGGTTGCTTCTTTAGCGATGCGGCGCTTAAGCGCGTTCTGGATGCTTGGCAAAAAAGGAAGCAAGAAGAAATCAAACATCCTTTCCTGGATGAAAAGGTCAAAATTGGACTGCTTCCGTTTGTCCAAGCGCAGTTGCTCTCGCGTTATTTGCGCGGGGATATGAATGACTATCCCGCTTTTTGTTGGAGATAGCCATGTACGTTTTGGTTTCCTACGACGTCTCGACATCGGATTTATCGGGCACCTCTCGGCTTAGGCGCGTGTCTAAAATATGCTTGCGCTATGGTCAGCGCGTTCAGTGCTCCGTGTTTGAGTGCATGGTGGATTCCGGACAGCTTGAAAAAATGAAAAGCGAGCTCCGGTCTGTTATTGATGAGTCAAAAGATAGCCTGCGCGTATATAACCTCGGGAAGAATTGGCAAAGAAAGGTGGAGCATTTTGGTGCGAAGAAACCTTATGACCCTGAGGCTTCGCTAATTGTCTAGCTCGATGTCGCGCGAATGGTAAGTGATGTCGATTTATTACGATGTTCGCGCGCGTTCCTTGACAACGGAATTGAGGAACCGCAGGTCGCGTAATCTTCGTTAGCTTTGTTGCGGCTTGGATGTAAGATTGCTTTGTCGAATAGTTGGTATTTGTCCAGTTAGGAGACAGTCGCGCCCCGCGCGGGCGCGTGGATTGAAACTGCAGCTCCGTGAAGAACACGACATCATATGGCGTCGCGCCCCGCGCGGGCGCGTGGATTGAAACCAAAACGACGAGAACTTCGAGATAAACTCGACGTCGTCGCGCCCCGCGCGGGCGCGTGGATTGAAACGGCTCATGCCCGATCGGGGGAACACGCAGGCCATGTCGCGCCCCGCGCGGGCGCGTGGATTGAAACCGACGCGCTGGCAATCGATCAGATCGTCGTCGGCGTCGCGCCCCGCGCGGGCGCGTGGATTGAAACTTGGTCATGCGCCCCTCGTGGACGAGCTCGTCAGGTCGCGCCCCGCGCGGGCGCGTGGATTGAAACGTGACGACGACCGCGGTATTGTCGATCGTGACAGGTCGCGCCCCGCGCGGGCGCGTGGATTGAAACCAGATGACGGCAGCAACACCAACAGGCACGCCGGGTCGCGCCCCGCGCGGGCGCGTGGATTGAAACGTCCAAAAGTTGCACGGTTGCACTTTTTTAAGTCGTCGCGCCCCGCGCGGGCGCGTGGATTGAAACCCCTGCTTCAGGGACCGAAAAGGGCTCGGTTGAGTTGTCGCGCCCCGCGCGGGCGCGTGGATTGAAACCTGTGGTCGATGCTCTCGATGACGTCGTTGATGGTCGCGCCCCGCGCGGGCGCGTGGATTGAAACGATTTTAGAGCCACGAAATACGCGAGGGCATGTCGTCGCGCCCCGCGCGGGCGCGTGGATTGAAACTCATCGTGCTCAAAAAGACCCTTGAGCCGATCTAGTCGCGCCCCGCGCGGGCGCGTGGATTGAAACATCTGACAGGCAACGACACGATGCCGACGGTGCAGTCGCGCCCCGCGCGGGCGCGTGGATTGAAACATGGGCGTTATCTCCCAGCAGTACGATCGTGCATAGTCGCGCCCCGCGCGGGCGCGTGGATTGAAACAACGACAGACAAATCGCTTAGGAGGCGTTATGGCGTCGCGCCCCGCGCGGGCGCGTGGATTGAAACACCTGCCACGTTCCCGGGTCTCGGTCCGGCGCGTAGTCGCGCCCCGCGCGGGCGCGTGGATTGAAACTTACAGCCGCGAGGAGCATCCACTAGAACAGGATGTCGCGCCCCGCGCGGGCGCGTGGATTGAAACGTGGTCAAGGGCACCATCGCCCCGACCGCCTAGGTCGCGCCCCGCTCGGGCGCGTGGATTGAAACCCGGCGGGCACCGACATCAGCGTCTTGACCGACGTCGCGCCCCGCGCGGGCGCGTGGATTGAAACGAGCGAGACGACGTCTCCTACAACAGCTCCGACCTGTCGCGCCCCGCGCGGGCGCGTGGATTGAAACAACCTGCTCCCCATCATCGTCGGCATCCTGGTCGTGTCGCGCCCCGCGCGGGCGCGTGGATTGAAACTAGCGCACGTGCGCGGCGGCACAAGCGCATCAACGTCGCGCCCCGCGCGGGCGCGTGGATTGAAACACGCTATCGTTGTAGTTGGCGGTCTGCACCCAAGTCGCGCCCCGCGCGGGCGCGTGGATTGAAACTTTTGATCGAGGAAGACGCCGGCTGCCACGAGGAGTCGCGCCCCGCGCGGGCGCGTGGATTGAAACCTAAACATTGTATGCGTAGCAATGGAAGTGTCTATGTCGCGCCCCGCGCGGGCGCGTGGATTGAAACTCTTTTTTGAAATCACCCCAAGTGTAGGTGCCGAGTCGCGCCCCACGCGGGCGCGTGGATTGAAACCCCGAGGTGAAGGACTACATCGTGAAGGGAACCAGTCGCGTCCCACGCGGGCGCGTGGATTTGCCGGTGGCGACATGGCTGTCGTGTGATATCGAAAGGCGGATCAATAGGCACGCAATAGACATTCTCAATCTGTAACAACTGGGGAAATGACTGTCTAGCCGTTACAGAATGAGATAAAGATCTTGTCCGGTCAACAAATGTCTCAATCTGTAACAGATAGGAGAGGAAAACCGTTCTTACTGTTACAGATTTAGATAGATGGTTGGGTTGGTTGGTAAATGTCTCAATCTGTAACAGATAGGAGAGGAATGGGCCTCTTGCTGTTACAGATTGAGACGGAAGCGGTGAGATGTCTGAATGCTCTGCGTGAGCGAGGATTTTCGGACATGCGAGCGTGGAAAATCTCCCGCTTAGTGAATGAGCGTGGATAATCTGCCACATTGGGCCCAGTGGCACGTCAAAAGTGGGAGATTATCCACGCTCGATTTCAAACGGAAGAAAATCCACGCTCGATTTTGCCTGGAAAGAGCAATCTTCTGTCTGGGAAGCCCGATCTCGACCTATATATAGGTGCAAATGAGTCGTTATCGAAGCAATATTCTGCAGGCTCACTCCACTGCGCCAAAGTGTTCCCTCGGGAAATGTCACCGCCACATGCAAATCCACCGCCCTTCATATCCAAACTCAGCAAAACCGCAGTTCAAAAGCATATAGATACGCCCGGCCCCGTGTATCTAGAGGTTTTCATTGACAGCCCCCAAGGTGGCATCGTATTATCTTCTTCGTTCGCGGGGGCGGCGGTCCAAAAGACCAAAGGACCTGCGAATACTTGAACGATTGGGAGTTTGCCCGAGTGGTTAATGGGGACGGGCTGTAAACCCGTTGGCTCTGCCTACATAGGTTCGAATCCTATAGCTCCCACCCGTCAAGTGCCTGTATAGCTCAGTCGGTAGAGCACTTCGTTGGTAACGAAGAGGTCACCAGTTCAAGTCTGGTTGCAGGCTCCATCCGGCGGTGTAGCTCAGTTGGTTAGAGCACACGGTTCATACCCGTGGCGTCACTGGTTCGAATCCAGTCACCGCTACCATAGGTAACACGGTGGCTTCTCAATAGTATGTTGAGAGGCCACTATGGTATAAAGGCAAAGTCCCGTCCGGGGACGACCTGTTTAGAGGAGGGCTTTATGGCCAAAGAGAAGTTTGAGCGCACTAAGCCGCATGTTAACATCGGCACCATTGGTCACGTCGACCACGGCAAGACCACGCTGACCGCTGCCATCACCAAGGTTCTCTCCGAGACCGAGGGCTGCAAGGCTGACTTCACTGCGTTCGAGAATATCGACAAGGCTCCCGAGGAGCGCGAGCGCGGCATTACGATCTCCGTCTCCCACGTCGAGTACGAGACTGCTGCCCGTCACTACGCTCACGTTGACTGCCCGGGCCACGCTGACTACGTCAAGAACATGATCTCCGGTGCTGCTCAGATGGACGGCGCTATCCTGGTCATCGCCGCTACCGACGGCCCCATGGCTCAGACCCGCGAGCACATCCTGCTCGCCCGTCAGGTCGGCGTTCCTTACATCGTCGTCTTCCTGAACAAGTGCGACATGGTCGACGATGACGAGCTCATCGACCTCGTCGAGATGGAGACCCGTGAGCTCCTCTCCGAGTACGATTTCCCCGGCGACGACATCCCCGTCATCCGTGGTTCCGCTCTGGGCGCTCTCGAGGGCGACGCCAAGTGGATGGACGCCATTCGCGATCTCATGAAGGCCGTCGACGAGTACATCCCGACGCCTGCTCGTAACAACGACCTCCCCTTCCTGATGGCCGTTGAGGACGTTATGACCATCTCCGGCCGTGGTACCGTTGCTACCGGCCGTGTCGAGCGCGGTGAGCTCAAGCTCAACGAGCCCGTCGAGATCGTCGGCATCAAGGATACCCAGAACACCGTCGTTACCGGTATCGAGATGTTCCGTAAGTCCATGGACTTCTGCGAGGCTGGCGACAACGTCGGTCTGCTGCTCCGCGGCATCAAGCGCGAGGACATCGAGCGCGGCCAGGTTCTCTGCAAGCCCGGTTCGGTTACCCCGCACACCAAGTTCACCGGTGAGATTTACGTTCTGACCAAGGAGGAGGGCGGCCGTCACACCCCGTTCTTCGATGGTTATCGTCCTCAGTTCTACTTCCGTACCACCGACGTTACCGGTACGGTCAAGCTCCCCGAGGGCACCGAGATGGCTATGCCTGGTGACCACATCACCATCGAGGGCGACCTCATCCACCCGATCGCCATGGAGGAGGGCCTGCGCTTCGCTATCCGCGAGGGTGGCCACACCGTCGGTTCGGGCATCGTCTCCACGATCATTGAGTAAATTAGCTCTTTGATATAGCTGACTTAGAGAACCCGGCACTTATATGGGTGCCGGGTTCTTTTCTGCAATGGATATTGAGCCGTTGCTGGTGTCGAGAGGATCGATAATGGTCCTGGTCGCACCGTCGATTAGCTCTCGTTGGCTTCATTGATGTGTTCCAAATATGAATGGATCCACCGAGAACCAATTGATTCGAGGTTTTCATTGACAGCACTTATATAGAGCTGATAAAGTACCAACTCGTGCCCGTACGGGGCGGAAATGAAAGGTTCAGGATACATGCGTACTCTAGTTACTCTTGCGTGCACTGAGTGCAAGCGCCGCAACTATACGACCACCAAGAACAAGTCGACCATGCCTGATCGTATGGAGATCAAGAAGTATTGCCCCTGGTGCCGTCACCACACGCTGCACAAAGAGACTCGCTAGTCTCTAGTCACATACGCCAGTAGTTCAATTGGTAGAGCATCGGTCTCCAAAACCGAGTGTTGAGGGTTCGAGTCCTTCCTGGCGTGCCAGTCATTATTCCGTAAGCTCCCAATTGGGGGCTTACGGTTTACTCATGTATAAGCGCATTGCGCGGAGGTAACCCAAATGGCCAACAAGAAGAACAAGAAGAAGGCTCAGCAGCCGGCACCTGCCAACAACGCTGCCGCCAACTCCAAGGTTGAGGCCAAGAAGGCCGTTGCCAAGAAGAACGAGAAGGCTGCGAAGTCCAAGAAGAACGAGAAGCCTGGTTTCTTCGCCCGCACCAAGAAGTATTTCGCCTCGGTCAAGTCCGAGATGAAGCGTGTCACGTGGCCCGATAAGAAGGAGCTCGTGAACTACTCGGTCGTCGTTTGCGCTTCTCTGATCGTCGTCGGCGTCGTCATCGCTCTGCTCGATGCTGGCTTTGGCGAGGCTCTTGCTCTGTTCTCTGGATTGAGGGGCTAAACCATGTCTAAGCGTTGGTACGTCGTTCACACTTACTCTGGATACGAGAACCGCGTTAAGTCCGATCTCGAGCATCGCATCGAGACTATGGGCATGCAGGACCGTATCTTTGATATCGAGATTCCTATGGAGCGCGTCACCGAGATTAAAGAGGGTGGCAAGCGCGAGACCAAGGATTCCAAGATCTTCCCGGGTTATGTCCTGGTCCGCATGGAGATGGATGACGATGCTTGGACGTGTGTTCGTAACACGCCTGGCGTCACCGGTTTCCTGGGCGGCAACGGCAAGCCCGCTCCGCTTTCCCGCGACGAGTACAACAAGATGACTCGTCGTCCCGGTAAGGGCGATTCGCCCAAGCGCACCTCGGTTGATATTCAGGTCGGCACGTCCGTCCGCGTCACCGATGGTCCGCTTACCGACTTTGATGGCAAGGTCTCCGAGGTTAACACCGAGGCTGGCAAGCTCAAGGTCACGCTGATGATCTTTGGCCGCGAGACGCCGGTTGAGCTTGACTTTAACCAGGTCGCTGTCATCGCTTAAGTTTTCGTCCGTTCGCGCGAGCGTGCTTCTTCTGTGACTGCTCATCTCAGGAGTGCTTCTAACACGTGCGTGCTTACGATATAGCAAGTACTTCACACTCGTGATTCGAAAGGAATGACCATGGCTGAGAAGAAGGTTGCCAACGTCATTAAGCTCCAGATTCCTGCTGGTGCCGCTAACCCCGCTCCTCCCGTCGGCCCCGCCCTGGGCGCTGCTGGCGTGAACATCATGCAGTTCTGCCAGGCCTTTAACGCCGAGACGCAGGACAAGAAGGGCGACATCATCCCCGTTGAGATTTCTGTCTACGAGGATAAGTCCTTCTCCTTCATCACCAAGACCCCGCCGGCGGCTCACCTCATCAAGAAGGAGCTGAACCTCAAGTCTGGTTCCGCTAAGCCCCAGGCCGACAAGGTTGGTCAGCTCTCCCAGGAGCAGCTCACCAAGATCGCCGAGATCAAGATGCCGGACCTCAATGCCAACGACATTGACGCCGCCAAGAAGATCATCGCCGGTACCGCCCGTTCCATGGGCGTCACCATCGCTGAGTAGCGATTTCTTTAGGTAATGACGGGTGCCCCGACCGGGGCGCCCGTTATATGTGTGCAATAGGGCACACGATACGATGTGGGAGGGCATAAGCCCGTTTAACCACAGGAGGTAATGCACATGGCTAAGCATGGTAAGAGCTATAACGCCGCTGCCGAGAAGATCGACCGCGCCACGCTCTACACCCCCCTTCAGGCTGCCAAGCTCATCAAGGAGCTCGACACCGCCAAGTTCGACGAGACCGTCGAGGCCCACTTCCGTCTGGGCATCGATACTCGTAAGGCTGACCAGAACATCCGTGGTTCCATTTCTCTGCCCCACGGCACCGGCAAGACCGTTCGTGTTGCCGTCTTCGCCGAGGGCGAGAAGGCCCGCGAGGCCGAGGCTGCCGGCGCCGACATCATCGGTTCCGACGAGCTCGTCGCCCAGATCCAGAAGGGCGAGATCAATTTCGACGCCGCTATCGCCACGCCGAACATGATGGCCAAGGTTGGCCGCATCGGTAAGATTCTTGGTCCCCGTGGCCTCATGCCGAACCCCAAGCTCGGCACCGTGACCATGGACGTCGCCAAGATGGTCTCCGAGCTCAAGGCCGGCCGCGTTGAGTATCGTGCCGACCGTTACGGCATCTGCCACGTGCCCCTGGGCAAGAAGTCCTTCTCTGAGCAGCAGCTCGTCGAGAACTACGCTGCCCTGTACACCGAGATTCTGCGCGTCAAGCCCTCTTCTGCTAAGGGCAAGTACGTCAAGTCCATCTCCGTGTCTTCCACCATGGGCCCTGGCGTCAAGGTCGATCCCGCTGTCCAGCGTGACTTCCTGGCTGAGTAACTTCTAGTTACTGCCTGAGTACAGCAAGCATTGCTAAAGAAACCCGGTTCTGCCTTGTGCAGGACCGGGTTTCTTGCTATCGCGTCAAAACCACCATAAAGGGGACAGTGTCCCCTTTATGGTGGTTACCAGGGTGTTCTGGCTGTTGAAGACTCGATGGCTTCGTGGCGTTTGAGCTCGCGGCGCATCGTTTGTGAGTTGAGCCAAGCTGCTTGCCAGCCGCGGATGGGGTAGTGCGTCTGGTCGAGCTCAAACTGCGTATAGCCGCAGGCGTTGATGATCGTCGTTCCACACACATGCTGACGCTCGCGCTGAAAATCGCAACCGTAGCTTTGGTGCACATGCCCGTGCACCATGTAGTCGGGATTCCAGGATTCGAGTGCTGTGTTAAAACACTCGAATCCTCGATGCGGCAGATCGTCCAGATCACCCATACCGGCGGCGGGTGCATGGGTAAGCAGAATGTCGCACCCGCCGACCATCCTAACCTTACGCGACAGCTTACGCATGCGCTTGGACATCTCGCGTTCGGTGTACATGTTGGCGCCGTCGCGATAACGCATGGACCCGCCAAGGCCCGCAATGCGAATCCCTCGGTACGTGTACACGCTGTCCTCTACGCAGATACATCCACCCGGTGCATGACGTGCGTAGCGGTCATCGTGATTGCCGCGCACGTAGATGAGCGGTTTGTTGATGACCGTAACCAAAAACTCAAGATAGTCCGGGTCCAGATCGCCGGCGGACAAAATCAGGTCGACGCCCTCAAAGCGTTCCTTGCGAAAGCACTCCCATAGGCATCGTTCTTCGGTATCGGCTATGGCAAGGATTTTCATAGGGCGCGGACCTTCGGCTCATCGTCGAGCTGCGGAATGGTGCCTACCACGCTATCCGCCAGCCAATTCATCTCGACAATCTGCGTGCTCGGCAGCGGAGGGAAGCCTTCGATCTGTACCACGCCGTTCTGGCTGTGGAGCTCGCCGCCAAAGGGGTTGATGGATCCCTCGACAATGCCGTTGCGGAGCAACTGCACGAGTTTGCGCGTCTGGTAGGGTAGGCCCGGAGCGTAACGGATGTCGATAACGCCGGAGCTCATGCCATACCAGTAGTTGACGGCGCGCACTTGGTTGTCGTCGCTGGTCTCGTCCCACGTGCCGTGAAGAAGGCTGCGAACGATGAGCTCGTAGTAACGGCCCCAGTTCCATACGGGCATGGCGATGCCGGTGACTTTGCCGTCGACCAAGCGGTGAAGCCCGTAGGCCGTTGGGTCTTCGAGCGACTTTGACATGTCAGCGCCGGTCATGACGCTCACACCTTCGCGGCACATGGTCTCGGCAAGGCCTCCGGCGGGCACATCGCCCCAGGTCAGGATGATTTGCGCACGGGGGTCGAGCAGCGAGGCGCCAATCGCAAAGGCGTTGATCTCGCTGAGTGCGCCCGAGGCGAATACCGACGCGTGGTAACCGATGCGGTGGTTGTCCGCCATGCTGGCCGCAAGGGCGCCCAGCAGAAACTTGGCCTCGTACATCTTGCCAAAGTACGAACGGACGCTTTGATGGGGAAGGCCGATAGAGCAGTTGAGGAACCGAACCCGGGGATACTCAACGGCAGCCCTGAGCGTGTATTCCATCAGGCGGTGCGAGGTCGAGAAGATGACGTTTGCTCCATGTTTGACAGCCGTTTCCACGGCGGCGTAGAACACATCCGGATCGTGACAGTCCTCGAACGCCTCGGTGCGCACGATACCGCCAAAGTGCTCATCGAGATACTGACGCCCTTGGTCGTGCAGGCTGTCCCAGCTCGACGTCGCACAGGGGAACTCATGGATAAAGGCGATGCGCAGGGGGTTGGCCGTCGAGTAGACGGTCTTGCCCATAAAGAAGTTGAGCACGCCGGAGGTGGACTTGGTGGGCGCCTCTTCCTCATCGACGCTCGGCGCTTCGACAAGATCGACCTTGTCCTCGTCATTTTTGCCGGCAATGACCAGCTCGCGCCAAATCTTGCACAGGCGGTTTACGACGATGTCCGTCGGCGTATCCAGTAGACGGTCTTGGTTGTACACATTGAGGTAGACGAGCATGGCGTCGGCGGGCGTAATGTCCAGATGGTCGCCGCCGGCGCGCAGGTAGGCGCGCTTAAAGAGCAGGAAGGTGTGGCGCAGGTAGTCGACCTTTTTCTGCGGCCATTTTTCGATAAGATTCTGACCGAGCATCTTGGCGAGCGTTTCGTAGCTTCCCTCACGCGAGAACTCGATCTCGTATAGGGGGCAGACGCGCCAAAACGCGCAGAACTCGCCATAGAGGCGGCTTTCGACGGAATCCCATTTTCCAGGGTAGAGGCGGGTGACCTTGGCCGAAACCGTCGGGGCGTCCAGGAATTTGAGGACGCTGACGCGCTTGTTGCCCTCTTGGACGTAAAAGCGGTGCATGAACTCGGTGACGATGATGGGGTCGCGGTAGCCCTCGGAGATTTGGATATCGTAGAGGTTGGACCATTTGCGGGCGAATTCGGTATTCCAGGGGAGCAGCGGCATAAAGTTACACGAAAAGGCGGACTGGCGACCTTTGGTAACCGTGCCGACGACCATTTCGAGCGGAATGTCCCGCAGGCCGATGTTCTCGCGCTGCCCGCAGGGAAGCTGGGCGACCAAGCTGTCGAGGTCCGTAAGATATGGATGCTCGCTTTGGCTGATGGCGCGACGGCGTTCCTGTTCGCCGCGCTTGCGCGCTTGACGATAGGCCTCTTCCATGGTGTCTACTCCCTTAGTCGTTTAAACAACGATATGAACCATGGTACCACGATGCGAAACCACCACAAAGGTGCCTGTCCCCTTTGCGGTGGTTTTAGGCGATGATGGGGGCGATGGCGCGGATGCAGGCGTCGGCTGCCGTAAAGGTGGTGCTGTCGTCACTGACGATAAAGATGATCTTACCCTTAATGCCAAAGTCGCCGATCTCGCTAAAGAGCACGTAGGGTTCCTTGTCAAAGCCCGAGATGGGTGAAACGGCGACCTTGGTGGCACAGGCGAGCTCGTCTGCCAGCGCATCGAGCGAGTCCCACTTTGACGTGTCCTTCACCGCGACGGGAACGACAACGCGTCCAAAGGGCATGAGGTGCACGAGTGTGTTCTTGGAGATGTTGGAGTTGGGGACGATGATGGTCTGTCCGCAGGCGTCCTCGATGGTCGTGTGGCGCCAAGTGATGTCCTGGACCACGCCCGACACGCCGCCGACCTCGATATTGTCGCCGGGCTTGATGATGCCCATAAAGGTCACTTGCATGCCGCCGATAAGGTTTGATAGCGTGTCCTGAAAGCCGAGCGAGATGGCGATGCCGCCGACGCCAAGAGCGGCGACGAGCGCGTTTGCGTTAATGCCAAAGCAGTTGTCGAGGATAAAGCTGCCGCCGATCATCCAAATGACGGCACGCGCGATGTTGATGAAGATGCTCGATGCGGGAAGCGGGTTGTCGTCTCGGTTGAGTAGGTGGCGCAGGGTCTTGGATGCCACCTTGGCGGCGATGGCGGTGACTATTACCAAGATGACGGCCCAGATGATGTTGTGGACCCAGCGCTGCTCAAAGAAATGAAGAATCGGTTCAAACAATTCCATGTAGGGAAAACCTCCTAATGATCATTCAACCATGATACCCACCAAAAAGCCCGTCCGATCACATCGGACGGGCCGATAACTTGAGATGGGGTGGCCGCGGTGGCGTAAGCTGGGCCGCCGGCGAGCACGCCGGCAAGGAGTGCGGCGGTCAAGCAAGACGGGGAAGGAGTCTTCTCATGGCAGTTTCCTTAGTTCTTAACCAGTGGTTCCTGCTGACGCTGGATTATCGACATGATATGCGAAAACCGTCGCAAAGGTATCTGTTCCTTTGCGGCGGTTTTGACGTTTGCGCAGATAAAACCTGCCAAAATAAACCTGTCCCTTATTGGCAGGTTTTAGCTCAGCAGCATGCGGTCGTTGGCGAGCTCGCCGCCCGAGACCTCCTCGAACTTCTGCAGCAGGTCGGCGACGGTGAGCGACTTCTTCTCGTCGCCCGCCACGTCGTAGATAACGTGGCCCTCGTGCATCATGATCAGGCGATTGCCCAGACGGATGGCGTCATTCATGTTGTGCGTGACCATGAGCGTGGTCAGGTGGTTCTCGTCGACAATCTCCTCGGTCAGATTGAGCACCTTAGAGGCGGTCTTGGGGTCGAGTGCCGCGGTGTGCTCGTCGAGCAGCAGCAAGCGCGGCTTGGTGAGCGTGGCCATGAGCAGCGTGAGTGCCTGGCGCTGGCCACCCGAAAGCAGGCCGACCTTGGCGTTGAGGCGCGTGTCCAGGCCAAGGTCCAGGCGCTTGAGCAACTCAACGTACTCGTCCTTCTCGGCCTTGGTGACGCCCCACGAAAGGCCGCGACGCTGGCCGCGACGCTTGGCGAGGGCCAAGTTCTCGGCAATCTGCATGTCGGCTGCGGTGCCGCGCATGGGATCCTGGAACACGCGGCCCAGGTACTTGGCGCGCTGCGACTCGCTCAGGCGCGAGATGTCGGTGCCGTCGAGCTCGATAACGCCCGAATCGAGCGGATATACGCCGGCAATCATGTTGAGCAGCGTGGATTTGCCGGCGCCGTTGCCGCCGATCACAGTTACAAAGTCGCCGTCGTTGAGGGTAAGGTCGACGCCGGTGAGCGCGCGCTTCTCGGTGACGGTGCCCTTGTTAAAGGTCTTCTTGACGTGCGAGAGCTTAAGCATCTGCCTCATCTCCCTTCGTGTAGGAGCTGCGGAGCTTATAGCGCTCCCAAACCACGGGAACGCACAGGGCCACGGCGACGATCACGGCGGAGAGCAGCTTCATGTCGTTGGCGTCCATGCCCAGTTGCAGCACGATGGCGCGGATGAGGAAGTACACCACGGAGCCAAAGACGGCGGAGGCCAGACGGACGGAGAACTGCGTGAGACCGCCGGGCAGCAGGCGGCCGAGCACCTCGCCGATAACGATGGCGGCAAGACCGATAACGATGGCGCCGGTACCCATGCCAATGTCGGCATACTTCTGGCTCTGGCAGATGAGCGCACCCGAAAGGCCAATGAGGGCGTTGGAGAGCACGAGGGCGATCATTTTGGTGGAGTTGGTGTTGACGCCTAGGGCGCGGATCATGTACTCGTTGTTGCCGGTGGCACGCAGCGCCGAGCCGATCTCGGTGCCAAAGAACCAGTACAGGATGGCGACGATGGCCACGGCCAGCACAATGCCTAGGATAATGGCAACAGTGGACTGCGGCAGGCCCGTCATGTTGCTGACGGATGAGAAGATAGTGCCCTTGGCAAGGATGGGCGTGTTGGACTTGCCCATGATGCGCAGGTTGATGGACCACAGACTGATCTGCGTAAGGATTCCGGCGAGGATTGCGGGAATCTCAAAGACGGTGGTCAAGATGCCCGTGACGGCGCCCGCGATGGCGCCGGCGCACATGCCGGCCAGCACGGCGAGCAAGGGGTCGACGTTATTGTTGACGATGAGTACGGCGCAGACACAGCCGCCGAGGGCAAAGCTGCCGTCGCAGGTCATATCGGGGATGTCGAGCAGGCGGAACGTGATAAACACGCCAAGCACCATAATGCCCCAGAGGACGCCCTGCGAAACGGCGCCCTGCAATGCAATGAGCATGCTTCATACCTCCTAGGATAGGGTGGACACGTGATTTTCCATAATAGCGGTACCAATGCATAAAAGAGCTGCGGACGGATGTTTTGTCTCATCCGAAACAAGCAGGGCGAACGCCGGTCTTTAGCGTTCGCCCCAAGGACTCAGATATTGAATAACGCGGCTGTGGCGCGCGTGCGGGCCCTAGACGCGTTACCGCGCATGGCGCTACTCGTCCAGAGCGGAAAGGTCGATACCCAGAGCCTCGGCCATCTCGTCGTTCTTGACGACGACCAGGTCCTTGCTCGAGAGGTGCTTGATCGGCATATCCTCGGGCTTGGCCTCGCCCTTCAGGATCTTAACGGCCATCTCGCCCGCGGCGTAGCCCAGGTCCTTATAGTTGATGGAGAGGGTGAACAGGCCGCCGGCCATGCACATACCCTCCTCGCCGGTCACGAAGGGGAGCTTATTCTCCTTGCAGATCTGGCCGACCTGCGAAGCGCCCGCGGCGATGGTGTTGTCAGTGGGGGAGTACAGCGCGTCGACCTTGCCCACGGAGGACTCGACGACGGACTGAATCTCGTTGGAGCTCGAGACGGTGAAATCGGTGTACTCGAGGCCCAGCTTGTTGAGCTCCTTCTTGGCGGCTTTGATCTGGACGTCGGAGTTGGACTCGGCGGTGCAGTAGAGCAGGCCGACCTTTTTAACGTCGGGCAGGACCTTCTGCATCATCTCGAGCTGCTCGGCGACTGGGGTGAGGTCGGAAGCGCCCGTGACGTTGGTGCCGGGCTTGTCGTTGTCCTGGACCAGGCCGGAGGCGGCGTAGTCGGTGATGGCACAGCCCACGATGGGGATATCGGCCGTGGCGCCGGCGGCAGCCTGCGCGGCGGGCGTGGCGATGGCATAAATCAGGTTGACGTTGTCGCCCACAAACTTGTCGGCAATGGACTTACACGTGGACTGGTCGTTCTGGGCGTTCTTCTGGTCGATCTTGACCTTAAGGCCGCTCTCCTTGATGGCCTTGACAAAGCCGTCGTTGGCGGCATCGAGTGCGGAGTGCTCGGTGAGTTGCAGAACGCCGATGGTGTAGTCGGAACCGGCGGCAGCAGAGCCGGAACCAGAGTTGCCGCCGCATCCGGCGAGCGGGGCGAGCGCGAGCAGACCGGCGGAGACCAGAAGGCTCCTGCGGCTGATGGTGATGTCCTTCATATCATTACCCCCAGTATAAAAATGGCTGGAAACACTGCACTGGGACAAAGTGCAAGTGGAACTATAGTAGCGCTGATGTCCATTTTTACAACAGCCTGGCGGGTTTTTTAATACAGAATCGGATGGGCGGTACGGGTAGTCGAATGGGCGGCGGAGGGTCTTATGCGGCGGAGGAGGCATCGTCCTCGTCCAGGACGGCGAAGAGCTTCTTGCCGTCGAGGAGACGTGTGGTGACGTTTCTCATGCGGCCGATCTCAACGGTACGCAGCGTGTCGTCGGCGCCTCGCGCGTCATAGACCGTTCCCAGCAAATACGAGATGCCGTCTCGTTGCTTGATGGCAAAGGGCCGGAGTGTCATCCGCGCCACTTCGACCTCTCCGCGTGCCGTGACACTCGAAATATCAAAACTCACCGTGGTTCCGTGGTCGATGGCCTGCTCGATGAGCTCGCAGGCATCGATGCGCTTGACGGGCGTGCGTATGGCCTTGGTGGATTTGTCGCCTGCGCTTGGAGCAGGCTCGGGTGCATCGAGGTAGCCGCGAACGTCGGCACTCGCCATGGCGACCAGGTGCTGCGCCATGCTTTTTCGAATGGCGATGGGCGTAGAGCGGTTGCGCATGACCATGCCGTGGAGCCGGATGATCTCTTCGTCGGTGAGCGGACGGGTCAAGAGCCGATACCCCACGCCGCGCTTGTATTCAATTTCGTATCCGGCATGGCGAAGTGCGGAGATGGCGGTGTAGATGCTGCGCCGCGCCGCCGAGATGGGCATGCGGGCGGGGTCGTCGGGATGGGCGAGACGCCGGATCAACTCATCGGAAAGCATGGCCTTGTCCTCGCCGGTGTTTTCGCTTAATAATTGCAGGATGCGAACGGCGCGATAGGCTGCCATCGAGGCGGCGCCCCTCGTCGTGGTCTCGTAAGTTTCAACAGCGGTTTCGGTCATGGCGTCCACGTCCTTTCCGTTTTGGGTGGCGACGGTATGGAGCCTAGGGCGCGGGGCTTTCCCAGGGGTGCAGGACACTCCGGGCGGTCGGTAGCCGTCGGCAAGCGGCGGGTCGAGTTTTCAACAGCCCTGGTCAACTGACCAAAAACTTGCCAAAAGCTTGACGGATGTTGTTGAAAAAAGCGTCTCTCGACCGATGTCGAGAGACGCTTATGCGATGAGCGTTGGCGTGTGGCGACGCGAGCTAGCGTCCGACGATTAGAAGTCGGCGTTGCCCACGGTGCGCGGGTGCGGCAGGACGTCGCGGATGTTGCCCACGCCGGTCAGATACATGACCAAGCGCTCGAAGCCCAAGCCGTAGCCGGCGTGCTTGCAGGAACCGTAGCGGCGCAGGTCAAGGTAGTACTTGTACTGCTCGGGATTCATGCCCAGGTCCTTGATGCGGGCCACGAGCAGATCCAGGCGCTCCTCGCGCTGGGAGCCGCCGATAATCTCGCCGATACCGGGAACCAGGCAGTCGGCGGCGGCGACGGTCTTGCCGTCCTCGTTCATGCGCATGTAGAACGCCTTGATCTCAGCCGGGTAGTCGGTCACGAAGGTCGGGCGCTTAAAGTGCTCCTCGGTCAGGAAGCGCTCGTGCTCGGTCTGCAGGTCGATGCCCCAGCTGACGGGGTAATCAAACTGGTGGCCAGCAGCGACTGCCTGCTCCAGGATCTCGACGGCCTCGGTGTAGGTAACGCGGGCAAAGTCGGAGTTTGCCACGTGGTCCAGGCGCTCGATCAAGCCCTTGTCCACAAACTTGTTGAGCATGTTGAGCTCGTCGGGGCAGGTGGCCATAACGTCCTTAAGGACGTACTTGAGCATGGCCTCGGCGTTATCCATGTAGTCGTTAAGGTCGGCAAAGGCCATCTCGGGCTCGATCATCCAAAACTCGGCGGCGTGGCGCGTGGTGTTGGAGTTTTCGGCGCGGAAGGTGGGGCCAAAGGTGTACACGTCGCCAAAGGCCATGGCAAAGTTCTCGGCATTGAGCTGGCCGGATACGGTAAGGCTCGCGTGCTTTCCAAAGAAGTCCTGGCTCCAGTCAACCTCGCCGGACTCGGTGAGGGGCGGATTTTTGGGGTCGAGCGTGGTCACGCGGAACATCTCGCCGGCGCCCTCGCAGTCACTCGTGGTGATGATGGGGGTGTTGACGTAGACAAAGCCCTGCTCCTGGAAGAAGCGGTGGATGGCAGCGGCCGCGACAGAGCGGATGCGGAACACGGCGCGGAACAGGTTGGTGCGCGGGCGCAGGTGCTGCTGGGTGCGCAGGAACTCGACGGTTGCGCGCTTCTTCTGCAGCGGGTAATCCGGGGCGCTCGTGCCCTCGACCTCGATGGAGGTGGCAGAAAGCTCGAAGGGCTGGGGCGCATCGGGGGTCAGTTTGACGGTGCCGGTGCAAATGAGTGCGGCCGAGACATTTTGGTGGGCGATCTCGTCGTAGTTGTCGAGCGCCTCGCGGTTCATGACGACCTGCAGGTCGCGGAAGCAGCTGCCGTCGTTGAGCGTAACAAAGCCAAAGTTCTTCATGTCGCGGACGGACTTGACCCAGCCGGCGACGGTGACGGTCTGGCCGCCGAGCGACTCGGCATCGGCATAGAGCTGCGCGATTTTGGTGCGGTTCACGTATCCTCCCATAACGGTTGAATGATAGTTATCCATACAGTTCGGTATTCTAGCAGCTCGGCTCATTTGGGCTATACAGATAAGGCATTGGCGGGATGGTTTTTCAAACGAAAAGCGCCCGCGGCCAAATGGTCGCGGGCGCTTGACGAGGTGCCTTTTGGCTGTGTGGCGCGGGGCCTTGCTACTTGGTCTTGGCAACCAACAGCGGATCGCCGAGCTTGACGAGCGGATTGCCGCCGATAAGCGTGCCAGACTCGCCGACATGGTCGATACTCTTAAGACGATCGAGCTCGGAGACGATGACGGTCACGATGTCCTCGTGGCCGGCGGCCTTAATGGCGTCGCGGTCGAAGCTGATGAGCGGCTGGCCGGCCTTGACCTCATCGCCCATCTCAACAAAGCGGGCAAAACCCTTGCCGTTCATTTCCACGGTGCCCAGGCCGACATGGATGAACACGCGAAGACCGTCCTCGGTAATCATGCCGATGGAGTGGTTGGTGACGGTGGTGGCGCCGATGCGACCGTTGGCGGGCGCATAGATGGTGCCGGTAATGGGCTCGATGCCATAGCCCTGGCCAAGCATGCCCGAGGCGATCGTCTCGTCGGGAACCTCGTCCAGGTTGACGAGTACGCCATTGACGGGGGCATAGATGACGCCTTCGCGGGTGGCGAAGCTTGCTGCGGGCGGAACGGACGCCTCGCCCGACGAAGTGAACGTGGACTTGAGCGAATCGAGCAGACCCATAGATGCCTCCAACGTATCAGGCGCGCATGTTGCACGCGTGTGGTTTGCCGGAAACGTTTCGTACGTGTTTCCCAGCACGGTCAGCGCTCCTATTTTACGCTGTCCAACGATACCTCTGAACAACGATTTTGTGATATATCAGTTGAAGGCCAACTTATTGCGGGGGTGTTTCTGCGCCGCGGGCTCAAGTGGGGTACGCTAAGGTGCGAAAAACGAGTGCGCACGAATCGCACGGAGGGAGCACCTATGATTATTGAGAACCATGCGCTGTGGGGCGAGGAGCCGACCGAGGATTATCCGGCGACCTTTACGTATCTGGGAGCCGAGCCGCTGCCCGATAAACCGAATGGCCGCCGCCCTGCCGTGATTATCTGCGGCGGAGGTGCGTTTACGCATATCGCTCCGCATGAGCAGGACCCGGTGGCGTTTGCGTTTTTGGATCACGGTTACCAGGCCTTTGTGCTCAACTATGTCACGAGTTCTACGGGTGACGTGAGCTTTCCGCACCCCCAGGCAGATCTTGCCAAGATGGTCGCCACGGTGCGTGCGAATGCCGACGAGTGGCATGTCGATCCCAAGCGCGTGTGCGTCGTGGGCTTTTCTGCTGGCGGCATGATTTGCGCCTCGCTGGCAACACAGTGGAAGACCGGCCCCTTCGCGGCACTTGCCGGGGCGCGTCCGGACGACATTCGTCCCGATGCCGTGGTGCTGGGTTATCCATTGCTCGACTTTGCCTATGTGCGTGACATGCAGACGCGCGATCCGCGCATTGACTTGCGTGTGCCCAAGACGGGCGGCAAGACGGGGCGCGATCTGCTCAACGACTACCTGTCGATGGTGACGGGTGGCGAGGCAACTGACGAGCATTTGGCCGATATCTGCCCCACCACGCATGTTTCGCGTCAGATGCCGCCGACCTTTGTGTGGGGCGTGTCCGACGACAAGACGGCACCGATCGCGCAGGTCTACCCGTTTGCGCAGCGCATGGCCGAGGAGGGCGTTGCATGCGAGATGCACGTCTTTGACCAGGGCGGTCACGGCCTTTCGCTCGGCAACGCCAACACCGCGGTCGACAACGAGGACAAGCAGGTTTCCGTCCGTCCCTGGATCCGCCTGGCCTTCCGCTTCCTGGAACGCCACGGGTTTTAGTTACGGCGTTTTACCAAACGCCGTAACCACTTGACGCTGCAAGCCCGCCAGAGCGGCAATCTGCCTTTCAACTTCGGCGGCATGAACAGAAGGTCAATGCCGTCTCGTTTCAAGGCACCTTGCTCGCTCTGACGGGCTTTCGCTGTCTGCGCCAAAACATCGGCGTTGTCTTGGCTGCCAAAAGAATGATCCCTCGGGGACGGAGGAAAGCGGATCAGTTTGGGCGGTGCTGGCGCTAAGGTCTAAGACCGACGTCGTCCCTTGTTGCTTTCCTACCAGACGGTGAACTGGGCGTTTTCCGTGTTCCAATGGACATCGCGAACGTAGTCGCGCACGCCCGTCGCATCTCGTGCTTCGAACAACTCAAGAATATGAGCATGTTCGCTGTTGGCTTTATTGAGCAGTTTGCACGCCGTCTCTTGGTCGACAGTCTCGTAATCGCGCTTGATAAAGCAGCGCTCGAGTTGCGAGATCATGTCGCGCAGACGGTCGTTGCCGCAGCGGTTGAAGTACGTAAGGTGAAAGTCTCGCTGAATGTCGTCGTACTTACGGATGAGGCCGCCTTGGATCGCGAGGTCCATGGAGCCGACGAGAAATTTAAGCTGCGTAATGTCATCGTCGGTTAGGTTCGGACAGGCGAGATATGCGGCCTGCCCGTCGAGCGGCCCCATAATCTCAAAGACTTCAACGGCGTTTTGCTGATCGAACCCACGGACGCGGAATCCGCGGCGGGGGAGATTGTCCAGGTAGCCATCGCTTGCCAGCTGGATGAGCGCCTCGCGGACCGGCGTGCGCGACACGCCCATGGCATCGCAGATCGCTTGCTCGCTCAGCCGGTCGCCGGCGGACAACTCGCCGGCGTCAATACGGCTCGAAATATAGTCGTATACGTGGTCCTTCAGGGGCCTTCTGAGCGTTTCCATGAGCTTGTGTTCCTTAACGGTATATTTCTAAAATTAAATACGTTTCGCTTGAATAGCTCAGTCGAATTATAGAACGACCAGCTAAATCGTGCTACTTTGCGCCGATAAGCAGGAATACGCTTACCGAGGATTATCTACCGTTCTGGATTGTATACAATATACAAAACAGCAAAGACACCCTAAGATAAAGCCATCGGAAGGAAGGCGGACGCAAGGAAGTCCGCTCAGTACTATGAGATCCAAGGAGGATCATCATGACCAAGTTCAGCCACGTCATCATCCGTCGTCCCGGCAAGTCCCTGAGCAATGGCATCACGAGCGCTCCCGAGCTTGGCCAGCCCATCTACGAGCGCGCTATCGAGGAGCATTACGATTACGAGCACGCACTCGAGCAGTGCGGCGTTGACGTGTCGGTGCTGCCGGCACTCGAGCAGTATCCCGACAGCTGCTTCGTCGAAGATCCGGCCGTTATCACTCGCTGCGGCGCCATCATTACCAACCCCGGTGCCGATAGCCGCAACGGCGAGAAGGATGAGATCGAGCCGGCCGTCCGCCGCTTCTTTGACGACGAGCATGTCAAGCACATCGTTTCTCCGGGCACGCTTGACGGCGGCGACGTCATGATGGTCGGTGACCATTTCTACGTCGGTCGCTCCGCTCGTACCAACGAAGAGGGCATTCGCCAGTTCTGCGAGATTCTCGAGGGCTGGGGCCTCGAGGGTTCTGAGGTTCCGCTGGAGGAGGTCCTGCACCTCAAGACGGGCGTCAACTACATCGAGGACAACAACATGCTCGTCTCTGGTGAGTTCATCGATAAGCCCGACTTTGCCCAGTACAACAAGATCGTCGTGCCCGAGGACGAGGCGTACGGCGCAAACTGCATCTGGGTCAACGGTACGGTCATCGTTGCCGAGGGCTATCCGACTGTGCTCAAGGCCGTGCAGGATCTGGGCTACAAGACGCTCGTCGTTGACACCTCCGAGTATCGCAAGGTCGACGGCGGCCTTTCTTGCCTGTCGCTGCGCTTCTAACGCGATAGCTGTAACAGTCTGATGATCGCTTGACCGATGGCCCGGCACCCGATTCGGGACGTCCGGGCCATCTTTCGTTCGATCACATGATGAAGGGGGTGCACATACAATGGCCTCTAAAGCTCAAAATGAAGAGATTATCGACCCTAATGGCCTCGATCTCTTTCGTCTGACCATGATGGTTATTACCGCCAGTATTTGTGGCGGCATCTTTTCGCTTGCCGGCGATATGGCAGCAGGCGGGGCAAATACCGGTGCGGTTATCGTCTCGTGGGGAATTTGCTTTATTGGCGTCTTTGCGCTGATGATGGTGTTCAACGGTTTGTCTCAGGCCCGTCCCGACCTGACCGGCGGCATCTATGCATACGCTGCGGCCGGTTTTGGCGATTACATTGGATTCAACTCCGCTTGGGGCTACTGGATCAGCGCATGTCTTTCCAACGTGAGCTTTGCGCTCTTGCTGTTTAGCGCGCTGGGCTATTTCTTCCCCGCGTTTGGCGCGGGTAACAACCTGCTTTCTATCGTCTGCGCCAGCGTGTTTTTGTGGTTCCTTACCGCCCTTGTGCTTCGTGGCGTTAAGGAGGCTGCGGGCATTAACACAATCGTCACGTTGGCGAAGCTGGTGCCGTTGGGGCTCTTTGTGCTGAGTATCGTGCTCCTGGGTAAGTTCAACGTCGATATCTTTATGGACAACTTCTGGGGAGAGCCGGCTGGTCCTGGCTTTGGCGAGCAGGTTGTCTCGACCATGATTGCCCTTGTCTGGGTCTTCACGGGCATCGAGGGCGCTGTCGTTATCTCGGGCCGTGCTAAGTACGTGCGTGACGTCGGCCGTTCGACGGCGCTCGGATTTGCGGCTGTATTCACGCTGTATCTGATCATCTCGATGCTGTCGCTCGGCATTATGCCGCGCGAGGAGATGGCACAGCTTGCAACGCCCTCCATGGCGGGAATTCTCGAGTGCGCAATCGGTCCGGTTGGTGCTGCCATCGTAAACCTTGGCGTTATCCTTTCGTTGGTCGGCGCGCTGCTGGGCTATGTCATCATTGCGTCCGAGACGCCGTTCGAGGCGGCGCGCCAGGGATCCTTCCCTCTGGCGTTTGCCAAGACGAACAAGCACGACGCCCCGGTGGTAACGGTTCTCGTGAGCTCCGGCATTACGCAGCTCTTCTTGATCGTGTCGTATGTGGCGGCGAGCACCTACCAGTTCTTCTATAGCTGCGCAGTCAACACGATTCTGGTTCCGTATGTCTGCTCGGCTGCCTATTACATGGTGATTGGTTGGAAGAAGGAGCATCTGGACGGACCGCATGCGCCAAGCGTCGGCAAGGCGCGATTCTTCGGCACGCTCGGCTTCATTTACACATTGTTCCTTGTGTGGTCGACGGGCCTCCAGGGCGTCATGATCACGACGATCCTTTTTGCTCCGGCCATTCCCGTTTATATGCTGGGCGAGCGAGGTCGCGGTAAGCCGGTACTTCCGCACCTGCACGACAAGCTGATCGCAGCGGTGGTCATTGTCGTGGCGGTCATCTCGCTGTATCTGCACTTTGCCGGCATTGCGCCGATAGTCTAAGACTGCGGCAAGCTTCATCGCTTGGTAAGCCGACGGAGGCGTCGCGTGCCGGTGCCGTTCGGTAATCCATAACTGACGTGGGCCTCTGTAACGTGCCTTTGTGAGCGCCCACCAAGCCCGCGCAGGTGACATTTGTTGCCAGCGCGGGCTTTTGCTGTTGCGGCGAAATGCTGCCGGCAGCTGGGGACGTTCCTATTGTGCCGGCACCCTGGGACACTCCTTGGATGTTCCGCATGCGACGGAGGGAACGGATCATTTTGTCGAGGGGCGGGCGGCTGTTTCGGTCCTCGGGGAAACCGCGTCCCGTTTCGAGAGCAGATTCCGGGCCGCAGTTTCCCCGAGGGCCCCATTGGGAAATTGCATCCCAGTCTGAGTGCCGATTCCGGGCTGCAGTTTCCGCTAGAGACCTCAACCGGAAAGCGCATCCCGTTTTGATGCTTCAGAGTGGGATGCGGTTTCCCCAGGAGGCCCCATCGGGAAACCGTGGCCCAGAATCCCCCTGCACCAATCTGCCGATTGAACGTTGCTGTATGTTCGCGCTATCATGCATGGATAAATTGGTTAGCCATGGCAAACGGTTAGCCATGGTGAACATAAATGCAACGCCCTGTGGGCGCCGGGGGAGGAACACGGACGTGAAGCTCGATACACTCGAGATTGGAAAGGACGCCGTTGTCGCATCGGTGACATCCGATGATCAGGCGCTCCGACAGCATATTTTGGACATGGGACTCACGCCGGGCACCGAAGTCACCATGATGAAATACGCCCCTATGGGAGATCCGCTCGAGATCCGTCTGCGTGGCTACGAGTTGACACTGCGCAAGGACGATGCCGCCCGCATTGAGCTCGTGGATGTGCACGACACCGATACCGGCCCGCGCGTTAACGCCGCAATCGGCACGACAGATCACCCGGCCCTGGGCGAGGGGACGTATTCGCCTCGTGCTGCCAAGACGGCCGTGCCCGAGGGCGCACCGCTGCACTTTGCCCTCGCCGGCAACCAAAACTGCGGTAAGACCACGCTGTTCAACCAGCTTACGGGCTCCAACCAGCACGTCGGTAACTTTCCCGGCGTGACGGTCGACCGCAAGGACGGCACTATCCGTAACCACCCCGAGGCGAGCGTTACCGACCTGCCCGGCATTTACTCCCTGTCGCCGTACACGGGCGAGGAGATTGTGAGCCGCCAGTTTATCCTTGACGAGCATCCCGATGCCATCATCGATATCATCGACGCCACCAATATCGAGCGCAACCTGTACCTGACGCTGCAGCTTATGGAGCTCGACTGCCCCATGGTCATCGCGCTCAACATGATGGACGAGGTGACGGCCAACGGCGGCGCCGTGGACGTCAACCTGCTCGAGAGCCTGTTGGGCGTGCCTGTTGTCCCCATTAGCGCTGCCCGCAACGAGGGTATCGGCGAGCTGGTGGATCATGCCTTGCACGTGGCGCGGTTCCGCGAGCGCCCCGGTCGCCTGGACTTCTGCGCGCCCGATGGCTCGGACGGTGGTGCACTGCATCGCTGCATCCACGGCATTGCCAACCTTATCGAGGACCATGCCGTGACGGCGCACATCCCGGTGCGCTTTGCAGCGACCAAGCTGGTTGAGGGCGACGAGCTGGTGACCGAGGCGCTTCACCTGGATCGCAACGAGCTCGACGCTATCGAGCACATCATTACCCAGATGGAGGGCGAGGCCGGCACCGACCGCCTGTCCGCGCTGGCCGATATGCGCTTTAGCTTTATCGGCGACGTGTGCGGGCGTTGCGTCGTCAAGCCGCACGAGAGCCGCGAGCACGTGCGCTCCGTCAAGATCGACCGCATCCTGACGGGTCGCTACACGGCCATTCCGGCGTTTCTGGTGATCATGGGCCTCGTCTTTTGGCTGACGTTTGGCGTGATCGGTGCGGCGCTGCAGGGACTCATGGAGGACGGCATCGCGGTCATCATCGCCTCGGCCGATGCGGGCCTCAAGGCGTTCGGAACCAACGATGTGGTGCGCTCTCTGGCTGTCGACGGCGTGCTTACGGGCGTGGGCAGCGTGCTGACCTTCCTGCCGATTATCGTCGTGCTCTTCTTGTTCCTCTCCATTCTGGAAGACTCCGGATACATGGCGCGCGTGGCCTTTGTCATGGATAAGGTGCTGCGTCGCTTTGGCCTGTCGGGCCGCAGCTTCGTGCCCATGCTCGTCGGTTTTGGCTGCACCGTGCCGGCTATCATGTCGACCCGTACGCTCCCATCCGAGCACGACCGCAAGATGACGGTCATGCTCACGCCGTTTATGAGCTGCTCGGCCAAGCTGCCGGTCTACGGTCTGTTGTGCGGGGCGTTTTTCCCGCAAGCGACAGTTCCCGCCATGGTCTCGCTCTATCTGATCGGCATCGTGGTCGGCTGCATCGCGGCTTTGGTGCTCAACCGCACGGCATTTAAGGGCGACCCGGTTCCGTTTATCATGGAGCTTCCCAATTACCGCCTGCCGAGCGTCAAGACGACGGTGATGCTGGCATGGGATAAGGCCAAGGACTTCATCACCAAGGCCTTTACCATTATCTTTGCCGCTACGGTGGTCATCTGGTTCCTGCAGACGTTCGATATCCGCTTTAACGTGGTCGCCGACCAGTCGCAAAGCCTGCTTGCTGGTCTGGGTAGCATCATCGCGCCGGTGCTGGCCCCGCTCGGTTTTGGCGACTGGCGTGCATCCACGGCGCTCGTCACCGGACTTATTGCCAAAGAGAGCGTCATCTCGACGCTCACGGTGCTTTTGGGCGCAACCTCTCCCGCGGCACTGTCAGCCATGTTTTCGCCGTTTACCGCCTACGTGTTCTTGGTCTTTACGCTGCTGTACCCGCCTTGCGTGGCATCCATCGGCGCCGTCAAGAGCGAGTTGGGCGCGCGCTATGCCGTGGCCGTATTCGCGTTTCAGGTGACGGTCGCCTGGATCGTGGCGTTTGTCGTGCATTCGGCGGGCATATTGCTGGGGCTGGCTTAGTTATTTATTGATGGCGCAACCTCTGTGTATTGAGTTGATTACGGCCCCGCATCTGTTGCTGACGGATGCGGGGCCGTTGCTATATAATCGCCCATCGCTCAAGACAATCGGAGAGGGTTCCTACATGACTCAGGCAAGACAAGATGGCATCTCGCTCAAGCAGTGGCTCCCGCTTATCGGGCTCGCCTGCTGTGCGTTCGTGTTCAACACGTCGGAGTTCATGCCCATCGGCCTTCTGACTGATATCGCCGCGTCGTTCTCGCTCACCGAGGCCCAGGCAGGCATCATGATCTCGGTCTATGCTTGGGGCGTCATGCTGCTGTCGCTGCCACTCATGGTGTTTGCCTCGCGCTTTGAGTTCAAGCGTATGCTGCTCGGCGTGCTCGCCGTGTTTTCTCTGGGTCAGTTCCTGTCCGCTGTGGCACCGACATATCCCATCCTGGTCTGTGCGCGCCTGGTGGTCGCTTGCGCACATGCCGTGTTCTGGTCGGTCGCCTCGATTATGGCCTCGCGCCTGGTTGACGCCCGCCACGGGGCGCTCGCCATCAGCATGATCGCCACGGGCTCGTCTATCGCGCAGATTTTCGGCCTGCCCCTCGGTCGTGCCATCGGCCTGGCCGTGGGCTGGCGCATGACGTTTGCCGTGGTCGGGGTCTTCTCTGCCGCCGCGGTGGTGTACCAGGCAGCGGTGTTCCCGGCCATGCCGGCGGGTGAGCGCTTTACCGTTAAGCAGCTGCCCGAGCTGCTCAAGAACCCGTTCCTGATCGCGCTCTACGCGGTCACGGTCTTTATGGCGACCGGCTATTACGCAAGCTACAGCTATATCGAGCCCTTCCTGGCGCAGGTCGCGCACGTCGATGCGGGTGCCATCACCATGACGCTGACGGCGTTTGGCTGTTCTGGTCTGCTCGGAAGCTGGCTGTTTGGCCGCCTGTTCGATGGGCATCGCTTCCCGTTCTTGGCTATCACGCTCTCCGGCGTGCCGGTGGCTCTGCTGCTTATGGCCCCCGCAGCCTCGGCGCTCGTGTTGGTGCTTGCCGTCTGCGCACTATGGGGCTGCTGCGCCACGGCCTTTAACGTGGCGTTTCAGGCCGAGCTCATCAAGTACACGCCGGCGGACTCGTCGGCCGTCGCCATGTCGATCTTCTCGGGCCTGTTTAACCTTGGTATCGGCACGGGCACCGCGATCGGCGGAGCCGTGGTTTCGGGTCCCGGTATCGCTTGGATTGGCTTTGCGGGCGGGGCGATTACCGTCGTGGGCGTCATCCTCGCCATCACGGTGCTGTTCCCGGCCATACACCGCGCAAAGCCTGTCGCCTAATCACGTCTCCTCATCAGTTGCGGTGAAATACGGACTGCTGAGCCCAATAAACCCGGCAAACAGTCCGTATTTCACCGCAACTTAGAAAGGGGCTGGGGTAGCTAAAAGAGCCCCGTCCCAAAATAGCTACCCTGCTGGGCATACAATGGATGTCGTTGTGTTGAGCTTGCCGGGAGGTTGCTATGTGGGCATACGAGACGACGTTCTATCAGATCTATCCGCTGGGCTTTTGCGGAGCTCCGCGCGAAAACGCCGCGCCCGTTGCCGAGGATGAGCTCGCCCAGGCTGCCAACGCTGCGCCCAACCCCGATGCGCCCATCATGAAGATCACCCAATGGGCCGACTACCTGCAAAAACTCGGTATTGGCGCTGTGCTGATTAACCCGCCGCTCGAGTCTGATAGCCACGGCTACGATACGCGCAGCCTGCGCCATATCGACCGCCGCCTGGGCGGGGATGCCGATTTTGCCGCCGTATGCGACACGCTGCACGTCCATGGCATCCGCGTGGTGCTCGATGCGGTCTTCAACCATGTGGGCCGTGGCTTTTGGGCCTTCCGCGATGTGCAGGAGCGTAAGTGGGACTCGCCGTACAAGGATTGGTTCCACATCAGCTTTGACGGCGATTCCTGCTATGGCGACGGCTTTTGGTACGAGGGCTGGGAAGGCCATTTTGAGCTCGTGAAGCTCAACCTGCAAAACCCCGCCGTGGTCGATTACCTGCTCGAGTCCGTGCGCCGCTGGGCCGAGGTCTTTGGCGTCGACGGTCTGCGCCTGGACGTTGCCTATATGCTCGACCGCGACTTTATGCGTCGCCTGCACGCCTTTACCCGTGAGCTCAAGCCCGACTTTGTGCTGATCGGCGAGACGCTTCACGGTGACTACAACCAGATCGTCAACGACGAGATGCTCGACTCCTGCACCAACTACGAGTGCTACAAGGGCCTGTACTCCAGCTTTAACTCGGTCAATATGTTCGAGATCGCGCATTCGCTGCATCGCCAGTTTGGCGGCGATCCGTGGTGCATCTACCGCGGCAAGCACCTGCTGTCGTTTGTCGACAACCACGACGTGCCGCGCCTGGCAAGCATCCTCACCGACAAGTCGTGCCTGCGTCCCGCCTATGGCATGCTCTTTGGCATGCCGGGCATTCCGTGCGTCTACTATGGCAGCGAGTGGGGGATTGCCGGCGAAAAGGGCGGCCCCGATGGTGACTGGGCGCTGCGACCTGCGCTCGATGAGCCTGCGCCCAACGAGCTGACGGCGTTCATCACGCAGCTTGCGCACCTTCGCTCGGCCGATGACGCGGCGGCCTGTGCTCTCAACTACGGTGCCTATCGCAACGTGGTGATCCAGAACAAGCAGCTGCTGTTCGAGCGCGCCTGTGATGACGCGACGGTGCTCGTGGCGGTGAACGCCGTGGGCGAGCCTTACACCTTTGGCGCCGGCGAGCTCAACGGGTCCTTTGTCGACCTGCTTGCCGACGATGCGCCCACGGTCGAGCTGACGGGTACCCTTGAGCTTGCACCCTACGAGGTGCGCTATCTGTTGAGAGCCTAGCCCATGGCCGTGTCTGACGAGGACTATCAACATATTGAGCATGGGTTTGAGCCTGTGTTCGACCAGCGCTCGCGCGTTTTGGTGCTGGGGTCGTTTCCCTCGGTGCTCTCGCGTGCAAATGCCTTTTATTACGGCAACCCTCAGAATCGCTTTTGGCGTGTGATGGCTGCGTGCCTCGGTGTGCCTGTGCCGCCCAACGAGGGCGATCCTTTGGCAAGCGGTGAGCCCGCGACGCTCGATGCCTCCATTGCTGCCAAGCGATCTATGCTGCTGAACGGCGGCGTGGGCCTGTGGGATGTGATCGAGAGTTGCGACATTAAGGGCTCGAGCGACGCGAGCATTCGCAACGTTGTGCCGGCACATATCGAGTGCATTACCGACGCAGCTCCCATTGAGCAGGTGATATGCAACGGTGGTACGGCTGGCCGGCTCTACAAGCGCTATCTACAAGAACGCACCGGGCTGCCCGCCATCGTCCTGCCCTCGACAAGTCCTGCCAATGCGGCTTGGCGTCTGGAGCGCCTTGTCGAGCGCTGGCACGAGGCAGTTGACTGGGCTGCTTTCTAATTTAGATATTTGATTGAGCATGGGCGCCGAGGCGTTTGATGATGGTGCGCCAGATCGGCGCGGGCAGCGCGGGCTCGACACGCACCATGCCGTCGGCGTCGACGCTACCGGCATTGCCACCGCCAAGCAGCTGCGCATGCTCAATGGAGCAGCCCATGCGCACAGCGCCCACGAGCTTATCCATCGCTTCCGAAAATGGTCGGCGCAAGAGGCCCATGCGTGGGGAATGGCGAAGCGCTGCGATGCCGCCGCCGGCGCAGATGACAACGCCGCCACACCACAATTGGCCCTGGCGCTCGCATGTCTTGTGCAGACGAACGGCGGCCCCGCGTGCCTGCTCAGCGCCCTCTTGTGCGGCTCGAATCACGGCATAGACACGCGTTCCCGTACCGCCAAAGCGATCGAGTATCTGCTCGACAGCGGTCATCGCCTCATCGTCAAATGCATCATCAACAGCGAGCACCATGCCATCGACCGCAACGGCGTCATTTGACTTCAAGTTGACCGGGCGGGGGAGTGCGGTGCCGGAAAGCTGTGCATAGGCGGCGATGGCATCCTGCAGGTCCCAGAGCAAAAACTCAAGATCGGCGCTATCGGGAATGCTGATATACGCAATGGTCTGCAGCGTTTTTGGTACATCGCCGCGTGCGGTCGTCTCCATGCCGCCTCCTTTCCGGTTGGTTTCCGTTTAGGTTACACCGTCTGGCGGCGCCTCGCCGCGCTATCCTAGTGCAACCCTTACGAAAGGAACGCCATGCGTCTGCCTATGAATACCTCGCTTGCCACGCTCAAGCCCTCCGGCATCCGTCGGATTAACGCGCTCGCCGCCCAGCACCCAGGGTGCATCGCGCTTGCGCTTGGCGAGCCCGACTTTCCCACGCCCGATATGATTAGCGCCGAGGTGACCGCCGCGTTGGACCGCGGTGACACGCACTATCCGCCCAACAACGGTCGCCCCGCCCTGCGCGAGGCACTGGCTGCCTACATGGGGGATGCGGGCCTGGTGTTTTCCGCCGACGAGGTCATCCTGACCGACGGCGCGACCGAGGCCCTGTCGGCAACATTCATGGCTATGCTCAACCCCGGCGACGAGGTCATTATCCCCACGCCGGCCTTTGGACTGTACGAGAGCATTGTCATGGCCAATCACGCCAAAGCGGTCTTTTTGGATACGGAGCCTGCGCAATTCCAGATTGACGAGGACGCACTTCGTGCTTGCGTGACGCCGGCGACCAAAGCCATCGTCATCTGCTCGCCCAACAATCCCACGGGCTGCATCCTCGACGCGGCATCGCTCGACGCCGTGGCACACGTGGCGGAGCAGGCAGGCATCTACGTGGTCTGCGACGACGTGTACAACCGTCTGGTCTACGTGGACGGCTACGAGCGATTTGCCCAGCGCCACCCGGAGCTACGCGAGCAGACGGTCGTCATCGAGAGCTTCTCCAAGCCCTGGGCCATGACCGGCTGGCGCTTGGGTTGGCTCGCAGCGGCAGCTCCCGTCATCGCCGAGATCGCAAAGGCCCACCAATACCTAGTATCGAGCGCCGTCTCCTTCGAGATGGACGCCGCCCGTGTGGCACTCACCGTCGACCCAGCCCCCATGCTCAAAGTCTACCGAGCCCGCCGCGAACGCGTACTCGCAGCACTCGGCGCCATGGGCCTGGACGTCGTGGAGCCCGCAGGAGCCTTCTACGCCTTCCCGAGCATCAAAAAGTTTGGCCTAACCAGCGAAGCCTTCTGCATCAAAGCCATCAAAGAGGCAAACGTAGCCCTAGTCCCGGGCGACTGTTTCGGCACCGAAGGCCACATCCGCCTCAGCTATTGCGTTTCCGACAAAGACCTGGACGAAGGCCTCCACCGCCTATCCACCTTCGTTTCAACCCTGTAGCCCAACGGGACCCAACCCATCAGCCCACCGACTTAAGGCTTATGAGTGGGGGCGTCAGCCAACGAAAACCCGGGCTGCCCAAAGTCAACGCAGGCACGCGCCGTCGAAGGCCAGGCGCAAGGTTTTCGTAGATTCCGCACGAGCCGAAGGCCACTTAATGTGGCCTTCGTGCGAGCCCAGGACTTGACCGAGCGAAAACCTTGCGCCTGGCCTTCGGCGGAGCGTGCCGGATGGTGGAATTGTGTGCAGCCCGGATTTCCGTTGACCGACGCCGGGGTCCCCGCCATAATACTTTCGTTCACGCACGAATCCGCTGCCAGAGACAGCCGGTGCAAACGGGCATCGCCCGCGAGCTTAATGGGATATCCCGCCAGCCGAGGTGGTCGAGTAGATATGTCTTCTCGCCCCCGTCGCTCATGCAGCGCGGGGGCTTTCTTTTTGGACATGCCCCCGTCACGTCCTTGTGGCGGACCGTGCCCGGAAAGAATTCGAGGAGGTGTAATTTATGCCCCAGCAGTACAAAATCGACAAGGTTGCAGAGATCGAGTCCCGTATCGCCGAGAACGCCGGTTTGTTCGTCGTCAACTACAACGGTCTGACGGTTAAGCAGGCTCAGGAGCTGCGTCATCAGCTTCGCGAGTGCGGCGCCGAGATGAAGGTCTACAAGAACAACCTGGTCAAGATCGCTCTCAAGAACCAGGAGCAGCCCGAGATCGACGAGATCCTCGCCGGCCCCGTCGCTTATGTGTTCTACGAGACCGAGCCGGTCGAGGCCGCTAAGGCCCTTAAGGACTTCTCCGCTAAGTCCAAGGGCGTCCTTGAGATCAAGGGCGGTATCTCCGACGGCAAGGCCGTTTCCGCTGATGATGTTAAGGCTATCGCCGAGCTGCCCACCAAGGATCAGCTTCTCGGTCAGATCGCCGGTCTCATCTCCGGTTTCGCTCGCGACATTGCTGTCTGCGTCAACGGCGTTTCCTCTGGTCTCGCTCGTTCGATCCAGCAGGTCTCCGAGCAGAAGGCAGCCTAGTCGCTGTTTTCACCCGCGGCGGCAACGCCGCACCCCTGGCGCATTCGCGCCGTGTTTTAACTGATCTCCGTGCACAGACACGGAAACCGAAAGGACTTAGAAATGGCTAAGCTTACCACCGATGAGATCATCGATGCTCTTAAGGAAATGACCCTTCTCGAGGCTTCCGAGCTCGTTAAGGCTATCGAGGATACCTTCGGCGTTTCCGCCGCTGCTCCTGCCGCTGTTGTCGCCGCTCCCGCTGCTGGCGCTGCTGAGGCCGAGGAGAAGACCGAGTTTGACGTCGTGCTCGAGGGCTTCGGCGACAACAAGATCCAGGTCATCAAGGCCGTCCGTGAGCTCACCAACCTTGGCCTGAAGGAGGCCAAGGAGGTCGTCGAGGGCGCTCCCAAGGCTGTTCTCGAGGGTGCCAAGAAGGAGGACGCCGAGGCTGCCAAGGAGAAGCTCGAGGCTGCTGGCGCTGCTGTCACCCTCAAGTAATCAGGCTTTCTCGCCAGATTTCTTTGCAGACGGGGTTCGCATTGCGAGCCCCGTCTTTTTTGTTTTTCGGTTCCTCGACATCGGTTGCTCAAACTGCCATGTTCTGTGATTTGCGTCGTATCGCGTGCCCTGCCGTTGGGCAATAAAATTGCACCATTCGAGCAATAATTTGCGTTGACCTGCTGAAGAATTGTCCCTGCCTTGTAGCGACATATAGTTCCAGCGGTAAGATGTTTGGGTATCGCAATTTGGTCTGCGGCTGTGTGCCGCACGCATGGGGCGCTTTTGCGCCTGCGAAAGGATCTTTGAATAACATGAAGGCAATCATCCCCGCCGCCGGTCTTGGCACGCGTTTTCTGCCTGGCACCAAGTGCACGCCCAAAGAGATGCTGCCGGTGCTCGACAAGCCCGTCATTCAGTACGTCGTCGAGGAGGCGCTCGGCCCCGAGGAAGTCGACGACGCCATCATCGTTACCTCGCCCGGTAAGCCCGAGCTACTGAACTACTTCCAGCCCGATCGCTCGCTCGAGAACCTGCTGCGCGAGCGCGGCAAGAACGCGTATGCCGATGCCGTCGCCCACGCTGGCGGTATGCCGGTCGACTTCCGTTATCAGTACGAGCCCAAGGGCCTCGGCCATGCTATCCGCTCTGCTGCCGACGCCGTAGCAGGGGAGAACTTCCTGGTTCTTCTGGGCGACTACGTTGTGCCTAATCGCGACATCTGCGACAAGATGCTCGCCGTTTCCAAGGAGCACGGTGGCGCTTCGGTTATCGCCGTCGCTGCTTGCTCGCCCGAGGAAGTCAGCCGCTACGGCGTTATCGCCGGTGAGCGCGTCGGTTCGCTCGAGGGTGCCGAGGACGTTGCCGATGCAGAGCCGGGCGCTGTCTGGCGTATCGGCGGTCTGGTTGAGAAGCCCGCTCCCGAGGCTGCTCCGTCCAACCTGTACATCGTCGGTCGCTACCTGCTGAGCCCGCTGGTCATGGACCTGCTGGCCGATCAGCAGGCCGGTAAGGGCGGCGAGATCCAGCTCACCGACGCCATGGCCCGTTCGCTCGACCGCGAGGCCATGTACGCCGTCGTCATCGACCCGCTGTCGGGCTACGACACCGGCACTCCCTCTGGTTGGATGGCCACTAACGCCCTCATGGCTGCAAACGACCCCCGCTTTGCCGATGCCTTCTGGGACGCCATCGACGAGCGCGGCGGATTGATGCGCAAGTAAGCCTTCGGGCACCGACATTTACGGGCGTGGACCTCGGTTCGCGCCCGTTTTTTATAAGAGCTGCGATTGCCGGCTCTCTGTTCACAGAAAATATATGAACAGATGTTCGATACACATACATCTACCTGCGTGTTTTCTGCCGAAAAACTTTGCTACTCCAAAAACTCAATTGCGTCAAGGCTTTTCTTGCCCAACGGTCGGTACCTGATAAACTATTAGGTTGCGATAACTGGCGAAGCTATGCCTCGCCAACCCACCGAGCATTTCCGTGAAGGAGGAAAAACCTGGTGACCTACGCATACACTGCCACTGAGCGCAAGCGCGTCAGCTTCGGGAAAATCCCGGAGGCCATGGAGCTCCCCAACCTTATCTCTGTTCAAAGGGAATCCTTTGAGCGTTTTAAGGACGAGGGCCTTCGTGAGGCGTTCAAGGAATCCAGCCCCATCCAGAGCCAGAACCATGTTCTCGAGGTTACCTTCGGCGAGCATCAGTTCGGCGACCCCGCGCACACTGTCGAGGAGTGCCGCGAGAAGGATATGACCTATCAGGCTCCGCTTCTGACCGACGTCCGTCTCACCAACAAGGAGACCGGCGAGATCAAGGAGCAGCTCGTCTTTATGGGCGACTTCCCCATGATGACCGATCAGGGCACCTTCATCATCAACGGTACCGAGCGTATCGTCGTCTCGCAGCTCGTCCGCTCCCCGGGCGTGTACTACAGCTCCGAGATGGATTCGGGCAAGCAGATCTACAAGGCCCAGATCATCCCGTCCCGCGGTGCCTGGCTTGAGTTTGAGGTCGACAAGCGCGACCAGCTCATGGTCTCCATCGACCGTAAGCGCAAGCAGAGCGCCACGATGTTCCTGCGCGCCCTTGGCATCGCCGTCACCAACGACGACATCATCGAGCTGCTCGGTAACTCCGATGTGATCAAGCGTACCCTGGAGCGCGACACCGCTCTCACTCGCGAGGACGCCCTCATCGAGATCTACCGTCGTCTGCGCCCGGGCGAGCCTCCCACCGTGGACGCTTCCCGCAGCCTGCTCGAGGGTCTTCTCTTCAACCCGCAGCGCTACGACCTGGCCCGCGTCGGTCGTTACAAGGTCAACAAGAAGCTCAACCTCACCACCGAGGAAGAGGTCACGGTGCTCACCGACGAGGATATCGTCGCGACGCTGCGCTACCTCCTGTCCCTCGCTGCCGGCGAGCAGGGCTTCAAGGTCGACGACATCGACCACTTTGGCAACCGCCGCATCCGCACCGTCGGCGAGCTTGTCGCCAACCAGTTCCGTATCGGCATGAGCCGTATGGAGCGCGTCGTCCGTGAGCGCATGAGCTCCCAGGACATCGACGAGATCACCCCGCAGTCGCTCATCAACATCCGCCCGATCGTGGCCTCCATCAAGGAGTTCTTCGGTTCCTCGCAGCTCTCGCAGTTCATGGACCAGGCGAACCCCCTGACCGGTCTGACCCACAAGCGCCGTCTGTCCGCACTCGGCCCTGGTGGTCTTGCCGGCCACAAGTCCGGCTCCAGCCGCCGCACTAACGTGCCGACGGCCGTCCGCGACGTTCACAACTCGCACTACAGCCGCATGTGCCCGATCGAGACCCCCGAAGGCCCCAACATCGGCCTGATCGGCTCGCTCGCCCTCTACGCCCGCGTCAACGAGTATGGCTTCATCGAGGCCCCGTTCCGTCGCGTCGAGAACGGCGTTGCCACCGACCAGATCGACTGGATGACCGCTGACGAGGAAGAGAAGCACGTCATCGCGCCGGCCAACACGCCGCTCGATCCCAAGACCAACGAGTTCATCACGACCGATGCCGAGGGCAAGCTTGTCCGTCCGCACACCGTGATCGCCCGTACCCGCGACTTCGACGGCTCCTTCGGCGCTCCCGCCGACGTGCCCGTCGAGGACGTCGACTACATGGACGTCTCGCCGCGTCAGATGCTCTCCGTCGCAGCCACGCTGATCCCGTTCCTTGAGCACGACGACGCCAAGCGTACGCTGATGGGCGCCAACATGCAGCGTCAGGCCGTGCCGCTGGTTCACCCCGCCGCTCCCTATGTCGGTACCGGCATGGAGCGCCGCGCCGCTCTGGACTCCGGCGAGGTCACCCTGGCCAAGAACGCCGGCGAGGTCATCTTTGCCGACGCCGCCAAGATCATCGTCAAGCATGCCGGTGGCATGGACGAGTATCACCTGGCCAAGTACCAGCGCTCCAACCAGTCCACCTGCATCAACCACCGTCCGCTCGTGCGCGTCGGTGACACCGTTGAGCAGGGCGAGCCCCTGGCTGACGGTCCTTCGACCGATCATGGCGAGCTCGCACTGGGCCAGAACCTCACCGTGGCATACATGCCGTGGGAAGGCTTTAACTACGAGGACGGTATCGTCGTGTCCGAGCGCCTGGTGGCCGAGGACCTGCTGACGACCATCAACATCACCCGTCACGAGATCGACGCCCGCGACACCAAGCTTGGCCCCGAGGAGATCACCCGCGAGATCCCGAACCTCTCCGAGGACATGCTTGCCAACCTCGACGAGGACGGCATCATCCGCATCGGCGCCGAGGTCGGCCCTGGCGACATCCTGGTCGGCAAGGTCACGCCTAAGGGCGAGAGCGCTCTGACCGCCGAGGAGCGCCTGCTGCGCGCCATCTTCGGCGCCAAGGCCCACGACGTCCGCGACACCTCCCTTAAGATGCCTCACGGCGCTTACGGCCGCGTTATCGACGTTGTCCGCTTTAGCCGCGAGAACGGCGACGACCTGGCCCCCGGCGTCAACGAGCAGGTGCGCGTCTACGTCGCCCAGCGTCGTAAGATCCAGCAGGGCGATAAGATCGCCGGTCGCCACGGCAACAAGGGTGTTATTTGTAACGTTCTGCCGGTCGAGGACATGCCCTACATGGCTGACGGTACCCCGATCGACGTTATCCTCAACCCGCTGGGCGTTCCTTCGCGTATGAACGTCGGCCAGCTGCTCGAGTGCCACCTTGGCTGGGCTGCTGCCTGCGGTTGGGATACCGAGCAGGCCGACTCCGACAAGTACGTCCCCGGTCCGTTCTTCACCGCGACGCCCGTCTTCGACGGCGCCAAGGAGGACGAGATCGCCGAGGTCATCCGTCGTGCCAACAAGAACATGCTCAACAAGGCCACCGCTGCCTTTGGCGATCACATGCGCCCCGAGTTCGTCACCCAGCTTGACGAGCGCGGCAAGACCCGTCTGTTCGACGGCCGTACCGGCGAGGAGTTCCGCGAGCCCATTACCGTGGGTACGTCCTACATCCTCAAGCTCGGCCACATGGTCGACGACAAGATCCACGCCCGTTCGACTGGCCCTTACAGCCTGGTTACCCAGCAGCCTCTGGGCGGCAAGGCCCAGTTCGGCGGCCAGCGCTTCGGCGAGATGGAAGTTTGGGCACTGTACGCTTACGGCGCTTCCAACGTCCTGCAGGAGATCCTGACCGTCAAGTCCGACGATACCGTGGGCCGCGTCAAGACCTACGAGTCCATCGTCAAGGGCGAGAACGTTCCTGTCCCGGGTATCCCCGAGTCCTTCAAGGTTCTCGTCAAGGAGATCCGCTCCCTCGCGCTGGACATCGAGCCCATGCACGATGCCGACGAGGACGCCTCCGCCCCTGTGACCGCCGAGGAGACCTCTGCTCTCGACGACCTGGCTGCGCTCGCCGGCGTTGACACCGACGTCGAGGCCGAGGATGCCGAGACCGCCGAGGCACCCGAGGCTGTCGCCGCCACGACCACTGATAAGGAGTAGTTGACTGTGGCAGATTTCGAAGCTACTGATTTTGACTCGGTAAAGATCTCCCTTGCCTCCGCCGACCAGATCCGTTCCTGGTCGCACGGTGAGGTCAAGAAGCCGGAGACCATCAATTACCGTACCCTCAAGCCCGAGAAGGACGGCCTGTTCTGCGAGAAGATCTTCGGTCCCGCCAAGGACTGGGAGTGCTCCTGCGGCAAGTACAAGGGCATCCGCTTTAAGGGCATCGTCTGCGAGCGCTGCGGCGTCGAGGTCACCTCGGCCAAGGTGCGTCGCGACCGCATGGGCCACATCGAGCTCGCCGCTCCCGTGTCCCACATCTGGTACTTCAAGAGCCCCACGAGCTTCCCGATGAGCCGTATGCTCGACATCAAGTCCAAGGACCTCGAGAAGGTTCTGTACTTTGCCAGCTACATCATCACCGAGGTTGACTACGAGGCTCGCGAGGCCGACGCTGACGACCTGCGCGAGGAGCTCGCCGCCGATCTGGAAGAGATCGATGCCGAGTGCGCCCGCCAGATCGAGTCCCTCAAGGAGCAGGGCGACCCCGAGAACTTTGACGAGTTCTCCGACGAGGAGCCGCTGACCCCCGAGGAGATCGCCTCTGGCATCGTCGACATCGAGGAAGAGTGCAAGGACGAGAAGCAGCTCCGCACGGACGCCTTCAACGCCTTCATGAAGCTCACCGAGCGCGACCTCATCTCCGATGAGCCGCTGTTCCGCGAGATGACCCGCTACTACTCCATGTACTTCAAGGGTGGCATGGGTGCCGAGGCCGTCCGCGACCTGCTCGCTGCCATCGACCTTCCTTCCGAGGCCGAGAAGCTCAAGGCCATCATTGCCGACGAGGATTCCCAGAAGCAGAAGCGCGAGAAGGCCGTCAAGCGCCTTGAGGTCGTTGACGCCTTCCTGAAGGGTGGCAACAGCCCCGCGAACATGATCCTGGACGTCATCCCGGTCATTCCGCCCGATCTGCGCCCGATGGTCCAGCTCGACGGCGGCCGCTTCGCCGCGTCCGACCTCAACGACCTGTATCGTCGCGTGATCAACCGTAACAACCGACTCAAGCGCCTGCTCGACCTGGACGCCCCTGCGATCATCGTGAACAACGAGAAGCGCATGCTCCAGGAGTCCGTGGACGCCCTGTTCGACAACGGCCGTCGTGGTCGCCCGGTCTCTGGCCGTGGCGGTCGCCCGCTCAAGTCGCTCGCCGAGGCCCTCAAGGGCAAGCAGGGCCGTTTCCGTCAGAACCTGCTGGGTAAGCGTGTCGACTACTCCGGCCGTTCGGTTATCGTTACCGACCCCAAGCTGCTGCTGCACCAGTGCGGTCTGCCCAAGACCATGGCGCTGGAGCTCTTCAAGCCCTTCGTCATGAAGCGCCTGGTCGAGCTTGGCAAGGTCGAGAACATCAAGGGCGCCAAGCGCGCTATCGACCGCGGTGCCACCTTTGTGTGGGATATCCTCGAAGAGGTCATCGACGGCCGCGTCGTGCTGCTCAACCGCGCACCGACCCTGCACCGTCTGTCCATCCAGGCCTTTGAGCCGGTTCTGGTCGAGGGCAAGGCTATCCACCTGCACCCGCTGGTCTGCTCGCCCTTCAACGCCGACTTCGACGGCGACCAGATGTCTGTCCACGTGCCGCTGTCCAGCCAGGCTCAGGCCGAGGCCCGCGTGCTCATGCTCTCTGCGAACAACCTGCGCTCGCCGGCATCCGGCAAGCCGGTCAACATCCCCTCGCAGGACATGATCATCGGTGTGTACTACCTCACCCAGGTCCGCGACGGTCTGCCGGGCGAGAACCACGTGTTCTCGAGCTTCGACGACGCGCTGCACGCCTATGACTGCCGCTCCGAGGTCGACATGCAGGCCAAGATTCAGGTCCGCGTGTCCGCCGAGAACGCCAACGTCATCAACGAGGACGGCACCCGTATCTTCCGCGTCAAGAATGGCAAGAACGAGTTTGTCGACTACGACGTCACCGGTAACAAGACCGCACGCTTCGAGACCTCTATCGGTCGCATCATCTTCAACCGCCAGTGCCTGCCCGAAGACTATGAGTTCATGAACTACAAGATGGTCAAGGGCGACGTGGCCAAGCTGGTTGCCGACTGCTGCGATCGTTACCCCGAGGCCAAGGTCGGTCCGATCCTCGACGCCATCAAGTACTCCGGCTTCCACTACGCTACCCGCGCCGGCCTCACCATCTCGGTGTGGGACGCTCTCATCCCTGCCGAGAAGCAGGAGCTGCTCGACCGCGCCCAGGCTAACGTCGACCAGATCAACGAGTACTTCGAGGAGGGCTTCATCAACGAGACGGAGCGCCACATCGAAGTCGTTAACGAGTGGACCGCTTGTACCGACAAGGTCGCAGCGCTCATGCTCGACTTGTTCGACGAGGAGAACCCGCTCTACATGATGGCCGACTCCGGCGCCCGTGGTTCTAAGACCCAGCTGCGTCAGCTCGGCGGCATGCGTGGCCTGATGGCAGACATGTCCGGCGAGACGATCGACCTTCCCATTAAGGCGAACTTCCGCGAGGGCCTGCTGCCGCTCGAGTACTTCATTTCGACCTACGGCGCCCGTAAGGGCCTGGTCGATACCGCATCCCACACCTCGGACTCTGGTTACCTGACCCGTCGTCTGGTCGACGTGGCCCAAGACGTCATCGTCCGTGAGGAGGACTGCGGTACGCACGAGGGCGTCACCTACAACCTCATCATCCCCGGCACCACCGACCTCAACACCGACCTCGTCGGCCGTTGCTTCATTGAGGACGTCGTGGCCCCCGATGGCACCGTGCTCTTTGAGCAGGACGGCTACATCGAGAAGGTCGCTGACATCCAGAAGATGGTCGATGCCGGCCTTAAGAAGGTCAAGCTTCGCGCGCTGCTCACCTGCCGCTCCAAGTACGGCGTGTGCCAGAAGTGCTACGGCTGGGATCTTTCCACCCGTCGTCCGGTCGCCATCGGTACCGCGGTCGGCATTATTGCCGCCCAGTCCATCGGCGAGCCCGGTACGCAGCTTACGATGCGTACCATTCACTCCGGCGGCGTCGCTGGCGTCGACGATATTACGCAGGGTCTGCCTACGGTCAGCCGTATGTTCGATATCGTCGGCAACGTCAACGAGAAGATCTTGGGTCGCGAGGCCGAGCTGGCTCCGTATTCCGGCCACCTCTCGATTAAGCCCGAGAAGTCCGAGTACGTGCTGACGCTCACCGACTCCGAGGACCACACCCGTGTCCTTGACGAGCGCCGCGTCCCCGCATCGGTGCGCTTTATGCCCGAGATCGAGGACGGCTGCGAGGTTCGCGCCGGCGACCAGATCACCAAGGGCTTCGTCAACTTCCGTAACCTGCGCAAGCTGACCGACATCGAGTCGACGATGCACACCTTCGTCGAGAGCGTCAAGGACGTCTACACCAGCCAAGGCGTCGACCTGAACGACAAGCACATCGAGGTGCTCGCACGTCAGATGCTGCGTCGCGTTCAGATCACCAACCCCGGCGACTCCAAGTACCTGCTTGGTCAGTACGTCGACCGCTACGAGTTCGCTGACGAGGTCGAGCGCGTTGCCCGTCTGGGCGGTCAGGCTCCCGTGGCCGAGCCCGTCATCCTGGGTACGCTCAAGGTCGCGTCCAACATCGACTCCTGGCTGTCGAGCGCTTCGTTCATCCGTACCGCCGGCGTCCTTACCGAGGCTGCTATTGAGGGCAAGGTCGACCACCTGCTCGACCTTAAGTCCAACGTCATCGTCGGTAAGAAGATCCCGGCTGGTACCGGCCTCAAGCCGTACGCCAACGCCAAGCTGACGTATCGCACGGCCGACGGCTACGTGGACATCGATGGTCCGGCTTCGCCCAACGCCAAGTCGCTGCCCGAGTGGGCTCCTGTGGAGCTCAAGGACCTGGACGAGCAGCTTCCGCAGCAGCTCGACTGGGCCGGCTACGACGAGTTCGGCGGTGCTGACGGTTCGTTCACCCGCAACGGCCACACCATCTCTGCTGAGAAGGCTCGCCTGTACCTGTTCGACGACCTGGGCGTGTCGCAGCGCTGGACCAACAAGTTCAGCGAGGTCGGCATCGAGACGGTCGGCGACCTGGTCGGCAAGTCCGAGGAGGATCTGCTGCGCATCGATGGCATCGGTGCCAAGGCGATCGAGGAGCTCCGTGACGGCCTGGAGGCCCACGACCTGCTCTACATCCTCGAGAACAACGACGACGTTGCCGACGAGGAAGACCTCTCGCAGCTGCTGCAGATGGTCTTTAGCCCCGACGGTCCGGACGACATCCTGCTGGGCACCTCCGCCACGCCGACGCATCACGCCGACGCCGACGAGGAGCTCCTGGGCGCCCCGATCGACGACAAGAAGGCTCCCGCCAACGGTGCCATCAACGAGGACATGGCTTCCCTCGACGAGCTACTCAACCAGCTCGTAGACACCGACGACGCCGAAGAGGCCAAGGACAACGACGAGGAGTAATTAGTTCCGCCGTTCTAACGAACGGCGGCGACCTCCGTCGCTGCGCGGCCCCCAGAGCTACAATCTGTCATTCAAAAGGCAGGGCATGACCAAAAGGTCAATGCCCTGCCTTTTTCATGCCACCTTGTACGCTCTGGGGGCCGCTCGCTTGCGTATGCTCAACTTGTTTCGTTCCGTTGATCACTTGCAAAAAAGGACAGGTTTATTTTGGTAGTTTTTCCTGCTTGAATTTGAAACATTCCGTTTGGTCAAAGCGTATCTATGGTGAGGGCCCCATCAAGAACCATCAGTGTCACCGGGAGGTGATTATGGAAGAACAAGCTTTTAGACAGGCGGTCGAGGATCACCGAGATGTCGTGTTCCGAATCGCCTTGACGTATCTGCGTGATCGCGCTGACGCCGACGATGTCGCTCAAGACGTCTTTCTTAAGTTGCTCAAAAGCGACGCGCAATTTGAAAACTGGGAGCATCTTCGTCGATGGCTTATCCGGGTCACGATCAATGAATGTAAATCTCTCTTTCGAAAGCCGTGGAGGCGCGTGGAGGATATTGAGAATCTGGCCGATTCGCTTTCGACGGCGCAGGAGGAGACCAAGGCGGTCCTGTCAGACGTTATGCGACTTCCGGAGCGATTCCGTATTCCTATCGTGCTCTATTACTATCTGGGCTTCTCGACTTCAGAAATTGCCGAGTTACTGCATGTGCCAGCCGCGACCGTTCGAACGCGTTTAGCTCGCGGCAGATCGAAGCTCAAGTTCATCCTAGAGGAGGGCGACCGTGAAATCCAACCAGATCAAGCAGGCCTTCGAGTCCGTCCAAGCCGATAGCGATCTTGCTGACCGTGTTCTTTATGCCGCTGCTGGCGAGCCGCTTCGCCGAAAGGGTCACGCGAAGCCTCTGTATGTTGCCGTAATCGGATGTCTTGCCGGAGTGCTGGCGACCGGAGGGGTCGCCTACGCTGTTGTCAATTCCAGTTATTTTGCCTCTGCCTGGGGAAACCATGGCAACGGAGAGTCCGTTACCTGGACAAATGGCGGCTCGTCGGGGACGAAATATACCTACACCAGAGAGTTTGGTGATGGTATCGCGCCCCAAAGCCTGGAGGGTGCAGTCCAGAAGGTCAATCTGTCCGTCGAGGGCAACGGCTATACGCTCGACATTCATGAGATGGCAATCGACGAGAACGGTTGCGGTGCTGTGACGTTTACATTGTCCAATCCGAATGGCGTTAACTACTACAAGCCGGCGGCAGAGCTTGGCGAACTTGTTCTCTATGGTGAAGAAGAAGGGGGCGTCAGTACACCCAGCATGAACTTCGGCGAGGAATGGGCTGATACACGCTGCACCATTGATAAAGACACATCAAGCGACGCGGTCATTAACGGCACGATGTACTTTGCATCTTGGAATCGCGATCGAGATTTACGACATGCGGTCACCTGGAATATCAGTTGGACGGAGGGCAAAGGTGAGGATGCGAAGGTGATCGAGGTATCGACGCCAGAGTTTAACGTCGGAGCGCACGTCGATACAAAAGAACTCCGCTCCGATGACTCGCCTCTCGAGATCAGTCCGTTTTCCATCCAGACGCACATCGATGATCTGGGCTATGAAGCAGTTGATCATAAACTGACCGTCACCTACAAGGATGGGTCAGAGCAGATTATCGAAGATGACGACGCAGGGGCGTACAATTTCTATGTTTCGATGGGACGCAATAGCGGAGAGAACATTTGGGTGCCAACGAAGTTGATTGATGTCGACCAAGTGGTTTCAGTAACGCTCGAAGGCACACGCTGCACTTCAACAGGGGGCGCCGAAACGTCGGAACCCTTTACCATCGTCTATTCGTAAGATTTGGGGCCGCTTTCTACTAGGGGAAGCGGCCTTCTTTGCGGTAAATGGGCGGTTAGACCGCACGATATTCGCCTGCATTCCTGAAGTATGCGGCAAAATCTTGATGGGTCGACCACACCGTATATGCTCAAGCGCTCTACCTGCGGGTTTATTATCGCAAAACCCCGGTGCGCTCGGCGGGTCCAGAATTTGCCGCATACTTCCGAAAGCGCCGCCGATTTCCATGCGACAGGTGAGAGCAGATCACCGTTGGAGCGCGACGTTTCCCCAGATAAAACCGACCAAAATAAACCTGTCCCTTTTTGGCAGGTAACGTTGCCCCGACGAGCACGTCGGATCCCCGGCCCGGGCGGCACAGGGGTTAAGTTTGTCGCGAGTTCCGCACGAGCCGGAGGCCACTTAATGTGGCCTCCGTGCGAGCCAGGACTGTAGAGCAGCAAACTTAACCCCTGTGCCGCCCGGCCCGGGGATCCGCCCCCGCGCACAGGAGGGGATTCCTTTTGTGTAGGCTTTGCGGAAATGTGCCAATTTTGGGATACGCCCGGCGGCGTGGTCTGTTGACGGCACAGCTAACGGCACGTATCCTATCGAACTGCGTGTTTCGTAGGGGGATGCTGACCCCTCGATTCAAGCCGTTGCACTTTACAGAAAGCTGGAATCATTCGAGAAGGAGTACGCTTTGCCTACTATTAACCAGCTGGTTCGCCAGGGCCGTCGTTCCGTGCCCAAGAAGTCCAAGAACGCTGCTCTGCAGCACAACTCCCAGAAGCGCGGCGTGTGCACCCGCGTCTTCACCACGAGCCCCAAGAAGCCGAACTCGGCTCTTCGTAAGGTTGCCCGTGTTCGCCTCGTCAACGGCATCGAAGTTACTGCTTACATCCCGGGTGAGGGCCACAACCTGCAGGAGCACTCCATCGTGCTCGTCCGCGGCGGTCGTGTCCGTGACCTCCCTGGTGTCCGTTATCACGTCATCCGTGGCGCCTACGACGCTGCTCCGGTCCAGAACCGTATGCAGGCCCGTTCCAAGTACGGTGCTAAGCGCCCCAAGGCTAAATAAGCCAGATAACGTTTTGATACTTTCGCCGTGTGCCGCCTAAGCGCCGCACGGTAGACACTTAAGGAGATTTCACATGCCGCGTCGTGCAGCAGCTAATCGTCGTGAGGTTCAGCCTGACGCCGTTTACAACAACCGCCTGGTGACTCAGCTCATCAACAAGGTCCTTCTTGACGGCAAGAAGGCCACCGCTGAGCGCATCGTTTACACCGCTTTCGAGATCGTTGCCGAGAAGTCTGAGGGTGGCGACGCTCTCGCTACCTTCAAGAAGGCTATGGACAACGTCAAGCCCACGCTCGAGGTTAAGCCCAAGCGTGTCGGCGGCGCTACCTATCAGGTCCCGATGGAGGTCAACTCCCGTCGTTCCACCGCTCTGGGTATCCGCTGGATCGTCAACTTCTCCCGCGCTCGCAAGGAGAAGACCATGGCCGAGCGTCTCGCCAACGAGATCCTCGACGCCTCCAACGGCCTGGGCGCTTCCGTCAAGAAGCGTGAGGACGTCTTCAAGATGGCCGAGGCCAACCGCGCGTTCTCTCACTATCGTTGGTAAGTTAAGGTAAGGAACTAACATGGCTAAGCCTAAGTACAAGCTTTCCGATACCCGTAACATCGGCATCATGGCCCACATCGATGCCGGTAAGACCACCACGACCGAGCGTATTCTTTACTACACCGGTAAGACCCACAAGATCGGTGAGGTCCATGAGGGCGCTGCCACCATGGACTGGATGGTTCAGGAGCAGGAGCGCGGCGTAACCATTACCTCCGCTGCTACCACCTGCTTCTGGAACAAGGACGGCAAGGACTACCGCATCCAGATCATCGACACCCCGGGCCACGTTGACTTCACCGCCGAGGTCGAGCGCTGCCTGCGCGTCCTCGATGGCGCTGTCGCCGTCTTCGACGCCGTTGCCGGCGTTCAGCCCCAGTCTGAGACCGTTTGGCGTCAGGCTTCTACCTTCAACGTTCCCCGCATCGCCTTCATCAACAAGTATGACCGCGTGGGCGCTGACTTCTTCAACGCTATCGAGACCATGAAGGATCGTCTCGACGCTAACGCCGTGGCCGCTCAGGTCCCGATGGGCGCCGAGGACAACTTCTGGGGCGTCATCGACCTGGTCACCATGACTGCATGGGACTTCAAGGCCGACGAGAAGGGCATGACCTACCCCGAGCCGATGGACGAGATCCCGGCTGAGTTCGCCGACATCGCTGCCACCAAGCGCGAGGAGCTCCTCGACGCTGCTGCCAGCTTTGACGACGAGCTCATGGAGAAGATCCTTATGGAGGAGGACTTCACCGTCGAGGAGCTCAAGGCTGCTCTGCGTAAGGGCGTTCTGGCCAACGAGCTCAACCTCGTCTTCGTGGGCTCCGCCTACAAGAACAAGGGCGTCCAGGAGCTGCTCGACGCTGTCGTCGACTACCTGCCCAGCCCGCTCGACGTTGAGGCCGTCACCGGTACCGATCCGGACACCGGCGAGGAGATCCAGCGTCATCCTTCCTTCGACGAGCCCTTCTCCGGCCTGGTCTTCAAGATCATGACCGACCCGTTCGTCGGTAAGCTCACCTACGTCCGCGTTTACTCCGGCCGCGCCGAGTCCGGCTCCTACGTTGTCAACGCTTCCAACGGTCAGCGCGAGCGCCTCGGCCGAATCCTCGAGATGAACGCCGCCGAGCGTATCGACCGTGACGACGCTGCCGCCGGCGACATCGTCGCTTGCGTCGGATTCAAGAACTCCACCACCGGTGACACCCTGTGCGCCGAGGGCAAGGAGATCGTCCTCGAGAAGATCGAGTTCGCTAAGCCCGTTATCGACGTTGCCATCGAGCCCAAGACCAAGGCCGAGCAGGACAAGATGTCCCTGGCTCTGACCAAGCTCGCCGAGGAGGACCCGACCTTCCAGGTGTCCACCAACCACGAGACCGGCCAGACCATCATCGCCGGCATGGGCGAGCTGCACCTCGAGATCATCGTCGACCGTCTGCTCCGCGAGTTCAAGGTTGACGCTAACGTTGGTAAGCCCCAGGTTGCCTACCGCGAGACCGCTGGTCACGACGTCGAGAAGGCTGAGGGCAAGTTCGTCCGTCAGTCCGGTGGTCGCGGTCAGTACGGCCACGCCGTCATCAAGCTCGAGAAGATGGAGGAGGGCTTCGGCTACGAGTTCGTCAACGCTATCGTCGGCGGCGTCGTGCCCAAGGAGTACATCCCGTCCATCGACAAGGGCATCCAGGAGGCCCTGAACACCGGTGTTATCGCCGGCTTCCCGGTCCTCGACGTTAAGGTCACCCTGTTCGACGGTTCTTACCACGAGGTCGACTCCTCCGAGGCCGCCTTTAAGATCGCCGGTTCCATGGCTATCAAGGACGCCCTCAAGAAGTCCGACCCGCAGCTGCTCGAGCCGATCATGGCTGTCGAGGTCGAGACCCCCGAGCAGTACATGGGCGACGTTATGGGCAACCTCTCCGGTCGCCGCGGCAAGATCGAGGGCATGGAGGATCGCAAGAACAGCAAGCTCATCCGTGCCAAGGTGCCGCTGGGCGAGATGTTCGGTTACGCTACCGACCTTCGCTCCCAGACCCAGGGCCGTGCATCCTACACGATGCAGTTCGACTCTTATGAGCCCGCGCCCAAGTCCATCGTGGACGAGGTCATGAGCAAGAACGCCTAAGTTCGAGCTCCCTGTTACGTAATCCGCGAGAGCATCTCTCGCACTCTTTGGAGGTTTAAGTTGGCTACCCAGAAGATCCGCATTCGCCTCAAGGGCTATGATCACGAGGTCGTCGATCAGTCCGCGAAGCTCATCGTCGAGACCGCTCAGAAGACCGGCGCTCGCGTTTCCGGTCCTGTCCCCCTGCCCACCGAGCGCAACCTGTACACGGTTATCCGCTCGCCGCACGTGAACAAGGACTCCCGTGAGCAGTTCGAGATGCGCACCCACAAGCGCCTCATCGACATCCTCGACCCCACCTCGGGCACCGTTGATTCGCTTATGCGTCTCGACCTCCCCGCTGGCGTCGACATCGACATCAAGCTCTAAGCGATATCGCTCATAGCTTAAAGGGCCCCGCTGCCGTTACGGTAGCGGGGCCCTTTTGTTTTGCATGATGGGTTTGGATCGCCGGGTAAGGCTGCCGAGCGGCTGGCTGTGGCGACCTACTCACTCAAGGGGCGCAATGACGCTTCCTCAAAATGGAAGGATCGCACGCCGTCCTCCGTTTCGATGCACGCACGACCAAAGCCATCGACCGTTTTAAAGATGCCTCGCGCCAGCTCGTCACCGGCAGGGGAGCGGGCGATAACGTGCTTTCCAATCCAATTGAGGTGAGCGACATATTCGCCGTGGACGGGCGCGAGCGGTCCGGTGTTTTCTTCCATGGCGTTGAGGCGTTCTGCCCAGGCATCTATAGCGTCTATAACTGCGTGATAGACCTCATCGAGGAGCATGTCGACAGCTGGAACGTTCTCGTTAAGGTTCGAGAGACCGATTGCCGGCAGGCCGCCATCGGGCACCTCTTGGGGCGCATAGTTCACATTGACACCAATGCCACAGACGGCGAAAGGTTTGCCTTCGTTATCGCGTGCGGCCTCGACCAGAATGCCGCCGAGTTTGCGTCCACGCGCGACCAGGTCGTTGGGCCATTTGAGGCCAATCTCGTTTGCAAGACCCTGTTTTTCGAGCGCCTCGAGCACCGCTAGGCCGCTGACGGCAGCAAGACCAGAGTACTTCGCAGGATTAACGCATGGACGCAGGACAATCGAAAGCAATAGGTTGCCGGCGGTTGAATCCCACTTGTGGCCGCGCCGGCCGCGTCCTGCTGTCTGAGCCCGGGCGGCAAGTCCTGTGCCGTGCGGCGCTCCCTGTTTTCCTGCTTCGAGCAGGTCATCGTTGGTCGATCCGGTTACGTCGACTATCGTTAATTTGGCATCCATAACGGCTGCTACCTCCTTAATGAATAAGTGAATAACGCAATGGTGTCGAGAGAGACACAATGTGAAGCCTTTGTCGCATTTGGACAATTTAATGTTAACACGTTAACAACGACTGAAATGCGCTATCCTCTCTTGGTCGATGTAAACACGTCAACAACTCAAAGGAGGTTAGTGATGGGTTTCACGATTCTTGGAACAGGCTCGGCGCTTCCTAAGCGCAGTGTTTCCAATGACGAGCTGTCCGAGTTCCTCGATACCTCGGATGAGTGGATTTTTACCCGCACAGGTATTAAGAGTCGCCACGTCTGCACCACCGAGTCACTTGACGACCTTGCCGTAGCGGCGAGCGAGCGGGCACTTCAGGTGTCCGGAATCGACGCGAGCCAGTTGGATCTGATCGTCTGCTCGACGACGACGGGTGACCACCTTGTTCCCGCCGAGGCGTGTGCCGTTGCTGAGCGACTGGGCGCGACGTGCCCTGCCTTCGATGTCTCGGCTGCCTGCGCCGGCTTCGTATTTGCGCTCGATGTTGCCGAGGGCTATATCGCCCGAGGACGAGCCAAGCATGTGCTTGTCGTTGCCGCCGAGCAGATGACGCGCGCGCTCGACTGGACCGACCGCGCCACCTGTGTGCTCTTTGGCGATGGGGCAGGCGCCGCGGTGATTGAGGCTGGGGGAGACAGCCCCCTTGCCGTTGAGCTTTCGACGGCGCCCGACGTCGAGACGTTGTGCGTTCCCGGTCTGGTCGGCACCTCGCCGTTTAAGGCCTCCGCAGATAGCGAGAGCGTGCTGTCCATGAATGGCCGCCGCGTGTTCAAGTTCGGCGTCAACGCGATTTGCGACACGGTCCATAAGCTTGCGAGCGATGCGGGCATTTCGGTCGAGGACATCGACCATTTTGTATTCCATCAGGCTAACGAACGAATCCTGAGTCAGGCGGTCAAGCGCCTCGGTGTGCCAGACAAGCGCGTGGTTCGAACGCTGCGCGAGACCGGCAACATTTCGAGCGCATGCATTCCGCTTGCCCTCGACCGGCTGGCAAACGCCGGTGCACTTCACACGGGCGACACCATCGCCCTCGTTGGATTTGGCGCCGGTCTGGATATAGGTGGCTATCTACTTCGTTGGAAGTAGTCGCACATAGGAAATAAAAACGCCCCTAGGGCACAAACAAAGGAGAACTACCATGGCAGATCAGAAGACCTTCGAGCGCGTTTGCGATGTTATCCGCGAGACCGCCGGTCTTGACGACGTCGAGATGAAGCCCGAGTCCACGCTCGAGGAGATTGGTCTCGACAGTCTGGGCACCGTCGAGATCCTCGTCGCCGTTGAGGACGAGTTTGGCATCCAGCTCGATACCGAGGAGAACCCCAAGACGGTCGGCGAGTTCGCCGATACGGTCGAGGCGGCATTGGAGAAGTAGAGATGCTCAAGACTCCTCTCTGCGATCTGATCGGCATCGAAAAGCCCGTGTTCCAGGGCGGTATGGCCTGGATCGCCGACGCCTCGCTGGCGTCCGCAGTGTCCGAGGCGGGCGGCTTAGGGATTATCGCGGCCATGAACGCCGACGCCAACTGGCTGCGCGACCAGATTCATGAGCTGCGCGCCAGGACGGATAAGCCCTTTGGCGTCAACGTCATGCTCATGAGCCCGTTTGCCGACGAGGTCGCGCGGGTCGTGATTGACGAACGGGTGCCGGTCGTCGTGACGGGTGCCGGCAATCCCACCAAGTACATGAAGGCGTGGAACGAGGCGGGCATCAAGGTCATCCCGGTCGTTGCCTCGGTGGCGCTGGCGCGTCTCGTGGCGCGTCGTGGAGCCACTGCCGTGGTTGCCGAGGGTACCGAATCAGGCGGCCATATTGGCGAGACCTCGACGATGGCACTGGTGCCACAGGTTGTCGATGCGGTCGATATTCCCGTGGTTGCGGCTGGCGGTATCGCCGATGGCCGCGGCGTGGCGGCCGCCTTTATGCTGGGCGCCGCCGGCGTGCAGGTGGGTACGCGCTTTCTGATCGCAGATGAGTGCACCGTATCGGAGCAGTACAAGGAGATGGTCCTGAAGGCCAACGACACCTCGACGCGTGCGACCGGCCGCTCGACGGGACACCCGGTGCGTGCCCTCAAGAGCCCCTTCACTAACGCCTACGCCAAGAGCGAGGCGGCGGGCGTAAGCGTCGAGGAGCTCGGGGCCATGGGCACGGGCGCCCTTCGCAAGGCCGCCAAGGACGGCAATTACGAAGAGGGCTCGTTTTTGTGTGGACAGATTGCCGGCATGGTCAACGAGCGCCAAAGTGCACGTGAAATCGTTGACGACCTGGTCGATGGCGCCGAGCACGTCCTGAAGGGTGCGTGCGCATGGGTGGCGTAGCGTTTCTGTTTGCCGGCCAGGGCGCCCAGCACCCCGCGATGGGCGTCGACCTGATCGAGGCATCGCCGGCGGCCGCCGAGGTGTTCGCCATTGTCGACGAGGTGCGCCCGGGGACCAGTGAGCAGTGCCGAAGCGCCTCCAAGGAGGAACTCTCGCAGACCGAGAACACGCAGCCGTGCGTGTTCGTTCACGATCTGGCAGCGGCTGTCGCCCTGCGTGAGCGCGGCGTGGTACCTGCCGCCTGTGCGGGTTTTTCGCTTGGCGAGGTCGCCGCGCTCACCTTTGCGGGGGCGTTCGATACGCGAGCGGGCTTTGAGCTCGTGTGCGAGCGCGCGGCGCTGATGGCCGCGGCTGCCGAGCGCCATCCGGGCGGCATGCGCGCCGTCATCAAGCTCGATGCGGCGCAAGTCGAGAACCTGGCAAAACAGGCCGGCGAGGACTGCTGGCCGGTCAACTACAACAGTCCGCAGCAGACGGTTGTTGCCGGAGCGCCCGAGGCGCTGCAGGAGCTCGACGTCCTAGTAAAAGAGGCTGGCGGCCGCGCTATGAAAGTCGCGGTGTCGGGCGCATTTCATAGCCCCTATATGGCCGAGGCGACTGAGGGGCTGGCGACGTATATCCAAGCCGGCCACGCGCCGTCACCGCTGCTGATTCCGGTCATGGCAAACATGACGGCGGCGCCCTATCCGGCGGACCCGCGAGCGGCATCGGATGTCTTGGCCAATCAGGTGAGTCATGCCGTTCGTTGGGTCGACACGCTGCATGCTCTGCAGAATCAGGGCATCGACACGTTTATTGAGGTCGGCCCTGGCAAAACGCTGTCGGGCCTGGCCAAGCGTACGCTGAGCGACGTTCGCGTGTATTCGTGCGAAACGGCCGAGCAGGTCGCAGCTATTGCCGACGAGCTCGCATAGTCCACAGGGCTGTAACCCGAAAGGAATGACATGGGCAACTTGAACAACGGCGCGCTCGAGCGCAACGACTCACGTCGTGTGGCACTGGTCACGGGCGGCTCGCGGGGTATCGGCCGCGCCTGCGCTGTCGGTCTGGCGGAGGACGGCTTTGATATCGCCGTCGTCTATGCCGGCAGCGTCGATGCGGCGCGCAAGACGTGCGAAGCCTGTGAGGCGGTTGGCGCCACGGCACGCGCATATCAATGCGACGTGGCCGATCCCGCTGCTGTCAACGCGTGCGTGGAAGCGGTCCTCAACGACTTTGGTTCCATTTGGGCGCTCGTCAACAACGCCGGCATCACCCGCGATGGCCTGCTCATGCGCATGGGCGATGACGCATTCGATCGCGTGCTCGATGTCAATCTCAAGGGAACATTCAATATGACGCGCGCGCTCACCAAGACCTTTATGCGCCAGCGCGGCGGTTGCGTCGTCAACATGAGCTCGGTCGTGGGCCTGATGGGCAATGCCGGACAAGCCAACTACGCTGCTTCCAAGGCGGGCGTGATAGGGCTTACCAAGGCGGTGGCGCGCGAGCTTGCGCCTCGTGGCGTACGAGCGAACGCGGTCGCTCCCGGGTTTGTCGAGACAGATATGACGGCAAAGCTCTCGGAGAAGGTGCGTACGGCAACCGAGGAACAGATTCCCCTTAAGCGCATGGCATGTCCCGAGGAAGTGGCCGGCGTGGTGCGCTTTTTAGCGAGTGATGCGGCTGCCTACATTACGGGCGAGGTCGTGCGCGTCGACGGCGGAATGGCGATGTAGAAACCAGGGCCGAAGAACGGCTTGGATGAGGAGACCATGATGGAACAGAGAGTTGCAATCACCGGCATCGGTGCCGTATCGCCGCTCGGCAACACCGCGCTTGCCACCTGGGCGGCCATGTGCGCCGGGACCTGTGGCATCGGCCCGATCACGCACTTCGATACCGATGCGTTTACCGTCAAGGTGGCGGCCGAAGTCAAGGGCTTTGACGGCAACGAGTACTTTGGCAAGCGTGACGCCAAGCATCTCGATCCCTGCGTTCAGTTTGCGCTGGTGGCTTCGGACGAGGCCATGCACGATGCGGGCTTTGATGCCGAAGGCGCCATCGATCGCGAGCGCCTGGGCGTTTACGTGGGGTCGGGCGTGGGCGGCATGCAGACGCTCGTCGACAACGTCCATACGATTGCCGACCGTGGGCCCCGCCGCGCATCGCCTTACATGATCGCGATGATGATCCCCAACATGGCATCGGGCAATATCGCAATCCGTCACAAGGCAAAGGGACCGACCCTGCCAGTCGTGACTGCGTGCGCGACCTCGGCCCATGCGGTGGGCGAGGCGTTCCGTGCTATCAAGCACGGCTATGCCGACGCGATCCTCGCGGGCGGTGCCGAGGCGGCCATTATCCCCGATGCTGTTGCAGGCTTTACGTCCTGCCGCGCATTGACCACCAACCCCGATCCCGCGACGGCCTGCCGCCCGTTCGACGCAGACCGCGATGGCTTTGTGATGGGTGAGGGCGCCTGCGTGCTGGTACTCGAGAGCATGGAGCATGCGCAGGCGCGCGGTGCGCACATTTATGCCGAGGTCGTGGGCTACGGCAACACCGATGATGCCTATCACATTACGAGCCCCGACCCCGATGCCGCCGGCATTGCCCGTGCGATATCGCTGGCGGTAGCCGAGGGCGACGTCAAGCCTTCCGAGGGTCTCTACATCAACGCCCACGGCACCTCGACCAAGCTCAACGATTCGTCCGAGACGACAGGCATTAAGCGGGCGCTCGGCGAGGACGCGGCGCGCGCCGCACATGTCTCGTCGACCAAGTCGATGACGGGGCACATGATCGGTGCCACGGGGGCCATTGAGGTCATGGCCTGCGCCATGGCACTCGAGCAGGGCGTGGTGCCGCCGACCATTAACTACCACACGCCCGATCCCGCCTGCGATCTTGATTACACGCCCAATCGCGCGGTTCGCGCCGACCTTACCTGGGCGCTTTCGACCAACCTGGGCTTTGGCGGGCACAACGCCGCCATCGCGCTGCGTAGATATACGAGGAGCTAGAGCATGGATTCCAAAAGACTTGCCGAGATAGCCGATGTGATGGAGGACCGCGGCCTCACGCGCGTACGCGTTGAGGAGCCCGATGGCACCGCGGTCGAACTCGAGCGCGCGAGTGTGGCGCAGCCGGTTGCCGTGCCCATGCCTATGCCGAGCGCCATGGCCGCTCAAGTTGCAGCTCCCACAGTCGCGCCTGCCGCACCGGAACCCGCCACGCAGACACCTGCCGCCGCGCCGGAGCCCAAGGGCACCGAGGTGACTGCTCCCATGGTGGGCGTCTTCTATGCTGCCCCTGCGCCGGGCGACGAGCCGTTTGTGCGCGTGGGCTCCAAGGTCAAGGCCGGCGAGACCCTCTGCATCATCGAGGCCATGAAGGTTCTCAACGAGGTGACGGCCGAGGCAGACGGTGAGGTGCTCGAGATCTGCGTGGCCGACGGCGACCTCGTGGAGTTTGGCAGCTGCCTCATGAGGATCGGATAGGTGATATCCATGAACAAAGAAGAGCTCAAGAAGCTGTTACCGCATCGCGAGCCGATGCTTTTGCTCGACGAAGCCGAGCTGGTGGGCGACGAGGCCCACGGCAAGATCACGATTACAGGCGACGAGTACTTTTTGCAGGGACATTTTCCGGGAAACCCGGTCGTTCCCGGCGTGATTCAGTGCGAGATGCTCGCCCAGAACTGCTGCGTGCTGCTGATGGGCGATGAGGAGGCGCGCGGCGCGACGCCGTTCTACACGAGTCTGGACAAGGTGCGCTTTAAGCGTCCGGTGCGCCCGGGCGACACGGTGGATCTGGTGTGCTCCATCACGCGTGCGCGCGGGCCGTTCCGCTTTGCGACGGGTACTGCGAGCGTCAACGGTGAGGTTTGCTGCCGCGCCGATATGTCTTTTGCACTCATGCACGAAAGTTAAGGAAGGCTCCATGTTCGACAAAGTGCTCATCGCCAACCGCGGCGAAGTCGCGGTCCGTGTTATCCGCGCGTGCCGCGATATGGGCATCAAGACCGTCGCCGTTTATTCCACGGCCGATGCGGACGCGCTACACGTGCAGCTTGCCGACGAGGCGTATTGCATCGGCGGCCCGCGTCTTGCCGAGAGCTACCTCAACGACGATGCCGTGCTCACCTGTGCCGTAAAGTCGGGAGCTAAGGCAATTCATCCCGGCTATGGCTTCTTTTCCGAGAAGGCGAGCTTCGTGCGCGACTGCGACAAGTTCGGTCTGGCGTTTGTCGGTCCTTCGGCCGAGGTGATCGACAGCATGGGCGACAAGGACGCCGCACGCCGAACGGCCGCTGCTGCGGGCGTGCCCATCGTGCCGGGCTGCGATTTGCTCAAAAGCCCCGAGGAAGCAACGGCCGAGGCCGAGCGCATCGGCTGCCCCGTGCTTATTAAGGCGCGCGCGGGCGGCGGCGGTCGCGGTATTCGCAAGGTCGAGCGCGTGGAAGATGCGGCAAAGGCGTTCATCGAGGCGCGTGCCGAGGGTGAGGCCGTTTTTGGCGACGGCGAGTGCTACATGGAGAAGTTCGTTGCGCCGGCGCATCACGTTGAGGTACAGATTATGGCCGATAAGCAGGGCCATGTGTTTTCGCTCGGCGAGCGCGAGTGCTCGGTGCAGCGCCGCAACCAAAAGCTGATCGAGGAGAGCCCCGCGCCGTGCCTCGACGGACGCGATGATATTCGCGCGCGCATGCACAAGGCCGCGCGCGACCTGGCTCGTGCCGTTGGCTATGAGGGCGCTGGCACCATCGAGTTTTTGTACTCAGATGACGGCAATTTCTACTTTATGGAAATGAACACGCGCTTGCAGGTGGAGCATCCGGTTACGGAGTTTGTGACCGATACCGACCTGGTTAAGTGGCAGCTGCGCGTGGCTGCCGGCCAGCCTCTGCCCTTTGAGCAGGAGGACGTACCGGTCCGCAACCACGCCATGGAGTGCCGCATCAATGCCGAAACGCCGGACTTTCTACCGTCATGTGGAACGGTCACCGCATTGCGTGTGCCGGGTGGTCCGCGCGTGCGCTGGGATTCCGCCATGTTTACCGGAGCGAAAGTTCCGCCGTACTACGACTCCATGCTCGGCAAGCTCATCGTGTGCGCGCCCACGCGTGACGGTGCCATTCGCAAGATGCGCTCGGCCCTGGGCGAGCTCGTGATTGAGGGCGTGAGCGAAAATAGCGAGCTTCAGCTCGACGTGCTGGCAAACGACGAGTTTTTGTCGGGCATGTATCACACCGATCTGATGGGGCATCTCTATGCTGATGAATAGAAAAGCGAAGACGGTCAATGTCCTTGAGGGGCCGATAACCGAGTCGTGCGCCGAGTTCCCCGCGCGCCACGTGTTTGTCAAATGCCCGGAGTGCCGCCGTGTGATCGATGAGGCGCGCCTGCACGACAACCTCGAGGTCTGCCCTCGTTGCGGCAAACACTTTCGCGTGAGCGGTCGCGCGCGCATGCGCATGACGGTCGACGCGGGTACCTTTGAGGAATGGGATGCCAATCTGGCGTCGAAGGACTTCCTCTCGTTTCCCGGTTATGCCGACAAGCTTAAGAGCGTGAGCGAGCGTTCGGGCGAGCGCGATGCCGTTGTGTGCGGCAGGGGCAAAATCTGCGGCTGCGATACCGCGCTCTTCTTTATGGATGCCAACTTTATGATGGGCTCAATGGGCTCCGTGGTGGGCGAGAAGATCTGTCGTGTCTTTGAGCGCGCGGCCGAGTTGGGGCTGCCGGTCGTTGGCTTTACCGTATCGGGCGGCGCCCGCATGCAGGAGGGCGTGACCTCGCTCATGCAGATGGCCAAGATTTCTGCGGCGGTTAGGCGCCACAGCGAGGCGGGCGGCCTGTATATCACGGTGCTCACCGATCCCACGACCGGAGGTGTAACCGCGAGCTTTGCCATGGAGGGCGACATTATCCTGGCCGAGCCCGATGCCCTGACGGCATTTGCCGGCCCGCGCGTGATCGAGCAGAACATGCACAAGCGTCTGCCCAAGGGATTCCAGCGTTCCGAGTTTTTGCTGGAGCACGGCTTTTGCGATGCCGTTGTTCCGCGTGGTGAGATTGCGCTCACGGTAGGCGAGCTGCTGGCGCTGCACGAAGGGCACGCGCCCGGCCTGGGGGCACCGCATGAGATCGTGCATACGGGTCGTCGCGACAAAAAGCTGGGACACTTGTTTAAGCGCTCGGTCGCACCAAAAAGCGCGCTCGAAATCGTCAAACAGACTCGCTCGGCGAACCGCGCCACGGCAGGCGAGATGATCTCGTTGGGTCTCGACGGATTCGTAGAGCTGCACGGCGACCGCTACTTTGGCGACGATGCTGCCGTGGTGGGCGGCATCGGCTGGAAAGACGGGCGACCCGTGACGGTTATCGCCATCGAGCGCGGTACCACGACCAAAGAGCGCATGCGTCGCAACTTTGGTATGGCACATCCCGAGGGCTACCGCAAGGCACGTCGCCTGATGCACCAAGCCGAGAAATTTGGTCGGCCGGTTCTGTGCCTGGTTGATACTTCGGGCGCGTTTTGCGGCATCGGTGCCGAGGAGCGCGGCCAGGGCGAGGCGATTGCCCAGAATCTCATGGAGATGAGCGGCCTTAAGACGCCGATTGTCTCGGTGGTGACAGGCGAGGGCGGCTCTGGTGGCGCGCTGGCGCTGTCCGTGGCCGACCGCATCCTGATGCTCTCAAGCTCGGCCTATTCGGTCGTGAGCCCCGAGGCCTGTGCGTCGATCCTGTGGAAGGATACCGAGCGCGCGAATGAGGCCGCTGAGGCGCTTAAGCTCACGGCCCCCGATCTGTTGGCGCTCGGCATCATCGACGGCATTGTCGACGATAGGGGCCTGTCGCATGAGGAGATCGCCGGTGCCGTCATGTCCTCGGCATTTGATGCCTTCGATACGCTTGGGCAGCTCGACGACGCGACCCTCACAAACCTCCGCTACGAAAAGTACCGCGCAATCGGTCAGTACCGCACGATGTGACAAAGGGACAGCCCGCATGTCACATTGGGAAAGGCGTTCCATGTCACAAGTTTCTAACACCTCGTTTACAACGACGGTTTCATCAAACGCCATGGCCGTGGTGGACTATCTGTCCAAAAGCATGATGTCGGCGCTGCCGTTTATTGTTTGCGCGGCGTTGTTCCGCACCGCCGCCGTCGTTATGGGCGAAGGCATGCTGGGCCTGTGGTCTGCCGATTCCGAAATCTATCGCCTGTTCTACAGTTGGCTCTATAACGCCGGCTACTACTTTTTGCCCATTTATCTTGGTTGGGCGGCCGCCCGCCAGCTCGGTTGCTCGGAGCAGCTGGGCATGATGCTGGGCGGCGTATTGATTGCGCCTGATCTGCTTAAGTTCGTCGATGCCGCATCGACGACGGGGGCATCGATGACTTCCGTGTATGGTCTGCTTCCCGCGCCGGCCAACGATTACACGACGACTGTTATTCCGGTTCTCATCTCGGTGCCCGTGCTATGGCGAGTGGAGTGTTTCTTTTCGCGCATTATCCCTCAGGCCGTGGCGTTTTCGTTCGTTCCGTTTGCGACCATGCTTGTCATGGTTCCGGTTTCGTTGTGTATCACGGCGCCGGCGGGCAGCTATCTGGGCATGCTGTTGGGCCAGCTTATGTTTATGCTTGGCAATTCCGGTGCCATCGTGTCGCTGCTCACGCTCATGGGGCTTGCCGCGGGCTGGGAGTTTCTTAAGATCGCGGGTATCAGCAACGTTGTCCTATCGCTTGCGTACGCGCAGTTTATGAGTGTGGGAACGGATTCGTGCATCCTGATTGCCGCGACGATGGCGACGTTCGCCGTTTGGGGCATGCCTTTTGGCGCGTCGCTTCGCGTTGCGGATAAGGACGAGAAGGCGCTCATGCTGGGCTATTCAATCTCGGGTGTTCTTGGCGGCGTAAGCGAGCCGGCGCTGTACGGTTGCGGCTTTAAATATGGCAGGTGCCTGACGTGCATGGCCATTGGCGGCGCCGTCGGAGGCCTTGTTGCGGCCGTGGGCCACGTTACGGCCTATACCATCGGCATGACGAATGTCCTCATGGTCATTGGCTTTGCCACAGGTGGTTTTTCGAACCTGGTGTGGTGCTGCGTTGCCGGCGGTGTGGCATTTGCGGTGTCTGCGGCGCTGAGCTACTGCTTTGGCGTGGTGCCGGCGAAGGGGCAGGTGGCAGAAGACGAAGCCGATTCGCCCGAAACCTCGAAGAGCGTGGCCGAGGCAAGCGCATAAATCGATTGACAAAGGGGCAGTCCCGCATGTCACATTCCAAGGCCGTGGCCCGTGTGGGCGCGGCCTTTTTGTATCTGGAGGACAAAGTGGCTACACTACAATCCGTTTGAGCAATAGATATATAGGTAGTACCGTGGGGGCGGATGTAGATGGTCGAGTGGATTGTTAAGCGCGCACAGGGTGACCGTGCGCGCGTGGGCACGTTGGCGGGCGTGGTGTGCATTATCGCCAATGTGGCACTTTGCGCTGCAAAGGGCGCAATTGGCGTGCTGTCGGGGTCGGTTTCGATTGTGGCAGACGCCATGAACAACCTGTCCGACGCCAGCTCAAACATCGTGAGCGTGCTTGGCTTTAAGCTGGCGAGTAAGCCCGCCGACCCCGAGCATCCTTACGGCCACGGTCGCTACGAGTACCTCTCGGGTCTAGTCGTGGCGGCGCTCGTGCTGCTGATTGGCGTTGAGCTGGTGAAGTCGTCGGTGGAGCGAATTGTCAACCCCGAGCCTGTCGAGTTCTCGCTTGCCCTGGTGGCGGTTCTAGTGCTTTCGATGGTCGTAAAACTCTGGATGGCGGCCCTCAACCAAAAGCTCGGCGATCGCATTGAGTCCGAGACGCTGCATGCGACCGCGCAGGATTCCAAGAACGATGTCCTTGCCACAGGCGCTGTGCTGGTGTGCGCAATTGTTTCACAGGTGACGCACATCAATCTTGACGCATGGGTCGGCCTTGCCGTTGGCGCCTATATTGGCTGGAGCGGTTTTGAACTCATCCAGGATACGGTGAGCCCGCTTTTGGGCCAGACGCCCGATCCTAAGCTGGTCAAGCACATTCGAGACAAGATCATGAGCTACCCCGGCGTTTTGGGCGTTCACGATCTGATGGTTCACGACTACGGCCCGGGCAGGAAGTTCGCAAGCGCTCACGCTGAGATGGCAGCCGAGGCAAGCCCGCTGGAAAGTCACGACACGCTCGATAACATCGAGCAGTCGTTTAGGAACGAAGACGGCATGATTGTCACACTTCACTACGACCCCATCGTGACCGACGATCCAAAGGTGGCGAGCATGCGCTTGCGCATCAACGCTATGGCTCAAGAGATCGATAGCCGCCTTTCGATTCATGATTTGCGCTGCGTGCCGGGCCCCACGCACACCAACGTGATTTTTGACTGCGTGCGTCCCTCGGATCTGCAGATGAGTGCCGAAGACGTAAAGCACGCGCTGGTACAACGGGTCGAATCGGAATATCCCAAGTCGATTGCCAAGATTACGATCGACGAAGACTACGTAGGGCATACCCACGAGTAGGGCCGAGCCGATAAAGCAAATGATGCAGAAGGGGAGAGCATGAAGAAGCTATATCTACTCCGCCACGGCCAGACAGAATTCAACGTCAAAAAGCTGGTCCAGGGCCGCTGCGATTCACCGCTGACCGACCTGGGCCGCAAACAAGCGGGAATGGCAGCCGCATGGCTCAAAGCCCACGGCGTCGTCCCCGACAAAGTGGTCTCATCACCCTTAGGCCGAGCCATGAACACGGCAAGTCTCGTCGCATACGAACTCCTCGGTCCGGACGCCGCAGTCGAGCCCTGCGAAGGCATCATCGAGCGCAGCTACGGCTCCTTCGAAGAGGGCCCGCACGACGCGCTACCTACCGACGTCTGGGATCCCGGCGAGGATCTGGTCCCCTTCGGAGGAGAAGGAAGCCGCGCGCTGCAAGAGCGCATGGTAGGCACCCTCACCAATCTCATGGGCTCCGAGGGCATCGAAACCCTCCTAGCAGTAAGCCACGGCAGCGCCAGCCGCCAATTCATCAAGGCTGCAGCCCCAGAGGGCTTCGAGCTCCCAGCAAAACTCCCCAACTGCGCCATCATGATTTTCGATTTCGATGAGGCAAAGCTACAAGCAGAAGGCGAGCCAATGCAATGTAAGTTCACCCTCCAGCAAATAGTGGACCCCCAACAAAGTAATTAGCTGAGCGAGCAGAGTTAAGCAGACATCAACGTGTCGTCTCCCGAGCACGGCGGAGGGCCGGAGAAATATATTAAGGTCATCGCGAGTTCCGCACGCAAAGGAGAGCACTTAATGTGCTCTCCGTCTTGCGCAGGACTGTAGAGCAGGGACCTTAATATATTTCTCCGGCCCTCCGCCGTGCTCGGGAGCCATCCACGCACTTTACCTGCGTGAACAATGTGAGTGAAATATGAATCTCGATGGATACGCCCGCAGCCGTGTATACTAAACAGCTGTGTGAAACCAGGGGAGTATTCTGACTGGACAAAATGCCTGCTTAATAGGGTTGTCAGGTAGTCCGGGCGTAATACAAGACTGGGGAGCACGTCGTGTAAGTAGTGGTCCTCTAGGGGCGTACGCTCGGTGGTGTACGCATTGTCCCAAGACCACGCGAGAGTTGGGATCATATCTTGATCAGCATGATTCTCGGCCGCAAGATTGGCATGACCCAGGTTTGGGACGAGGACGATAACGTCGTTCCCGTCACGGTCATCCAGGCTGGCCCCTGCGCTGTCTCGCAGGTTAAAACTCAGGCAACCGACGGCTATGACGCCGTCCAGATCGGTTTCGGCGACATCAAGGCCAAGAACGTGAACAAGCCCATGGCTGGTCACTTCGCCAAGGCTGGCGTCGAGCCTGTCCGCTTCCTTCGTGAGGTCCGCGTCGAGAACGGCGAGGAGCACAAGGTCGGCGAGGTCGTCACCGTCGCTGATTTCGCTGATGTCGAGAAGGTCGACGTCATCGGTACCTCCAAGGGTAAGGGCTTCCAGGGTCGCATCAAGCGCTGGGGTCAGCGCCGCGGTCCTATGACGCATGGTTCTCACTTCCAGCGTCACCCCGGTTCTATCGGTCAGTGCGCCTATCCTGCGCGCGTCCTCAAGGGCGTCAAGATGGCCGGTCACATGGGTAACGAGCGCGTTACCGTCAAGAACCTTTCCGTTGTCCGCATCGATGCCGAGCAGAACCTCATCTTGGTCAAGGGCGCTGTCCCGGGTGCCAAGAATGGTCTCGTCGCCATCCGTATGGCCTAAGGGCCCAGCCCATTTAGCCCAGCGTCATACCAAGGAGAACACTTAAATGGCAAAGTTTGAAGTAAAGAACAGCGAGGGCAAGAAGGTCGCCGAGGCCGAGCTCGCCGCTGAGGTGTACGGCATCGAGCCGAACATCCACGTTATGCACCACATCGTCAAGTGCCAGATGGCCTCTTGGCGTCAGGGCACCCAGTCCGCTAAGGGCCGCTCTGAGGTTTCCGGCGGCGGCAAGAAGCCTTGGCGTCAGAAGGGCACCGGCCGTGCCCGCCAGGGTTCCATCCGTGCTGCCCAGTGGCGTCACGGTGGCGTTGTCTTCGCCCCCAAGCCCCGTTCCTACGCTAAGCGTATGAACAACAAGGAGGTCAAGCTGGCTATGCGCTCCGCGCTGTCCGCCAAGCTGGCCGATGGCGAGCTCGTGCTCGTCGACGACTACGGCTTCGAGAAGCCTTCCACCAAGGCTGCCGTCGCCATGCTCAAGGCTCTCGGCCTTGAGGGCAAGCGTCTGACCATCATCGTTCGCGATGAGGACGTCAACGCCTACCTGTCGTTCCGCAACATTCCCAAGACGTTCATCATCACTGCTGACGAGGCCAACACCTACGATCTCGTCAACAACAACGCTGTGCTGATGCCCGCCGACATCGCCGCTCACTTCGGGGAGGTGCTTGCATAAATGACCGCCCACGAGATCATCATCCGTCCGATCGTGTCCGAGCGTTCCTTCTCCGGCATGGAGCTGAACAAGTACACGTTCGAGGTCGCCAAGGATGCTAACAAGTATCAGATCAAGGACGCTGTCGAGGAGATTTTCGGCGTCAAGGTCGTTCGCGTGAACACCCTGACGGTCAAGCCCAAGACCAAGCGCGTGCGCTATGTCGCCGGCAAGACCCGTTCTTGGAAGAAGGCCATCGTCACGCTGGCCGAGGGCGACACCATCGAGGTCTTTGGCAACCAGGCCTAAGACTCGCTGCTGTTGAGTGAGCTCATGCCTCCCAAATAGGGGAGGCGGGAGCTCAAGGTTTTGGGCGTATAAAATGGACACGCCCGGAACCGTGTATACGTCCGGTGTCATCGCACCCGAGGCAGAACCTCGAATCCCTGTCTGCGATGGCTAACGGATTCCTATTGAAAGGGATTGTAATGGCTGTAAAGCACCTTAAGCCGACCTCCGCTGGTAGGCGTTGGCAGACGATCTCCGATTTCTCCGAGATCACCTGCACCAAGCCCGAGAAGTCTCTTCTCGAGCCCCTGCCCAAGAAGGCCGGTCGTAACAACAACGGCCGCATCACCACCCGCCACCAGGGCGGCGGCGTGAAGCGTCGTTACCGCGTGATCGACTTCAAGCGCAACAAGGACGGCGTGCCCGCCAAGGTTGCCACGATCGAGTACGATCCGAACCGTTCCGCTCGCATCGCTCTGCTGCACTACGCTGACGGTGAGAAGCGCTACATCCTGGCCCCCAAGGGCCTCGAGGTCGGTCAGACCATCATGTCCGGTTCTGACGCCGACATCAAGCCGGGCAACGCTCTGCCCCTCGCCGACATCCCCGTCGGTACGCTCATCCACGCCGTCGAGTTCCAGCCGGGCAAGGGCGCCGCTATCGCTCGTTCCGCCGGTAACTCCTGCCAGCTGATGGGTAAGGAGGGCAAGTACGCTATCGTCCGTATGCCTTCCTCCGAGATGCGCCGCATCCTCGTTACCTGCCGCGCCACCGTCGGTGAGGTCGGCAACGCCGATCACGCCAACATCGTCATCGGCAAGGCCGGCCGTAAGCGTCACATGAACGTGCGCCCGACCGTCCGCGGTACCGTCATGAACCCTGTCGACCACCCGCACGGCGGTGGCGAGGGCAAGAACCACACCTCTGGTCGTCCCTCTGTTACCCCCTGGGGTAAGCCGACGAAGGGCCTTCGTACGCGCAAGAAGAAGAAGGTCTCGAACCAGCACATCATTCGTCGCCGTAAGAAGTAATTTCGGATACCGAGTTTTAGGAGAAAGCACTTATGAGCAGAAGTCTCAAAAAGGGCCCGTTCGTGGAGACTCGCCTTCTCTCGCGTATCACCGCGATGAACGAGGCTGGCAAGAAGGACGTCGTGAAGACCTGGTCCCGCGCGTCCACCATCTTCCCCGAGATGGTTGGTCACACCATCGCCGTCCACGACGGCCGCAAGCATGTGCCCGTGTATGTTACCGAGTCCATGGTTGGTCACAAGCTCGGCGAGTTCGCGCCGACTCGTACGTTCCGTGGCCACAAGGCCAAATAGGGGGTTAACCGTAAATGGCAACTAAGTCTATTGAAACTGAGGCCACCGAGGTTCGCGCCGTCGCTAAGTACGTGCGTGTTTCCCCCAGCAAGGCCCGCCTGGTGGTCGATCTGATCCGCCGCAAGCCTGTCGCTCAGGCCTTCGACATCCTCCACTTCTGCGACCGCGCCGTCGCCGTGGATGTCGAGAAGGTTCTCCGTTCCGCCGTTGCGAACGCCGAGAACAACAACGGTCTGCGTGCCGACAACCTGGTTGTCGCCGCTGCCTATGTTGACGAGGGTCCGACGCTTAAGCGCATCCGTCCCCGCGCCAAGGGTTCCGCTTCTCGCATTCTGAAGCGTACTTCCCACATCACCGTCGTCGTTGCTCCTCGAAAGGAGGCGTAAAGCTGTATGGGTCAGAAAGTCTACCCCACCGGCTTCCGTCTTGGCATCACCGAGAACTGGCGCTCCCGCTGGTTCGCAGAGAAGGATTACGCTAAGACCCTCGGTAACGATCTCGAGATCCGCAAGTACCTCGAGAAGCGTCTTTCCCGCGCAGCTGTCTCCCGCGTCGAGATCGAGCGCGCTGGCGACAAGGTGAAGGTCATCATCCTCACCGCTCGCCCCGGCGTTGTCATCGGTAAGAAGGGTGCCGAGATCGATACCCTCCGCACCGAGCTCGAGAAGGTCGCTGGCGTCTCCAAGGGCCAGCTCTCCGTCGACGTTGTCGAGATCAAGCGCCCCGAGCTCGACGCCAACCTCGTTGCTCAGTCTATCGCCGAGCAGCTCGAGGGCCGCGTTGCCTTCCGTCGCGCTATGCGCAAGGCTGTCCAGTCCGCCCGCAAGGCCGGCGCTAAGGGCATCCGTATCCAGTGCTCCGGTCGTCTCGGCGGTGCCGAGATGGGCCGTCGTGAGTGGTACCGTGAGGGTCGCGTGCCTCTGCACACCCTCCGTGCCAAGATCGACTACGGCACGGCTGTCGCCAGCACCACCATGGGCGCTTGCGGCGTGAAGGTCTGGATCTACCTGGGCGAGAAGCTCCCGGGCCAGCCTGTTCCCAACCCTGCACTCGAGGGCTCTTCCCGTCCTCGTCGTCGTAACTCCGAGAGGAGGGGTCAGTAGTGCTTGCCCCTAAGCGTATTCTTCACCGCAAGGTGCAGCGTGGCTCCATGAAGGGCCAGGCCAAGGGTAATACCGAGCTGCATTTCGGCGAGTTTGGTATCCAGGCTCTCGAGGCCCATTGGATCACCAACCGTCAGATCGAGGCCGCTCGTATTGCCATGACCCGCTACATGAAGCGTGGCGGTCGTGTCTACATCACGATCTTCCCCGATAAGCCCATCACCAAGAAGCCTGCCGAGACTCGCATGGGTTCTGGTAAGGGTAATCCCGAGGAGTGGGTGGCCGTCGTCAAGCCCGGCCGCATCATGTTCGAGGTCAAGGGCGTGCCCGAGGAGGTCGCTCGCGAGGCTCTGCGTCTTGCACAGCACAAGCTTCCCATCAAGACCAAGATTGTTGCTGCCAAGAACGCTGAGCAGCGCATCGAGAAGGAGATGGCTGAGGAGGCCGCTCTCGAGGCCAAGTGGGCTGCTGAGGACGCCGCCGCCGCCAAGGAGGAGAACTAATGAAGCCCGCAGAGATTCGTGAGCTCTCGGACGCTCAGCTCGTTGAGAAGCTGAAGGAAATGCGCGCCGAGCTCTTTAACCTTCGTTTCCAGATGGCCACCAGCCAGCTGGACAACACCGCTCGCGTCAACACCGTGAAGAAGGACATCGCTCGCGTCCTCACGGAGCAGCGCGCCCGCGAGATCGCAGCGGAGAAGTCCGCTGTCGCCGAGTAGGACCTAAGGAGAGAACATGACTGATTCGCGTAACTCGCGTAAGGTCCGTACGGGTGTCGTTACCTCCGTCTCCGGTGCCAAGACCATTGTTGTCACCATCACCGAGCGCAAGCGTCACCCCAAGTACGGCAAGATGATGACCAGCTCCAAGAAGCTGCACGCTCACGACGAGGAGTGCACGGCTGGCGTGGGCGACACCGTCCGCGTTATGGAGACCCGTCCTATGTCCAAGATGAAGCGTTGGCGCCTCATCGAGGTCGTCGAGCGCGCTAAATAAGCAGTCGCTCTTACGACTTGTACGTTTCCGAAGATGTGCGTATGCCTGGCTTGCATACCACGGGCCGTATAAAGGCTGCGCACCTCTCTTCGGTTCTTAGTTCGGAGGAACATCTACCATGATTCAGATGCAAACCATGCTGAACGTCGCCGACAACTCCGGCGCTCGCAAGATTCGCTGCATCAAGGTGCTTGGCGGTTCCAAGCGTCGTTATGCAGGCATCGGCGATGTGTTCATCGGTGCTGTCCAGGAGGCTACCCCTGGCGCCAACGTCAAGAAGAAGGACGTTGTCCGTTGCGTCGTCGTTCGCACCGTTAAGGAGATCCGCCGCAAGGATGGCTCCTACATTCGCTTTGATGAGAACGCCTGCGTTGTCATCAACAACGATGGTTCGCCCGTCGGCACCCGTATCTTCGGGCCCGTCGCTCGCGAGCTTCGTGACAAGAAGTACATGAAGATCGTCTCGCTCGCTCCCGAGACCCTGTAGTTAGGGGAGATATATGTATATCAAGAAGGGCGATAAGGTCCAGGTTCTCTCTGGTAAGGATCGCGGCAAGCAGGGCGTTGTCCTGCGTGCTCTCCCCGCCGAGAACAAGGTCGTTGTCGAGGGCGTTTCGGTCGTCAAGAAGGCCGTCAAGCCCAACGCTGCCAACCAGCAGGGCGGCATCGTTTCGCAGGAGGCTCCCATCGACGCCTCCAACGTCAATCTCGTTTGCCCCGAGTGCGGTAAGGTTACCCGCGTCGGTCACGAGAAGGACGGCAAGAACAAGCTGCGTGTCTGCAAGAAGTGCAGCCACAAGTTCTAAGTTGCCCGCAACATCAAGTTGCTAGCAAAGGCCCGGATGCCACGGCACCCGGGCCTTTTTCTATCCCTACTCGATGGCTTCGGTTCTGCCGTCCTGTCATTCCGGTTGCATCCAGTTTTCGGTGCCGTCTCGAATCGAGTGCCGCCAGGTGACACCCTGTCGCGTTTCGTCGGCTTCGGGGACAAAAGTCGGGACAACTCCAAAAACTATTTTCGAACTCAGGGCTTTGAGTTTTTGTTTTTGTCCCAAAGGGCGCGGCGGGATGCCTTTGGAGGCTCGATAGCGCCGAAAACGCCCGTTTTGAAACTTAAATGCCTTTTCGCGTGCAAGCCGCCAGCTGCAATAGGAAGTGAATCAACGCAGGTGGCTTTCAAGCAGTTTGCAAAACTGCAGGTCGCAGGTTTTCATTGCCAGTAGGAGAAATGAGTAGTCTCAGGTGGCTTGCCCATGAGTTGACGAACGGGATTTGAGATTACGCTGACGTCCGGAAACGCTTCGAGCACGTCGTTACGTTTTTGGGATTTGGGCGTAGCCCCTGCACCCGCGAGCGCGGGCCTTAAGCCCGCCGAGAGGGTGACGCGTCGAAAACGAAGGGGAAAGAGAGAAGGGGCCGTCCCTATCATTCAGGTTGCGACCGAAGAAGACAAGGAGACCCCCTGAGCCTGAATGATGCCCCACAGACCGCGTCCGACCGAGCTCAAGCCGAGCTTTTCCTGACGTCCGCCTTCGCGAAGATGATGGCTGGATCGGCTATGGATTGGCAACACTTATTTGGACGATTCCGGGAGGGACGGCCCCGCCTCCCTGAACTCGACCGGCGACATGTAGCCCAGCGTCGAGTGGATCCTGAAGTTGTTGTACCAGTGCACGTAATCCAAGAGCTTGGCTCGGCGCTCGTGCGTCCCTCCTCGGTCCTTCGGAGTGGCCGACGATCTCCCCGTTGCAGAGGTCGACGAGCAGGCAGACGTAGTTCCACGACGCCCCGACGCGCACGCAGGCCAAGTCGCTGCATATATGGGTGCACGGCGCCCTGCCGCCGAAGCCGCGCGCGACGACGTTCGACACGTCGGCCTCGTTGACCGCCCCGGGGTGCACCTTGAACCTCTTCCTGCCGTATGCGCCGGCCAGGCCGTTCTCCCTCATGATGCGGCAGACGCGGCGCCGGCTGACGGTAACGCCCGACCTCCCGGGCGACGCCTTGATCTTGCGCGATCCGTTCCGGCCCTTGCTGGCGGCGTGCGCCGCCGCGGCCGCCGTCGCCCCCGACATTAAGGTCCTCAAGGGCCGCGTCGTCTCCGGCGACCAGTTCGTCTCGCCCGCGGAACAGAAGGAGCGAATCCTCGCGACCTTCGGCGACCTGTGCTGCGAGATGGAGGGCTGCACCATCGCGCAGGCCGCCTATCTCAACGGCGTGCCCCTCGTCGTCGTGCGCGCCATCAGCGACAAGCCCTGCGCCGAGGGCCGGGTCGTCGACTACAACACCTTCGAGAAGAAGGCCGCCTGCGACTGCGCCCGCATCGCCGCGCGCATGGTTAAGCTTTAGGCCCTGCGCGCCGGGGCCCTTCTTTATGTTGGGACCCCGGCGCGCCGGGGCCCTTTCCAAAGCGAAGTGTCGAGCCGAAGTGTTGAGCGTCGGCCCTGAATGTTCAATGGCCGTTGTTTTCTGCCCCTCAAGTGGTGGACTTTTCCTCGGAGCTGTTGATTCCCCCACGCGCCCCCTTCCGTTCTCTGTTCTCCCCTTATACTCCTTGTACGAGGAGGTAAGAAGTCATGGACAAGACCACACAGGACAGCTTGGCAAAGAAACCCGTCGACATGAGGGACAGGATTCTCGAGCATCTCGAGGCCCTCACCTCTGCCGTCTCGCTCGACGACCTTGCCCGTCTGTCCACCTCCGACATCGCCGAGACGCTCATCATCTCCAGGAGCCTGGCGAGCCAGTACCTCAACGACCTTGTTCGCGCCGGTCTTGTGGTTAAGGTGGCGGGCAGGCCTGTCCGTTATTTTCATCGCCGCGCGTTCCAGAAGCGTTTTCAGGTAAAGCTCTCTGCAAGCGAGTACGCCTCGCTCGCCGACCTCATCCAAGCGACGGGAATCGCCGATCACCGCGACTTCGCGCGTGCCGTGGGCTTCGACATGAGCCTCAGCTCCGTTGTCGAGCAGTGCAAGGCTGCGGTTCAGTACCCTCCGTTTGGCCTGCCCATCCTCTTGAGCGGCGGCGTGGGTGTCGGTAAGTCTTTCCTTTCTCGCCTTGTGTACGAGTACGGCAAGAACCAGGGCTTGCTGTCCCGCGACTCCTCCTATGTGCGCATCGACTGCGCCGGGGTCCCGGACGCCGCCTCGTTCAACGGGCTTCTTGACGAGTCGATCGCGAAAGCGCGCGGGGGTGTGGTCTTTGTCAACGGCATCGAGGCACTCTCTCCCTCTGCGATGGAGCACTGCCTTGCGACGGCCCTCGGGCTCGATGCCTCCCAGGATGCGCCGCGCGCTCGCCTCGTTCTTTCGACGACGCTTTCCGCCGATGACCTGAAGGTTTCCTCGGCCTACAGCAAAATGCCCATCTGTGCCCGCGTCCCCTCACTCAAGGAGCGGACCCCCGAGGAGCGCGAGGATCTCATCTTGAGCTTCCTGCGCAGCGAGGGGTGCCGAATCGGTTCTGATGTGAAGATCAGCCGCGGCGCATACCGTTGCCTCGTGAACGCGGACTTTTCCGATAACATCGCCGGCTTGCGCGCCTGCGTGACGAACTGCTGCGCCAAAGCGTTCCTCAATCGCGAGGGCGACTACGTCGTCGTTCGCCCGTATCTTCTTCCCAGCGGGCTCCTCTCCTCCGCGCAGATCGATCAACAGCCCGACGATGGCGTTCTGATCGACGCGTCTCTGGATGCCGCCGAGAGCACAGGGCCGGTCGAGCAGGCGCTCGATGCCCTGTGCTCCCTCGATGAGCGATTCTGCGCCGGGGAGCTCTCTGTCTCCGAGCTTGTCTCGCAAGCTGTCTCCGCTGTGCGCGGCGTTGAGGATCACTTGATTTTCGACCACGGCGTCGCCTCCTCGAGGTCGCGCGCCTTCGAGCGCGTCGTGGGCGCGGTCCTTGCCGACGCAGGCTCTTCTTATGGCATCGAGCTTTCGAGGAAGGTCGCTTTTCTACTGGCCCAGGAGATTTGCCTGCAGTTGTGGCCGGGTATCGGCCTGGCTAAGCGAAAGTCTGCCTGTGCGGAGCAAATCTCCCATCTCCTCGGTGCCGTGACCTCCGAATTGCCGTTTGCCTCGAGTGTCTCCGATCAGGTCGCCGCAGACGTGGAAGGGGCGCTGGGAATCTCGCTCGATCACTTCACGAAGACGCTTCTGACGCTGTGCGTCGCATCGGAGTCTCGCGATGCGAAGGCCCTTCGGACGCTCTGCGTCATCTTGTCCCACGGCTACTCAACGGCGACGAGCATCGCCGACGCGGCGAACCGTATGCTCGGCATGCATGTGTACGAGGCTGTCGACATGCCCTACGACCAGCAGCTGAAGGACATCGTCGGTCCGCTCCAGCGCCTCGTCGACCGCCATTCCTACTGCACCGGGGTCGTGTTCCTCGTCGACATGGGCTCCTTGGAGGAGGCCTATAAGGCCCTCGAGAACGTTACCGACTCCACTATCGGCGTGGTGAACAACGTCTCTACCGGTCTTGCGCTCGAGATCGGGGTCGGGCTGCTCGGCGGCAAGTCCATCGCCGAGGTTCTTGGCGATGCGACCGCCGCGTGCGTGACGCACTGCAAGATGATCGAGCGCGTCAACCGTGAGGACGCCATCGTCTTCTGCTCCGAGTCCGGGGTCGACGCCGCGGAGAGGATACGCCAGCTCGTCTCGCAGAGCCTCCCGCGCACCATAGGCGCGCGCCTGCTCACGAGGCCCTTCAAGCAGCTCGTCGCGAACGGGTCGAACGACGCCGTTTTCTCCGAGCACCGCGTCTGTGCCGTCATCGGCACGGGAGACCCCGGGGTCGCCTCCGTCCCCTTCGTCGCCCTCGAGGACATCATGTCGACGGCGTCCGCCTCTAAGGTTGATGCCGTGTTCGGCAGGTGGCTTGACGCTTCCGAGCTCTCTTCTTTCCACGAGAAGCTGCTCTCGAACATGACGCTGCAGAACGTCATCCGCTCCATCACCATCCTCGACCCGGAGCGGCTATTCCATGAGATCGAGAGCGCCGTGCACGAGCTTCAGCGCAGGACAGGCGAGAAGATCGGCAGTAACGCCATCATTGGGCTCTACGTTCACCTCTGCTGTCTCGTCGAGCGCCTTGTTACCAGAAACCCCATTGAGACCTACGTTGGCCAGGACCGCTTCGAGGAGGAACGCGCCGATTTCATCGAGTCCTTCAGGCAGAGCTTCTCGAGCATCTCGACGCGCTATCGCGTAGAGGTTCCCGTAAGCGAGATCGCATATGTCTTCGACTACATAAGCGTGAGCGCCGCCCCGGCGCGAGAAGAGCGCCTCGGCTCCTCGGACCTCCTGCTCGACGAGTGACCTTCCCCGCGCCGCCGCAAGCTGACCGCGCGTCCTCAATAATCCGATAACCCCTTGCCCGGCGCGAATCCGGATAGCGCCGAGGCAGTACCGAACGTAAAACTTCATTTGATAGGAGCAAACATGAGTGTTGTTATGGCACGAATCGACAATCGCCTGCTTCACGGCATCATCGTGACGCAGTGGGCCCCGGTGTCGGGCGCGACCCGAGTCATGGTCATCGACGACAAGGTCGCCGGCGACGAGGTCCTGAAGTCCACCATGAGGATGGCGCGCCCCGCGGGCATGGCCGTCTCGATCATCTCCGAGCAGACTGCGCTCAAGAACTTCGCGGCGGGCAAGTACGACCGCGAGAAGGTCTTTGTCATCGCCAAGGAGCCCGAGACGATCCTTCACCTGGTCGAGTCGGGCATCGAGCTCCCGTCGCTGATCGTCGGCGGCTCTCTTGTCAAGGAGGGCGGCGTCCAGCTCACCCAGCGCGCCTATGCCTCCGCCGAGAACGTCCAGAGCTACAAGGCGCTCATCGCCCGCGGCGTCAAGGTGACGGCACAGTTCGTGCCCGCCGACAAGCCCGTCTCCGTCGCCGACCTCATCTAAGGAGGGATCATGGTCAACTTCACTATCCTGCAGGTCGTCCTTTTGACCCTGCTGGCCTTCATCAAGCACGTGGACTACTACGGCATCCCGATGATCTTCGTCAACTATGCCGTCTTCTGGGGCCTTATCACCGGTGTCGTCATGGGCGACTGGCAGACCGGTCTCGTCATCGGCGGCACCATCCAGCTCATGCAGCTCGGCGTCGCGGGCTTCGGCGGCTCGTCGATTCCCGACTACGGCACGATGGCCATCATCGCCACAGCCTACGGCGTGACCCTGGGCGCGGACACGGGCCTCGCCATCGGCCTGCCGGTCGGCATGCTCGGCATCCAGCTCGACGTCATCGTCAAGATCCTCAACGGCTTCGTCGTCGAGAAGTCCCAGAAGTTCTGCGACGAGGGCAAGTTCAAGCAGATGAACGCCATCCTGTGGGTCTGCCCCGTGCTCTTCGGCCTGTGCGCCGCCCTGCCCGTCTTTGTCTCCGTGACCCTCGGCCAGCCCGCCGTCAACTGGCTCCTCGAGGTTATGCCCCAGTGGTTCCTTTCCGGCCTCACCCTCGCCGGCAAGATGCTCCCGGCCGTCGGAATCGCGATGCTGCTGCGTTACATGCCCACCGGCAAGTACTTCCAGTACCTGCTCGCCGGCTTCTTCCTCTCGGCCTTCCTGAACGTGCCCATCATCGGCGCCGCCATCGTCGGCTTTGCCCTCGCGATCGCGTTCTACCAGCGCGCCGAGAGGGACACCGAGCTCGCCGCCCACGCTTCCGCAGACGCCTTCATCGGAGAGGATGAGTAACCATGGAAAACGAGAACATCACCGCCGTCGCCAAGGGCAAGCCCTCCGGCTACAAGGTCACCAAGAAGGACCTGCGCAACGCGAACTGGCGCTGGCTCATGAGCGTGTGCACCTTCAACTACCAGACCCAGCAGGGCGCCTCAGTCGCCTACGCCCTCTCGCCGGTCCTGAGGAAGATCTACACGAACGACGAGGACTATAAGCAAGCGCTCAACAACCACTTCCGCTACTACAACACCCAGCCTTGGCTCGCCGCCATCATCCTTGGCGCCTGCGTGGCCATGGAGGAGCGCGACGGCCTAGCGGCGGCGGACGCCGTCCAAGACCTGAAGATCGGCACCATGGGACCGCTCGCCGGCGTCGGCGACTCCCTGCTCATGACCATGATCCCGACCATCATGGGCTCCATCGCCGCCTACATGGCCATCGAGGGCAACCCCGTGGGAGCCGGCATCTGGTTCGCGCTCATCCTGGCCATCTTCTGGGTCCGCATGCACGCCCTCGAGTTCGGCTACAAGCAGGGCGTGAAGCTCGTCACCGACTTCAGCGAGAAGCTTCCCAACCTCACTGCCGCCGCCTCCGTGCTCGGCCTCACCGTGGTCGGCTGCCTCATCGCCTCGGTCATCGGCGTCACCTGCCCGATTAGCTTCAGCTTCGGCGACGTCGCGATGGAGATCCAGCCGCTGCTCGACAAGATCCTGCCTGCCATGATCCCCGCCGCCATCACGGGAAGCGCGTATTACCTTCTTACCAAGAAGAACGCGAGCATGACGGCCCTCATCCTCGTGGTGATTGTCCTCGCGATGGTCGCCTCCGCCGCCGGCATCCTCGCTTAGCTTCGACCCAAGAGATTGGTGAATCAATGAGAAAGATAGTTGTGGCGAGCCATTCCCTTCTCGCCCAGGGCTTCAAGGACACCCTCGAGTTCCTTACGGGTAAGGGCGACGCCGTCAACGCCGTGTGCGCCTACGTGAACGACAACGGCGAGGGGCTCGACGCGGCGGTCGAGGCGGCTCTTTCGGGCACTGACGAGGTCGTCGTCCTTACCGACGCGTTCGGCGGCAGCGTGAACCAGCGCTTCTCCCGCTTCGCCTCCGACCGGATCCACGTGATCGCGGGTGTCAACCTCCCGCTCGCCATGACGGTCGCGCTCGCGCGCCCCGACGAGAAGCTCGACTTCGATGCCCTCGTCAACGAGGCGCGCCAGCAGATCATCTACGTGAACGGTGTCAGTTCTGCCGAGTGCGACGACGACGAATAGAGGAGGTCGACGATGAGAGAGTTCCTTAAGGACGTGTGGATGCACGGCGGTGAGGAAAGCCGCGCCATCACCCCCGAGAACATCACGGGCGAGAAGGGCCGCGCCGCCATGTCGGCCAGCCACCTCGGCGTCGGCCGCAAGGGCTCGTGCTGCGTGCCCCTTGAGTCCGGCGAGACCATCACGCTCGCGGACATCGAGGGCCCCGGCATCATCCGCCACATCTGGATGACCGTCCCCGACAAGACCGCCGCCGGCAGCTTCGTCATGCGCGACCTCGTGCTGCGCTTCTACTGGGACGACGAGGAGACCCCCTCGGTCGAGTGCCCTGTCGGCGACTTCTTCTGTAACGGCTTCGGTGAGCGCGCCATTGTCAACTCAATGCCCATCTGCGTGAACCCGACGGGCGGCATGAACTGCTACTTCGAGATGCCCTTCAGGAAGCACGCCAAGGTCACGCTTACGAGCGAGCACCCCGGGTTCATTAAGTACATCTTCTACACGTTCAACTACGCGCTCACCGACGTGCCGGACGACGCCATGTACTTCCACGCTCGCTTTAACCGCGAGCGCAGCACCCGCAGGGGCGTCGACTACACCGTGCTCGACGGCGTGCGCGGCAAGGGCTACTACGTCGGCACCTACATGGCCCTGTGCGCCCTGGAGCGCTATTGGTGGGGCGAGGGCGAGATGAAGTTCTTCCTCGACGGCGACGAGGAGTTCCCCACGGTCACCTCGACGGGAGCCGAGGACTACTTCGGCGGTGCCTGGGCCTTTCTCGACAGGCCGCCCCACGCGCTGCCCGAGGCGCAGTGCTTCAACACGCTGTTCGCCGGCTACCCGTACCGCTCGACGCGCGACGCCACGCGCGACCGCTTCAGCGCGGGCAAGCCGAACCCGAACCCGATGCTCGCGACCAACGACGACGCGCTGCCCAGGCACGGTCTCTACAGGTGGCACCTTCCCGACCCGATCTCGTTCAAGGAGGACCTGCGCGTGACATTCCAGGACCTCGGCAACGACGACATCAAGCTCTACGAGCGCGAGGACGACATCTCCACCGTCGCCTACTGGTACCAAAGCGAGCCGCACGCCGTGCTCGCCCCGTTTGCCGCAAGGCAGGACCGCGTGCCCAGGTAGGGTCGCCTCGAAACATGCCAACGTTATGGGCGCCCGCGGTTGACCATGGCTGCGGGCGCCCCTTTGCAAGGAGGATCACATGAGCGAAAAGCAAATGAGGCTCGGCGCCCTCGAGGCCGGCGGGACCAAGATGGTCTGTGCCGTGGTGTCCGGCGACGGCGAGGTCCTCGACCGTATGGAGACCCCGACGCTTGCGCCCGCCGAGACCGTCCCGCAGATGATCGAGTGGTTCGCCGCCCGCGATGTGGACGCGTTGGGCATCGGCGCCTTCGGCCCGACCTGCGTCGACCCCGCCGACGAGCGCTACGGCTCCATCCTGCAGACCCCCAAGCTCGCGTGGCGAGGCTATGGTCTTCGCGCCGCGTTCGCCGACGCCCTCGGGATTCCGGTGGCCTACGACACGGACGTGAACGTTGCCTGCCTCGGCGAAGTGGTCTTCGGCTGCTGCAAGGGGCTCGAGGACGCCGTCTACGTGACCATCGGCACCGGTGTGGGCGCGGGCGTCATGTGCGCGGGCAGGCTCCTTCACGGCATGCTGCACCCCGAGGCCGGCCACATGCTGGTAAGGACCCGTCCCACCGAGGAGGGACGCTGCGTCTGCCCGAGCCACGCGAACTGTCTCGAGGGCCTCGCCTCCGGCCCCGCCATCGCCGCGCGCTGGGGAAAGCCCGCGGCCGAGCTCGCGGACAACGATGAGCTGTGGGCGCTCGAGGGGGATTATCTGGGGCAGATGTGCGCGAACCTCGTGCTCATGTACTCGCCTCGCCGCATCGTCCTCGGCGGCGGCGTGATGCACCAGGAGCAGCTCTACGGCATCGTCCGCAAGAAGACCCTCGAATATCTGGGTGGCTACATCCAGACCGCCGAGCTTAAGGACATGGAGAGCTACATCTGCGCCCCGGGCTGCGGCGGCGACCAAGGAATCCTCGGCGCGGCCGAGCTGGCAAGAAGGGCGCTCGCGTAACTTGCGCTCTCTCCGCCATACAACGCGTTAAGAAAAGACGAGCGCTTCTTGCCAATTGAGCGGCAAGAAGCGCTCGTCTTTTGCATTTGTTTTTGGGGCAGGACGCCCCGCCTCCGCTAGAGTCCCTGGACCGCCACACCCACGAGGTTTGGACCGGTGTGGACAAGAAACGCGGGGCTGATGTCGGAGCGGACGACCTCCACCGCGTTGGCCACGCGCTCGCACAGGGCCTGCTCCATGCGGTCGTAGAGGTCGGCGTGGGCCGAGGTGCAGCTCGCGGCAAAGCGCACCTTGGGGTGCTTCTCGACGATGGCGGCGATGAGCTTGATCTCGGTGCGATGCGGTGCTTGCACAGCCATTTCGTGTGCGCGAGGCTGTTGGCTTTCTGGGCCACAGCAATCACCTTCCCCCTAGCATGATGACCTGAACAATCCTCATGCTAGGGGGAAGGTTTTTGTCGCGTAGCGGAAATTGGCCTCCACCCGCTGAGCGGGTGGCTTTCTATGCCGCGCGTGCCGTGCGGCACGGACTAAAGTCCATGAATAAAAACGAGGAAGGCCACGTCCGGCCTCCCTCGCAAAGAGTCTCTGATTGCTCCCACTCATTGGGGACAGACTTACATGAGTGATTGCACTTATTGGGGACAGACTTAAATGAGCGCTCTTGAAATGCCGGCGCCTGGGGACGTTCTTTTTCTGTCTGCAGTTTGGGACGTTCCTTTTCTGTCGGCAGTTTGGGACGGTCCTTAGAGCTGCAGCGCGCCATGAGCGACGAGGCGAAGCGGATCATCCTGTCTTTCGAGTTCTAAGCAGAATTCCCCGTCTCTGAGTAATGATTAGTGCGCATTTGTGCGTATTTGTGTGCGTAGGATTGCGTGGCTATGCGTGTATAAGCGCCGTCTGCGGCTGTATTTTGACCATTTAGCGGTTATATACGCAAAAGTACGCACATACGCGCTAATTTGTGCGAATATAGAGACGGCAGAAATGTTAGACGCTCCATGACCCAGGAGGCACATATGGCAGATTCCAAGCAGGCTCCACTCGACGCCGCGGCAGCCGCCAAAGCAGCATTCGCTTCGGTTCAGGACATGCCGTTCCCTAACGACATCTTTACGGCACCCGAGCTTCGCTGGGCTGTAATCGGTTGCGGCGTTATCGCCAACCAAATGGCCCAGTCCCTCGCTCTGGCCGGTCGCAAGCTCGCGGGTGTCGCCAACCGTACGCTGTCCAAGGCTCAGGCTTTTGCCGAGCAGTATGGTGTCGAGAAGGTGTATGAGACGGTTGAGGACCTCTACGCCGATCCGGACATCGATGCCGTCTATATCACCACGCCGCACAACACGCATATTACCTATCTGCGTGCCGCGCTGGCCGCCGGCAAGCACGTGCTCTGCGAGAAGGCCATTACCCTCAACTCTGCCGAGCTCGACGAGGCCCGCGCCATCGCCGATGATCACAACGTGGTCCTTATGGATGCCACCACGGTGCTTCACATGCCGCTGTATCAGGAGCTGCGCCGTCGCATGGATGCGGGCGACTTTGGCCGCATGAACCTCGTTCAGCTCAACTTTGGCAGCTATAAGGAGTACGGCGACCTGACTAACCGCTTCTACAACCGCAGTCTTGCCGGCGGCGCCATGCTCGATATCGGCGTGTATGCGCTCTCCGTCATGCGCCTGTTTATGGCCAGCCAACCCGTCGAGGTCGTGTCTCTGGGCAATACCTGCGAGACTGGTGTTGACGTCGCGGGTGGCATTGTCTGCCGTAATGCCGAGCAGCAGCTGGGCGTCGTGAGCCTTACGCTCCACTCCAAGCAGCCAAAGCGCTCGGTTATCAGCTTTGACAATTGCTATGTCGAGGTCAACGAGTATCCGCGCGCCGATCACGCGACGATCGTGTGGACCGCGGACGGTCATCGCGAGGAGGTCGCCGCGGGCACCGAGGCCTATGCCCTGTGCTACGAGATGGCTGACCTGGAGAAGGCCGTCGCCGGCGACGATTCCAAGCGTGAGCTTCTGGATTATGCTTCTGATGTGATGGAGCTCATGACCAAGCTCCGCGCCGATTGGGGAGTCGTGTACCCCGAGGAGGAGTAAGCGATGCTTGCGGAAGATAGGCTCAACGCGATCGTGTCGATGGTGCAGCGGACCGGCTCGGTTACCGTGCCGGAGCTTGCCGAGGCCCTGGGCGTGACACCGTCCACCATTCGCCGTGACTTGCAAACGCTCGACCGCGCGCACCGTATCGCCAAGGTGCACGGAGGCGCGACGAGTCTTGAGCGCGCGCACGTGACGCGTGACCTGACGATCAGCGAGCGCAGTGATCTCCATAACGATGACAAGGAGCGCATCTGCGCCCGTGCCGCGGCCCTGGTGGAGCTCGATAGCTTTGTGTATATCGATTCGGGCTCCACGACCCTCAAGCTCATCGAGCATCTTCCGCATCTCGACGGCGTCACCTATGTGACCGATTCTGTGCTCCATGCCCAGCATCTCGCCCTGCGCGGTATGCGCGCCGTTGTGCTGGGTGGTGAGCTCAAGCCCGAGACCGAGGCGCTCGTCGGTCCCGATGCCTTGGCAACCCTGGACCGCTATAACTTCAACTGCGGCTTTTGGGGTTCCAATGGCATCGCCGCCGAGCAAGGTCTCACCACGCCGGATATCGAGGAAGCGCAGGTCAAGCGTATCTCGATGCGTCATACCGCCAAACGCTTCGTAATCTCGGACGCCAGTAAATTTGGCATGGTGGCGCCCGTCAAGTTCGCGGACTTCCGCGATGCAACGATTATTACCGCAGGCGAGGTGCCCGCCAAGTACCGGGCAATGGACAACGTCATCACGGTCTAGCAGTGGGGCAAGGTCAAAACCATTCAGTTTTCTCAATAGAAAAGCGGCAACGTCCATTACGGGCGTTGCCGCTTTTGTTGTCTACCGGTTTGTCTAAGTCTGTAACAACTGGACCGTTAAAAGTGGGCTAGATGTTACAGATTGAGATACTTCCGAACCGCGCCGTCCCTTTGTCTCGATCTGTAACAGCTGGGACCGATTTTGCCGAGTTATTGTTACAGATTGAGATTTTCTCTTGCGGGGGATTCGAATGTCTCGATCTGTAACAGATAGACCGGAAAATGGGTTCTAACTGTTACAGATCGAGACGTTTTGGCGCCACGGCTGAGCCATCGTGGTGGTTTTGACGTTTGCCCAGATAAAACCTGCCAAAATAAACCTGTCCCTATTTGGCAGGTTTTAGGGTTCCCAGGGGCAGGGGGCTTCGATGTGGATGTGCTCGCCGGTTACGGGATGCGTAAAGGACACACTGTGGGCGTGGAGCATGAGGCCGCAAGGACGCGGCGTGCCGTACAGGTCGTCGCCAACCAGGGGATGACGCTCGCTCGCCAGATGCACGCGGATTTGGTGCTTGCGGCCGGTGAGCAGCTCGACATCGATATACGAACGCGCGGGCAGGCCTCGACGGCTCTTAAGGCGCTTGAGCACCTTCACGCGCGTCTGCGACGGCTTGCCACTGGCACCGACGCGCATCTTGCGGCTGTCGTGGCGGTCGCGGGCGATGGGCTTGTCGATGAGCTTTTCGTTCCAGTCGATCTTGCCCTCGGCGAGTGCCAGGTAGTGCTTTTCGAAAGCGTGGTCGATGACCATCTGGTCAAAGGCGGGCTGCGTCTGCTTGTCGAGCGAAAATAACACCACGCCGGTGGTGTCGCGGTCAAGGCGGTTGAGCGGCTGCATATCGGTCGCGGCAAAGCCGTCGCCCATCGCCAGCAGCAGATCGCTGGCGTAGTCGGTAAGCGTGCGCTCGCCGGTGCCGTCACCGTGGACGATCATGCCGGCGGGCTTGTCGATGGCCATGAGCCAGGCGTCGCAGTAGAGGACTTGAGGTTCTTCGTTCACGTGTAAGCCTTTCGGTCAGCTGATTCCCACAAACATGCAGCCCGAGGTCGCCCCGCGTAGGCGGGCGGCGGGCTTGCGGCCGGCCTGCGCGGCCTCGACGGCGCGACGGACGCGGGCGACGGCACGGCCAATCTCATCGGCCTCGAGCAGCGTGCCGTCCACCATAAGACGACGCACGCCGGCATCGAGCAGCTGTGGTACCTGCGGCGTAAGGTCGATGGGGTAGGCGTCGTACAAGCGAGAGCGGCCATGGATGTCGGTGCGGACGGGCATGACCTTTCCGTCGATATTCTTGAGCGAGAGCTTGCGGGCACGCAGACGGCAGTTGGCACAATCGTGGATGCAGCCGTTGGCAACCTGCAGAATGCAATGCTCGCTTGTCATGACGCGCGGGCGGCCAAAGACGGTGATGCCCAGAGCCGCGGGCGCGGCGGCGCCGAGCGAGACAATCTCGTCGAGCGTGATCTCGGGCGAGAGACAAAACGCACCGGCTCCGCGCTCGGCAAGCGCTTCCATGCAGGGCGTGTTGTGAACCGGCAGGCAAGAGCGGACCTCCGCCGTGGCACCAACTTGGGCGGCCAGAGCAAGCTCGGAGATATTGCCGACGGCGACGGTGGCTCCGGCATTGATCCAGGGATCGACGCGCTCGTGGTCGGCGGCGCGGCAGACCTCGTCGAGTACGGGCACGATACCCTGCTCAAATGCATCGGCAGGGGAGAGCTCGGCCGCATCGAGTGCGTCGGTGGTCATGTAGATGCGCGTGGCGCCCTCGGCACGAGCGGCCTCGGCGGCGTCGAGCGACGTGACGGTGGCGCAGATCTGCGGCTCATCGCGGTAGTGCTCGGGCATGGAGCGCGTACATTTGTCGAGCACCGGCAACTCGAGCGTTTTCGCGCGCTCCTCGTAGGGTGCCAGAATGGCCTCTTCCAGCGCCTTGCAAGCGGCGGCGCGCACCTTATGCACGGCGGAGAAGCCCATGCCGCAGCCGGCGTCGAGCGAAACGTCAAAGCTCGCTGCCTCAAAGGGCGAGGAGCCCATGCGGCCCACATGCTCAACCAGGTCTGCCGCCTCGACGGCGCGGGTCTTGGCGGCCTCGACGGTGAAGCCCGTGGCGGTGGCGGTGAGCGCGGGGCTGTCACAGCAGGTGAGTGTGACGGTAAACGGCTCGCCCAGGCGCGCCACGACGGACACATCAACAGCTCGGCGGCGCAGCACGTCGCGCTTGAGCGCGGCGCCGGCGGCGTCGATGGCGCGCTGGCTGCGGATGATGCGCACGCGGCAGCCCTCGGGCATGCTGCGGGGCACGCGACATTCGATGATGTCACCGGCGGCGGCATCATCGGCGGCAATAGTGGTTAGGAACTGGTCAAACTCGTTATCGTGGCGAAGCTCCAGCAGATCGCCCTTGCCCACGGGCTCAAACAGCTCAATGCGGGCGATGGCGGCGCGGCGACGGCGGTCGTCGGGCTTGAGGCCGCGCACATCGCGGTTGGCCGGGCGGCTGCCCAGCACCGTGCCCACGATCTGGCCGCGGTTGTTGGAACGCTCATAGCTCATCATCTCGTCGCCCGAGGTGCCGTCCTGATAGGCGTGCGTAAAGTCGCGGTTAAAGCAGCGCTTGAGTTGACGCTGGCGAGCGGCGTCCTCGTGCTTATCAACGGCGACCCCGGCCAGCATGTCATCGATTTGATGACGATACACATCGACGATGGAGTACACGTAATCGGGCGCCTTCATGCGGCCCTCGAGCTTGAGCGATGCGGCGCCGGCGTCATACAGACGGCGAACGAGCTGCGAAGTGTTGGTGTCGCGCGGGCATAGAGCGCGCTCGCGTCCGGCAGGGGAGAGCGTACGTCCGTTCTCGTCGATCAGCTCGTAGGGCAGGCGGCAGGGCTGGGCGCACATGCCGCGGTTGGCCGATCGCCCCGCCATGGCAAAGCTCGAAAGCAGGCACAGGCCCGAGTAGCAAAAGCAGATGGCGCCGTGGCTAAAGACCTCAAGGTCCACATCGGGCGCGGCATCGTGAATGGTGGCAATTTCGTCGATGGAAAGCTCGCGCGAGAGAGTCACGCGGTCGGCGCCCTGCTCGCGGCACCAAAGGGTTCCGCGGTCGTCGTGGATGTTTGCTTGGGTTGAGATGTGCGTCTCGATGCCGGGCATCGTGCGCTTGACCTCAAAGAACAGGCCCCAGTCCTGGATGATGAAGGCGTCGGCGCCCAACGTGGAGCAGCGGTGGATGAGTTGCAACGCATCGCCCATCTCGGACTGCTTGATGACGATGTTGACCGTGACGTAGACGCGCGACCCGGCTAGATGCGCGGCGCGGCAGGCTTGCTCAAAGGCCTCGTCGGTAAAGTTGGTGGCCTTGCGGCGGGCGTTGAAGCTGCCCATACCGCAGTAGATGGCGTCTGCCCCGGCGGCGAGTGCGGCGGCAAAGGGCTCGGGCCCTCCGGCGGGCGCTAAAAGCTCGGGTCTGCGGTTGGTGGTTCGACTGGCGGTTGCGGTCATATCCTGCCTTTCAAAATGCTCAGATACTCAAAAGTATAGTGGTGCTGTTGCGGCGGACGAGCCCTGTGGCCCAAGCAGGATAAAGTCTTCAGGCAGGTCGCCGGTCGTGCCGTTCAGCGGCCGACAGACGCCGTTGGGCGATAAAAGATTCTCGCAACGTGATAATAATCTTGCATCGCGCGGAAACCTTGAGTACTATCCCAATCAAGCGCGGTGTTCAGACCGAACTGTGCCTCCCGGTGTGAACGCCGCGCTCACGCTTTCTCAACTGATCGTAAGGAGAAAAACATGAGCGAGACCGTCGTGTCTTCCGATAACGCACCTGCAGCCATCGGCCCGTATTCCCCCGGCATCCAGACCGGCAACATGGTGTTCCTGTCCGGCCAGCTGGGCATCGACCCCGCAACCGGCAAGATGCCCGAGGGCGTCGAAGCCCAGGCTAAGCAGTCCCTTGCTAACGTCGAGGCCCTGCTGACCGCTGCCGGCGCCACCTTTGCCGATGTCGTCAAGACCACGGTCTACCTGGCCGACATCGCCGACTTCGCTGCCGTGAACGAGATTTATGCCTCCAAGTTCGAGGCTCCGTTCCCTGCGCGCAGCGCCTTCCAGGTTGCCGCCCTTCCGGCCGGCGGTCTGGTCGAGATCGAGGTCGTCGCCGCTCTCTAGGGCGTTGGCAACAACTAAACATGGCATGCAAAAAGACCCTGCGGTGCGAGCTGCAGGGTCTTTTGTCAAGTGACAGATCGCATGTGGAGCCACCAAGGGCAGTCTTTTTGTTTGTTAGCCTTCCTTGCGAACTTTTTGCAGGTAGCGGTAGACGCTGGGCTCCGAGATGCCCAGCGCGGTGGCGGCGCAGGCCACGGCGCCCTTGAGCATGAACACCCCGTTGCCGTTGAGGTGGCGAATGACGTCCACGCGGTCGCTCTGGCCAAGCGACGCTACATCCAGCCCGCGCGCGCTCAGCAACTCGGCAATGCTGCGGTCGATGAGCTCCTGCGTAGATTCCGAAAGGCTTTCGACCTCGATAGGGGCGGGCTCCGTGCGCGTCGGCGCCGCGTCGAAGCACGCCATGAGCTGCTGCGCCATGGCGTTGATGGAGCGCACGGTCGAGAGGTCGGTGTTGACGCAAAGCATACCGACGATCTCGTCATTCTCGCGGATAAAGTACGTCGCTGACTCCAGCGTCTTGCCACCGGCGCCGCGCCCCTCGTAGCCCGTAATAAACGGCAGGTCGCGATACTTGGCGTCGTGCATGATCTTGAGTGCCAGGTCGGTGGCGGGACCGCCGACCTTGCGGCCACTCACGATGCCGTTGCGAATATCGACGATGGCGTGGTCGGGATCCGAGAAATCGTGCAGGACGATCTCGCTGTTCTTACCGAGTATCTGCTCCAGGAAATCGACCATCGGCAAAAAGCGACGTACGGTCTCGTTCACGGGCAACTCCTTTGGGTGAAATCGGAAGGTTCATAACAATTTTTTCTCATGGTAACACGCTACTCTTCATCTCGTATATCCGCAGGTACATTGCGTAATACAGACGAACGGTAGGAATTTGGCGGTAAACGGTTGACCAAAAGAAAAGTTAGATGTTATTTTGACCAGACACTTTCCTGACCTGCGGAAATGCATTATCTCAGCTGAAGAATAGTCTGATAACAAAAAATTATTATTGAGAATGAGAATCATCTTTAATACGATATGCAACGAAGGCACAACCTCAACCCCGCACTGCGTCACAATAGAGCGTTAGATGCGAAACAACTATTTCGAGGATTGGTGGTCAAATGACCCAGGAGACGGTTACGAACGGCACTGAAGCCCTGTTCACTCGTGAAGGCATGCCTCCCGTTAAGGAAATGATCCCGTGTGCCCTTCAGCACGTACTGGCTTCGTTTGCCGGTATCATCACCCCGGCTGTCATCATGGCCGGCGTCTACGGCTTTAATAGCCAGCAGAGCACCGACATCATTCAGGTTGCGCTCATTCTTTCGGCAATCGACACGGCCCTTCAGGCCTTCGCTCCCTTCCGCCGCATCGGCGGCGGCCTGCCCATCGTCATGGGCGTCTCGTTCGCGTTCCTGCCGGCCCTGCAGGCCATGGGTGCCTCGGGCTTTAGCTTTGGTGCGCTGCTGGGCGGCGAGATTGTCGGCGGTGCCGTCGCGGTCCTCTTTGGTCTGGCCTACAGCAAGATTAAGTGGCTGTTCCCGCCCGTCGTGACCGGTACGGTCATCTTCTCCATTGGCGTTTCGCTGTATCCCACGGCCGTCAAGTACATGGCCGGCGGCATGGGCACGCCGCTGTGGGGCACCCCGCAGGCCTGGTGCGTCGCTCTTATCACCTTCGCAGTGGTCTTTGCGCTCGCCAACTTTGGCAAGGGCACGCTCAAGCTGGGCTCCGTGTTCTTTGGCATGATCGTTGGCATGATCGTCTCCATCCCCTTCGGCATGATCGACTTCTCCAGCGTCGCCACCGCTCAGGTCTTCGCCCTTCCCAAGCTCATGCCCTACGCGCTCGAGTTTGATCCCGAGGTCTGCATTACCCTCGCCGTCGTGTTCCCCATGGTTGCCATCCAGGTTATCGGTGACGTCTCCGCCGCCTGCCTGGGCTCCATCGACCGTATGCCCACCGAGCGCGAGCTCTCCGGCGCTATCGTGTCCCAGGGCCTCACTTCTATGGTCGGCGGCCTGCTGGGCGGTCTTCCCACCAGCGCCCTTGGCCAGAACGTGGGCATCATCTGCTCCAACAAGGTCGTCAACAAGTGGGTCTTTGTGATCATCGCGGCCGTCTTTGCCATTGCCGGTCTGTTCCCGCAGCTCTCTGCCGTCCTTTCCGCTATCCCGCAGCCCGTCATCGGCGGCGCGACCGTCGGCGTCTTTGGCACCATCACCATGAATGGCGTGCGCATGTTCACCCGCGAGGGCCTCACGCAGCGCACTACCACCATCGTCGGCACCTCCGTCGTCTTTGGCCTGGGTATCTGGATGGCCAGCGGTTGCCTTGCCGGCGAGGGTATGCCCGCCTGGGTGTCCACCGTCATCGGCTCCAATGCCGTAACCCCCACCGCAATCATGGCCATTGTCCTTAATCTGATCCTTCCGCAGACGCCGGTCGTGGCTCAGCACATCGATGCCGCCAAGGACGCTGCCGTGGATCTGGTCTTGCCCGAGAGCAAGAAGTAACCAATTCGGTGCTATTCGTCGGCGGACGTATCGCCTCGTCCGCCGACGCCATGCGGCGATAGGCCGCACTTCAAAGGGCTTGCCCCTTTGGTGAAGCGTTGACGGGAGAGGGCCCGTTTCCGGTGTAGGCCGGCGCTTCGCACTTCCGCTATGTCAGAGGTGTCAAACCCCGCCTCTGATGTTGAAGGGAGCATTCATGCTTCTGGTCGCTAACGGTTCTGTCTTTACCCGCAATTCTCAGACCCCGTTCATTCCCAACGGTGCGGTCGCCATTGACGGAGATACGATCGTCGAAGTAGGCCCCGAGCGCGAGCTCAAGGCCAAGTACCCGGATGCCGAGTACGTCGACGCCCAGGGCAACCTCATCATGCCCGGACTCATCAACTGCCACACCCACATCTACTCGGGTCTGGCCCGCGGCCTTGCCATTAAGGGCTGCAACCCCACCAACTTCCTGGAGAATCTTGAGCAGCAGTGGTGGAAGATCGATGACAACCTGACGCTCGACGGCACCAAGGCCAGCGCCTATGCCACGATTCTTGACTCCATCCGCGATGGCGTCACAACGATCTTCGATCACCACGCGAGCTTCTGCGAGATCCCAGGCAGCCTCTTTACCATTAAGGATGCAGCTCAGGAGCTGGGCATGCGTTCGTGCCTGTGCTACGAGGTCTCCGACCGCCGCGGTCAGGAAAAATGCGACCAGGCCATTGCCGAGAACGCCGAGTTTGCCCAGTGGGCCGCCAAGGAGCGTCGCGATAACGACAACCACATGATCGCCGCCATGTTTGGCGGTCACGCCACCTTTACGCTTTCGGACGAGACCATGGACAAGATGGCCGAGGCCAACAACGGTCTGACCGGCTTCCACATCCATGTGTGCGAGGGCATGAATGACGTGTGGGACTCCCGCCTCAACCGCGGTGGCATCAGCCCCGTCGAGCGCCTGCTGCAGCACAACCTGCTGGGTCCCGACACCATGCTCGGCCACTGCATCCACGTGACGCCCGCCGAGATGGATATCGTCAAGGAGTCCGGCACCTGGCTGGTCAACAACCCCGAATCCAATATGGGCAACGCCGTGGGCTGCGCTCCCGTGCTCGAGTTCTTCCGCCGCGGCATCCCCGTGTGCATGGGCACCGACGCCTACACCCACGATATGCTCGAGAGCCTCAAGGTCTTCCTGATCATTCAGCGCCACAACGCCGCCATGCCCAACGTGGGCTGGTGCGAGGCCATGACCATGCTGTTCGAGAACAACGCCAAGATGGCGAGCAAGTACTTCGATCGCAAGCTCGGTGTGCTCGAGGCCGGTGCTGCCGCCGACGTCATCGTTATGGACTACAAGCCCTTTACGCCGCTGAGCGAGGAGAACATCGACGGCCACATGCTCTTTGGCATGATGGGCAAAAATTGCCGCACCACCATCATCAACGGCCGCGTCCTGTACAAGGATCGCGAGTTCGTTGGCATTGATGAGGACAAGATCAACGCGTGGACCATGGCCGAGTCCAAGAAGCTCTGGAGCACGCTCAACGATCGCGCCTACTAATTACAAGTAGATTTGCGCGCGTCAGATGTTTCGCCGCATCCGACGCGCGTATAGGCGACCTCCGCGGGGTCGCCGGCGCTGTGCTAGCGCTACACCGTATTTGCGCCCGCCGCGCGGTCTCGCCGGGCGTTACAGAGAGGAGCTCACTATGAGCGACATCATGAGGCCGATCCCGTTTTCGCAGCTGATGAACTGGATCATCGAGGAGCACAAGACTCAGGGCGCCGTCTTTGGCGTGCGCAAGATGGCCACGACCAACCAGGAGGGCGCGCTTCCCATTTTTGACGAGCGCATCGAGACTCCGTTTGGCCCGGCCGCCGGCCCCAATACACAGCTTGCCCAGAACATCGTGGCCTCTTATGTGGCCGGTTCTCGCTTCTTTGAGCTCAAGACCGTCCAGGTTATGGACGGCGAGGAGCTTTCCCGTTGCGTCAACAAGCCCTGCATTGTGGCGCAGGACGAGTGCTACAACTGCGAGTGGTCGACCGAGCTCGAGGTTCCGCAGGCCTTTGCCGAGTACGTGAAGGCATGGTTCGCCTGCCACCTGATCGCTCGCGAGTACGGCCTGGGTAGCCCGGACGGCTTTGTCTTCAATATGTCCGTGGGCTATGACCTGGAGGGCATCAAGAGCCCCAAGGTCGACGCCTACATCGAGGGCATGAAGGACGCCAGCGGATCTGACGTCTGGAACGAGTGTCGCACATGGGCGCTCGCCAATCTGGACCAGTTTGAGCATGTCGATGCCGCGTTTGTCGAGTCCATTCCGGCGCGCGTCTCCAACTCTATCACCGAGTCTACCCTGCACGGTTGCCCGCCAGCGGAGATCGAGCGCATCGCGACCTATCTGATCACCGAGAAGGGCCTCAACACCTACATCAAGTGCAACCCCACGCTGCTGGGCTATGAGTTTGCCCGCCAGCGTCTGAATGAGCTGGGCTTTGACTACATCGTCTTCGACGATACGCACTTCCGCGAGGACCTGCAGTGGGCCGACGCCGTGCCCATGTTCGAGCGCCTGATTGCCCTGTGCGCCGAGCGCGGCCTGGAGTTTGGCGTCAAGCTGACCAACACGTTCCCCGTCGACGTGACGAGGAACGAGCTGCCTTCTACCGAGATGTACATGTCCGGCCGTTCGCTGTTCTCGCTGACCATCGAGGCCGCCCGCCGCATTACCGAGCAGTTCGATGGCAAGCTGCGCATCAGCTACTCCGGCGGTGCCACGGTCTACAACATCCGCGCTCTGTACGATGCCGGTATTTGGCCCGTTACCCTGGCGACCGACGTGCTCAAGCCCGGTGGCTACGAGCGCTTTAGCCAGATGGCCGGCGAGTTTACCGACCTGGATGGCAAGCCGTTCGCGGGCGTCTCTCTCGAGGCCGTGACCGCGATCCAGACCGACTCGCTCACCAACCCGCTCTATAAGAAGCCGCTGCGCCCGCTGCCCGACCGCAAGGTCGCCGGCAAGAGCCCGCTTTCCGACTGCTTTACCACGCCGTGCCGCACGAGCTGCCCCATCCAGCAGGATATTCCCGCCTATCTGGCGGCTGTTGACGAGGGCCGTTACGAGGACGCACTCAACATCATCATCGAGCGCAACGCCCTGCCGTTCATTACCGGCACCATCTGCCCGCATCCCTGCGGCCGTGCCTGCGAGCGTGCGTTCTACGAGCCCGAAGGCGCCCAGATCCGCGCCAGCAAGCTCAAGGCCGCCCGCGAGGCCATGACCGCCGTGCTGCCCAAGCTGCGCGCCCAGGCCGTCGCCAACGACGGCGAGCGCAACGTTGCCGTTATCGGCGGCGGCCCGGCCGGTCTGGCGACGGCGTTCTTCCTGACGCGTGCCGGCGTGCCCGTCACCATCTTTGAGGCCCGCGACTCTCTTGGCGGCGTGGTCCGTCACGTAATCCCCGAGTTCCGTATCGCGAGCGACGATATCTCCCACGACGCCGAGCTCTGCCTGGCCTTTGGCGCCAAGGTGCAGCTCAACGCTCGCGTTGATTCCATTGACGAGCTCAAGGCCCAGGGCTTTACCGACGTGGTCGTGGCCACCGGTGCCTGGATGCCCGGCTCTGCGGGCTTGGGCGAGGGTGCCGAGCTCGATGTGCTGGAGTTCCTCGAGGCCGCCAAGAAGGGCGAGAAGCTCGAGCTGGGCGAGGACGTCGTGGTCATTGGCGCCGGCAACACCGCCATGGACGCGGCCCGCGTGGCCAAGCGCCTGGCTGGCGTGAAGAACGTGCGCCTGGTGTATCGCCGCACCAAGAAGCAGATGCCCGCCGACGAGGAAGAGCTCGATTTTGCTCTTGCCGACGGCGTTGAGTTCTGCGAGTTGCTGGCGCCCAAGGCACTCAACGGTGCCGTGCTGACCTGCGATGTTATGGAGCTTGGCGAGCCGGATGCAAGCGGCCGTCGCAGCCCCGTCGCCACGGGCGAGACCGTTGAGCTTCCCGCCACCACGGTGATCTGCGCCGTGGGCGAGGGCATCGATGCCAGCCTGTACGATGCCGCGGGCGTCGAGCACGACCGCCGCGGTCGTCTTGCCGCCACCTCCACCGGCGTAGAGGGCGTCTGGGCTGCGGGCGACTGCCGCCGCGGTCCTGCTACCGTGGTCGAGGCTATCGCCGACGCCGCCGAGGTCGCCCGTGCCATTGCCGGCGTGGACTTTAACAAGTACGCCGACTGCAACGAGCAGGCCGGTCGCGAGGACACCTGCTACGAGCGCAAGGGGTCGCTGTGCCGCGACAAGCGCAACTGCACCAAGACCCGCTGCCTGGGCTGCGGCTCGGTGTGCGAGGTCTGCTGCGACGTGTGCCCCAACCGCGCCAACGTGGCAATTAAGGTGCCGGGCCTGGCCAAGCATCAGGTGGTACATGTCGACGGCATGTGCAACGAGTGCGGCAACTGCGCCGTGTTCTGCCCCTACCAGGAGGGTCGTCCCTATAAGGACAAGCTCACCCTGTTCTGGAGCGAGCAGGACATGGAGAACTCCGAGAACGAGGGCTTCCTGGCTGTGGACGAGGACCACTTTAAAGTCCGCGTCGCCGGCACGGTCCGCACCGTCTCGGTCGATGCCGTCAACACCGGTCTTCCCGAGGCCGTCCGCCTGACCATCAGGGCCGTGCGCGACAACTATTCGTACCTTCTTAAGAAATAGGCGAGTCTCTTATGGCCAAATCCATTCAACATAACGTGGCCTACGTTGCCTGCGGAAGCGGCTGTGCCTCCGCAGGCGGCGACGCCCGCTGCAACGAAGGCTGCATTTGCTGTGGCGCCTGCGTCACGGCCTGCCCCCACGGCGCCATTGCGCTGGTTGATGGCATCGCCCGCGTGGACCGCTCCAGGTGCACGGGTTGTGGCCTGTGCGGCATGGCATGCCCGCAGCGCGTGATTGCCTTCGTCCCCGGCTACCAGAACATTCTGGTGCGCTGCAACAACACCGATAAGGGCGCCATTGCGCGCAAGGTCTGCGACACGAGCTGCATCGGTTGCGGCATGTGCGCCAAAAAGTGCCCTGCCGGCGCTATCCGCATCGAGGACAACTGTGCCCATATCGACGGCGCGGACTGCCTGTCGTGCGGCATGTGCGCCGTCGTTTGCCCGCATGGCGCCATCCACGACCGCACCGGCATCGCCGCCGGCGTGTAGAAGGGAATCACCATGGCACAGGAATTCACTTTTACCGTTAACGGTGTCGAGCGCACGACGACCCAAAACAAACCGCTGCTGCGCTACCTGCGCGACGACCTGCACATCCATTCCGCCAAGGACGGCTGCTCCGAGGGCGCGTGCGGTACCTGCACCATCCATGTGGACGGTGCGGCCGTCAAGGCGTGCGTGCTGACCACCGCCCTTGCCGCCGGTCGCAACATCGTGACCGTCGAGGGCCTGCCTCAGGACGTGCGCGAGGCCTTTGTGTACGCCTTTGGCGCCGTGGGCGCCGTGCAGTGCGGTTTTTGCATCCCCGGCATGGTCATGGCGGGTGCGGCGCTGATCGCCGAGGACCCCGAGCCCACCGAGGAGCAGATTAAGTACGCCATCCGCGGCAACGTCTGCCGCTGCACCGGCTACAAGAAGATTATCGAGGGCATTTCGCTGGCCGCTGCGGTGCTCCGCGGCGAAAAGCAGATCGACGAGGACTTGGAGCGCGGCGACGACTACGGCGTGGGCAAGCGCGCCTTCCGTATCGACGTGCGCAAGAAGGTGCTCGGCGAGGGCAAGTATCCCGATGACATCGACGAGCTCGATCAGCCGGGTCTGACCTACGCCAGCGCCGTGCGCTCCAAGTATCCGCGCGCCCGCGTGCTCTCCATCGATACCTCCAAGGCCGAGGCCCTGCCCGGTGTGGTGGGCATCTTGCGCGCCGAGGACGTGCCGGTCAACCAGGTCGGCCACCTTATCCAGGACTGGGATGTCATGATCGCCCAGGGCGATATCACCCGCTGCGTGGGTGACGCCATCGTGCTGGTGGTCGCCGAGGACGAAGCGACGCTCGAGAAGGCCAAGAAGCTCGTAAAGATCGATTACGAGCCGCTGGAGCCCGTGCGTAACATTGTCGAGGCCAGGGCTGCCGACGCCCCGCGCCTGCACGACAGCTTCTTTGCCTTTGGCAACACGGTGGAGCTCAAGGACAACGTGTGCCAGAGCCGCCATGTGACGCGCGGCGACGCCGCCAAGGCGCTGGCAGAGAGCGCGTTCACCGTGACACAGCGCTTTACCACGCCTTTTACCGAGCATGCCTTCTTGGAGCCCGAGTGCGCCGTTGCCTTCCCGTACAAGAACGGCGTCAAGGTGCAGTCGACCGACCAGGGTGCCTACGACACGCGCAAAGAGTGTGCCCACATGTTTGGCTGGGACAACGAGCCCGAGCGCGTGGTCGTCGAGACCATGCTCGTGGGCGGCGGCTTTGGCGGTAAGGAGGACGTTTCGATCCAGCACCTGGCCGCGCTTGCTGCCTATAAGCTCCAGCGTCCTGTGAAGTGCAAGCTCACGCGTGCCGAGTCGCTCGCGTTCCATCCCAAGCGCCATGCCATGGACGGCACCTTTACGCTGGGTTGCGACGCCGAAGGCAACTTTACCGGTCTGGACTGCGAGATCAACTTTGACACCGGCGCCTACGCGTCGCTGTGCGGCCCGGTGCTCGAGCGCGCCTGCACGCATGCCGTCGGCCCCTACAAGTACCAGAACACCGACATCCGCGGCTTTGGCTACTACACCAACAACCCGCCCGCCGGCGCGTACCGCGGCTTTGGCGTGTGCCAGTCCGAGTTTGCGCTCGAGAGCCTGATCGACCTGCTGGCCGAGAAGGTCGGTCTGGACCCGTGGGAGATTCGTTATAGAAACGCCATCGAGCCGGGCGAGGTTTTGCCCAACGGCCAGATTGCCGACTGCTCCACGGCGCTTAAGGAGACGCTGCTCGAGGTCAAAGATGCCTACTATGCGCATCCCGGACACGCCGGTATCGCCTGCGCCATGAAGAACGCCGGCGTGGGCGTGGGCCTGCCCGATGCCGGCCGCTGCAAGATTCGCGTCGAGAACGGCGTGGCCGTGGTCTATGCCGCCACGTCCGACATCGGCCAGGGCTGTAACACCGTCTTTTTGCAGGACGTTGCCGAGGCATGCGGCCTGCCGCTGAGCTGCATTGCCAACGGCGAGTGCTCCACCGAGAACGCTCCCGACTCCGGCACCACGTCTGGCTCGCGTCAGACGGTCGTGACCGGCGAGGCCGTGCGCGGTGCCGCCTTCCTGCTGCGCGATGCCATGGTTGGCATCGAGGCCGGCAAGCCTGCGCCTACCGCCCCGGTGAGCGCCCATGGTGACGGCGTCAAGATCGAGTACGACGACGGTCGCGCCTATCAGCTACGCACACAGGAACTCGTCGCCGGCCAGGGCATGCATCCTCAGGATCCCGCGGCCGCCATCAAGGCGCTCGAGGGATGCGAGTTTGGCTACGTGTATCTGGAGCCGACCGACAAACTGGGCGCCGACGTCCCCAATCCCAAGAGCCACATCTGCTACGGCTTTGCCACGCACGTGGTCATTCTGGACGATGACGGCCGCGTGAGCGAGGTCTATGCCGCGCACGATTCCGGCAAGGTGGTCAACCCCATCTCGATCCAAGGTCAGATTGAAGGCGGCGTGCTCATGGGTATGGGCTATGCGCTCACCGAGGACTGGCCGCTTAAGGACTGCGTACCCCAGGCAAGGTACGGCACGCTCGGGCTGTTCCGTGCGCCCGAGATTCCGGATATCCACGCCATCTACGTGGAGAAGGACGAACTGCTGCCCGTGGCATACGGCGGCAAGGGCATCGGCGAGATCGCAACGATCCCCACGGCGCCCGCCGTGCAGAATGCCTACCGCGCGTTTGACGGCAAGCTGCGTCCAAATCTGCCCATGGTGGATACGCCGTACAGCCGCGCTCGTCACCGCGGGTAGGGTAGAACGCGGACGCCCATTGCTGACGGGCTGTTCGCGCTCAACATCAACTGTATATGCTGCGCCTTTGGCCCCGGCTCCATCGCGAGCCGGGGCTTTTTGTTTGGAGCGCCTCCGCATGTGGAAGCTGCGTCCCGGAATCCAGCCTCGGAACGGGATGAACTTTCCCAACGGGGCCGCATGCGGAAACTGCGTCCCGGATTTGGCGCTCAGAATGGGATGCGCTTTCCCTTTGGAGCCCTCGGCGGAAATTACATCCCAGAATTGGCACTCAGAACGGGATGTGCTTTCCTTTTTGGGCCCTCGGCGGAAACTACGTCCCGGAATCCAGTCCCGGAGTGGGATGCGCTATCCGGATCGGCCCTCGACCGGAAGCTGTGTCCCGGAATCATGCCTCAGAATGGGATGCGTTTTCCGCTGGCCGGTCGTTTGGAAAGCGCATCCCAGTTTGAGTGTTTATTCTGGGATGCGGTTTCCGCTGAAGGACTCAACCGGAAAGCGTGTCCCGTTCTAGGCCTTGATTCCGGGACACGGTTTCCGCTAGGCATGCCATCTGGAAAGCGCATCCCGTTTTGAGCACTCAGTCTGGGACATGGTTTCCGCGGGAGCTTCCGACCGGAAAGCGTATCCCGGTTTGGTAGGCAGGCGGGCATAAGCTCAGCGGCCCCTACAGGTCTACCTCGTTGAGCCATGTCGGCAGCGCGGTCTGCCGGATGCCTGCCGTCTGCAGCTTTTTGGCGAGCATTCCTGCCGAGCGGACCTCGTTCATGGTAAAGCGCAGCAGAGGGTGACCGTAGAGCGATAGATGCGCCTCGCGCTGTCGTTCGGCGACGAGCGCCTCGGCAGTGGTGCGTCCGGCCAGCATGGTCTGGTCGGTATATTTGATGAGCCCGTCGAGCTCGCCCAGCGTGAGTTCCCGCGCCTGGCGCTCCCAGGCAAAATCCGTTCGCATGCTTTCGGTCGAATCGAAGGGGTCCGTCAACTCGTATTGAAGCCAGTCGGGCGCAAAGCCCGTCTCGATCATGACGGCTCGGGCGACCGATTCCCCGCCGCTCTCGGCGCGGGCGTCGGCATATCGAAGCGTTGTGAGGGCGGTGCGAATCGCGCGACCATTGCGGGCAGTCGCTCGTTGCTCAACGGCCTCCATCAGCTGTTCCCGTGCAAGGCCGAGCTTTAAAATCGCCGAATCGGCAATGGGCATGCCGTCGGCAAAACCAGTTTGCAGCAGGCAATCTGTGACCGTTTGGATTGGCGGCGTTACCGATATGCCGGCTCTGCGTATTGCTCCGGCCGGCTCAATCTGGTGCCGCTGAATATGTGCGCCCGGACGAGCCGACGGCTTTGTCGAGCTGCAAACATGCACGATGTTCAGGTGTCGCCACGAGACCTCGAGCCCCAGCAGACAGGCGGCCGAAAACGAGCAGAACGTCCAATCGGGGTGGATGATCGCAAGGGCGCGAATAATCTCGCAATGGCGTTGCGCTCGGTTGAGTTCATCCCAGCGCGTTTTTCGCGCGAACAGTCCCGGCATGGGCGAGACGACCGCGCTGCCGATGCGCCGAAGGAGCGCTTTTCGGATCGCCGCGCTCGGGGGAATCAGACAGCGCCTCTCTTGTTCGGCTTGAGTGAGCAGTTGGTCGATGAGTTGGTCATTGCAATGGGTCATGAGCTACCGCCTCCTTTTGGGTAGCAAAAACGTATCAGCCGCAACTTGCCGCTCAACTGACCAAAAGCTGACCAAAATCTAACCATGCAGGTAGATGGCCTGTTTTCGGCGACATTTTTACATCCGAATCGGTGGGCGGTAATCGGCGACCTTGAACGGTAGCTAGATATGAAACCTTGGTAAGTTTAGGGACGTGTACTTTTTTGAAAAAGAGCATTCTATCTGCTGTTTTGTGTTTCTGGATCGCATATTTGAAGGCATGTGATAAGGGCTGCGGATCGTCGTCTGTGTCGGCGGAAACCGTGACCCGGAATTGCCGCTCGGAATGGGGCGCGCTTTCCGGGACGCCCCTCAACCGGAAACTGCGTCCCAGACTTCGGCCCCAGAGTGGGATGTATTTTCCGGTAGAAGTTTCAGTGGAAACCGCATCCCAGAATTTAGGCTCAGAACGGGACGCGCTTACCTGATAGCATGCTTGGCGGAAGCTACGGCCCAGTATTTGGCTCCAGAACGGGATGCGTTTGCCGGGACGGTCCGCGTGCGGTGGTGTAACGTCCCTTTTGCGTGGCCCGCTTGTCGAATTACGTTATAGCTAGCTATATTATAGGAAGGTATAATATAGCTAGCTATAACGTAAAGGAAGGATAGCCTATGTTTATCGGAAGAACAGCGGAAATGTCCGAGCTCAATCGACTGTATGGCACGGGCTCCTTTGAGATGCCTGTGATTTACGGCCGCCGTCGCGTAGGTAAAACGCGCCTTATCACGGAGTTCATCCAAGGCAAGAAGGCTATTTACTTTCAAGCACGTCGTACCAATGCAGAGGCAAACCTGCACGGCTTTAGCCAGGCGATACTTGCAGGCTCGGTTGGTGCTGCAGGCGTGTCGTTTCGTAGTTTTGACGAGGCGTTCGATGCATTGGCCACCATGGCCCGCACGGAATGTTTGATTGTCGTGATTGACGAGTATCCCTATCTCGCCCAATCGAATCCCGAGATCAGCTCGTTGTTGCAAGATAAGATCGATCACTTGTACAAAAAGACCAAGCTCATGCTTATCCTGTGCGGGTCGTCTCTTTCGTTTATGGAAGAACAGGTGCTGGGCTACGAGAGCCCGCTATACGGTAGGCGTACGGCTCAGTTTAAGATCATGCCGCTCGATTTTACGACGACCCTCGGTCTGTGGCAGGGCATGGAGCGCGAAGATGCAGCGGTTTGCTACGGCATGACGGGCGGCATTCCCGCATATATCGAGAAAGTCGATCCTGCCGCACCGCTCAAGGACAACATCAAACGTCTTTTTCTTACTCCTACGGGCTATCTCTTTGAGGAGCCGAGCAACCTGCTAATGCAAGAGTGCCGCAATCCCGAGCAATATGATGCGATCGTGCAAGCAATTGCTCAGGGGCGCTCGAAGATCTCAGAGATTGCGAGCTCTACGGGAATTCCTGCGAGCAACGTAAAGAGCTATGTGGATAAGCTGGCGTCGCTTGGGATTGTCGAGCGCGAGCTGCCCCTAAACGAGACGAGCAATAAGCGAGCCGTGTATCTGCTGAGCGACCAGATGTTTAGGTTCTGGTACAAGTTTGTGCCGCAGAACATTGGGCTGATTCAAAACGATATGGCCGAGATGTCGTATAAGCGCATTGAGCCGCACGTATCGGATTACATGGGTACGGTCTTTGAGCTTATATGCAGACAATACGTGTACGAACTCGCGCGCGCGGGCCAGCTCGATGTGGTTCCGGCGATCGTCGGGCGCTGGTGGGGGACGGACAATCGCACACATACGCAGGAAGAAATCGACTTGATTGTTGACGATGGCGAGGGCGCTGCGCTGTTTGCGGAGTGCAAATGGCGTAACGAGTCGGTAGGCGAGGAAGTTCTGGAAAAGCTCGTATACCGAAGCGGGCTCTTTAGGCGGCAGCACAAAAGCTATGTGATCTTCTCGAAACGCGGCTTTACGCAGGGATGTCGAGATGCCGCGGCGAACAGGGGAGATACCAAGCTGATTTCGTTTGCTGAGATGTGCGAGCGGAGATAACCAAGCGCGCTCTGATGTGATGCTCGGAATGGGACGCGCTTTCCGGATCGCCCTTCAAGCGGAAGCTCATATGTTCAAGAAATGGGAGGCAGCTCATCGCGAGCCGGGGCCTTTTGTTTGGAGCGGAGGCAGCATCCCGGAATTCGGGCAATCCGGTGGTCAGGGGTTGAGCGAGCGTCGCGCTAAGGATGTCAAGCGTAAAACCTTCAATGAAAATAGCGTAAAAACTACATCTGTAATGGCGTAAAAACTACATTGTAAGTAGCGTAAAATCCGCATTGAGAATGGCGTAATTTCGCATATCGCGTGATAGAGAGGGACGGCCGTCTATGGATGCACCAAAGAGATTGACCCAAAAGGGATATAGGCCCCGGCTCATAGAGGAGCGCCTCGACACCCTTATGCGGGCGTTTGGCTGTGTGGAGATCAACGGCCCCAAATGGTGCGGCAAGACCTGGACGGCGCTCTCTCGCTCGGCGAGCGTCTCCAGGCTCGATGAGCCTGCGCAGCGCGCGGCGGCAGAGGTCGACCCAAGCCTGGCGCTCATCGGCGATGCGCCACACCTGGTCGATGAATGGCAGGAGGTGCCCGAGGTTTGGGATGCCGCTCGGCGCTTCGTGGACGCGAGCGGCAACGAACGCGGGACACTTTTGCTCACGGGCTCGACCGCGCTCAAAAGCGAGGAGCGCAGCCATGTTCGTCATTCCGGCACGGGTAGGATCGCCCGTCTGTCAATGCGCCCCATGGCCCTGTGCGAGTCGGGCGACGGCGAGCCGCTCGTGTCACTGGCAAGCCTCTTTAAGGGCGAGGGTTTTGCCCCTCAGCGTTGCGAGAGCACGGTGGATGACGTCGTACGCTGGTGCTGCAGGGGCGGTTGGCCTGCAAACCTTGGGCTTTCGGAAGAGCTTGCGCGAGAGACGGCAAGCCAGTACGTGCACTCGGTGCTCGACGTCAACGTGCTGGATGAGGGCATGTCGCCCGAGCTTGCACACGGCCTTTTGCGAGCTCTTGCCATGAACGAGAGCCAGGCTGTCACGTACAAGACGCTCGTAAAGGACGCCTCGTACGGTGAGGCGGGCCCCGACGAGAGGACCATCGCTGCGTACTTGGACCTCTTCAACAGGCTCAAGCTGACCGAGGACCTGTGCGGATGGGAGCCGCCCATGCGCTCGAAGGCCCGCGTTCGCGTGCGCCCCAAGCGCTACTTCTGTGACCCGTCACTTGCGGCGGCGTTGCTGGGGGCTACCCCCGAGCGGCTGCTTGGCGATATGCAAACGCTGGGGATGCTCTTTGAGAACCTCGTTCTGCGCGACGTGCGCGTGTTCCTTTCCACCTACGGCGGTGTCGACAACAGTGTCCATTATTTCCGAGATGAGAAGGGCCTTGAGGTTGATCTGATCGTTGAGCACGACGGGCGCTGGGGAGCCATCGAGGTCAAGCTGAGTGATGCGAAAGCAGACGATGGAGCGAGAAATCTCAAGGCGCTGGAGAGGAAAGTGCTCTCCAATCCTGCCGCCCAGAATGCCGCGCCGGCGTTTTTGGCGGTCGTGGTTGGAAAGGGGAGCATTGCCTACACACGCGACGACGGCGTGGCTGTGATCCCCGTGGCGGCACTTGGGGCGTAGTGGTTTTGCGGGGCGTGCCGTGCTTCCTTTACCGAAAATCCATTTGGTAAACCAGATGCTCGCGGATAGAATAAAGTCGACGGCAGCCCAAGTAGCGAAGAGCTGGGCAGCGCCGTTGCTTGGTCAAGAGGTCAGTGCCTTAATGGCAGCGACTTGTTATGCTTCGAATGCTGCTTGAGTGCCTCGGAAAGTTCGATAAGCGCCGTGAGGAGCGAGACCAAAGCAACCAAGAGCTCTACGAGCTCTGATGGGCCCGGGATGACCTCTGATTCAAGTCACCGGGCCTCAATCTTTTTCATGCATTTGAATAGAGCGGGCGGCTCTCTTGGGGCCGTCTGCATGGCGTGTGCTTGGCGCATGGTATTGCGCCCGCTTTCATGTCCGTACGGGCGCCTATCCTTACGGCAATGTAGCCGCCTATGTAGCAAGCGGCAAGCAACGGAGAAAGGCCCTAACCGTGTCAGCTGAAAAGACGCCGGGTATCTCGGCCATCGATACGACGAACTTTGCGCGCCAGATTGTGCTGGACTTTGAGTTTGCGCCGGTGCCAAAGCAGCGCCAGCGTCGTGGACTGCGCAACGAGATTATCGAGGTCGGCGCTGTTAAGCTCGATTACCACGGCAACGTTATGGGCGAGTTCTCGCAGTTTGTGCAGACGGAATTAACCGAAGGCGTTGCGTTTCCCGTCCGCGAGCTTACGGGGATATCGGCTGTGGACACCGCGATGGCCGATCCGCTCTATGTGGTGATCAAAAGGCTCAGCGATTGGATCGGTCGCTACTCCGCCCAGATAGTTTGCTGGAGCGGGACGGACCGTCGACAGCTTTTGACCGAGTGCCAGGCAAAACACATCGACCTTTCCGCATTTCCTACGGATTGGGCCGACCTGCAGGCGTTTTACACCTCGATCATGGACGTGGGCAGCCACGGGTGCGTGTCTTTGGGCGACGCGGCAACGTGGTTTGGCATCGAGTTCGACGAGTCGACGGGTCACGCCCACAGCGCCCTGGCCGATGCGCGCGTAACCGCCAAGCTGCTCAAGCAGGTGATGGACGGGAACTACCGCGTGAGCCCGCGCGCTCAGGAAGTCCGCCAACGGTGGGGGATGGGCGAGCGAGCCCAGACGCGCCTTTCCAAGAAGTGCCCCGAGCTGGGTGACCTGCTGCTGAAGCTGAAGGCGGAGGGGAGGTAGGGGGCGACTATAACTGATGGGCGAGGTGTGCGGGGCGGTCGCTGCTATCAATGTCAATTTGATAGAACCAACGCATACAGATCGACTGCCTACGGCGCCCCTGGAATGACCTCAAATCCAAGTCATCGGGGCTCAATTTGTCGCATGGGTTTAGGCGTAAACGTGCGTTTGCTTTATACATTCCATTGAGGTGGGCTACTCCATTGACTTTGATCGGTGTCCGGAGCGGCAGAAGCGGCTCCAAAAAGCCCTGTCAGTCAATTTAGAGGGCCCGGGCAATCCCGGGGAAATGGCTGCGGGACCTATAATGTTTGAAATAAGTAAAAAACGCTTTTTGCAATTACGCAGATAGGTTTTGCCATGGTTTTCGATAAAGAAGCTTCGTTCGAAGAAGCGGTTATCGCTGTGTTGAAGCAGCACGGTTGGGACGATGCGGAAGGTGTTCTTCGCTACCCTACCGAACAGGACCTTATCTGCAACTGGGCGAAGATCCTGTTTAACAACAATGCCGGCATAGACCGCCTGAATGGCTGTCCACTCACGCAGGGTGAAATGGCACAGGTCATCGAACAGATCGAAACGCTTAAGACCCCGCTGGCGCTCAACGGGTTCATCAACGGCAAAACCATTGCCATCACCCGCGACAACCCTGATGACGTCCTTCACCTGGGCAAGGAAGTCAGCCTGAAAATCTACGACCGTCAAGAGATTGCTGCAGGTCAAAGCCGGTACCAAATCGCCCAACAGCCAATCTATCCCGCAAAAAGCAAAATCCTTAACGATCGTCGCGGTGATCTATGCCTGCTCATCAACGGCATGCCCGTCATCCATATCGAGCTTAAGCGCAGCGGCGTGCCCGTAAGCCAGGCAACCGGCCAGATTGAAAAATACGCGCACGAAGGTGTGTTCACGGGACTCTTCCGCCTGGTGCAGATCTTCGTGGGAATGACCCCTGACGAGGCGCGGTACTTCGCCAACCCCGGAACGGGTGCGTTTAACCCCAACTTCTTCTTCCACTGGGAAGACTTCAACAACGAGCCCGTCTGCGCGGGCGACAAGCCCGGTACTGACGAGTGGAAGCGCTTCACCTCGACGCTGCTCTCCATTCCCATGGCACATCAGCTCATTGGGTTCTATACCGTGGCCGACAGCTCGGATGGCTGCCTAAAAGTCATGCGTAGCTACCAGTACTATGCCGCCGCGGCCATCTCGGATAAGGTTCGCAGATGCAAATGGGACGAGCCGCGGCACAGCAGCACGCCCGGTCGTCCCGGCGGCTATATCTGGCACACCACCGGCTCCGGTAAAACCATGACCAGCTTTAAATCGGCCCAACTTGTCGCTGACTCCCATGATGCCGACAAGGTCGTGTTCCTAATGGACCGCATCGAGTTGGGCACGCAGTCGCTCTTGGAGTACCGCTCCTTCGCTGACGACGCCGACGACGTGCAGGGCACTGAGAATACGCAGGTCCTCAAGTCCAAGCTCGCTAGTGACGACCCCAAGAATCGCCTTATCGTCACCTCTATCCAAAAGATGAGCAACTTGAAGGCCGGCGAGACGGGGATCACCCAAGCCGAGCTCGACCGCCTGGCTGGCAAACGTATCGTATTTATCATTGACGAGTGCCACCGATCTACCTTCGGTGACATGCTCCAGGACATACGCCGCGCCTTCTCCAATGCCCTCTTCTTCGGTTTCACGGGAACGCCAATCCTCGACGAGAATCAGAAGAAGGGATCGACCACAGCCATGGTGTTTGGCGAATGCCTGCACCGATACAGCATCGCCGACGGCATCCGCGACGGCAACGTGCTGGGCTTCGACCCCTACATGGTGACGACGTTCGATGACTATGACGTGCGCGAAGCGGTTGCCCTAGAGCAGGCGAAAGCCGCAACCGTCGCCGAAGCCATTTCCGACGACCGAAAGAGCAAAGTTTTCTACTACTATAAGGACTCGGCAAAGGTTCCCATGGGGCCGATGGTCGATGGCGCCGGTAACCATATCAAGGGAATCGAGGATTTCCTTACTCGCGCCCAATACTGGCCCGACACCCCGCATCACGGAAAGGTTGTCGAGGACATCCTGCGCCGCTTTCCGGTGCTCTCCCACGGCAACAAGTTCCATGCAATCCTGGCGACGAGCTCCATCCCAGAGGCGATCGACTACTACCGAGCCTTCAAGGAGCGCGCCCCGCAGATGAGGGTGACTGCTCTTTTCGACCCGAGCGTCGACAACAACGCCGGCTCCACGGTAAAGGAAGACGCTCTGGTTGAGCTCATAGAAGACTATAACAAGGCATACAGTCAGGAATTCACTATCCCCACATGGCCCGCCATGAAGAAGGATATCTCGGCTCGTCTGTCCCACAAGAAACCCTACGTCAACGTCGACACCAACCGTGATTCCCGCATCGACCTGCTCATCGTGGTTGATCAGATGCTCACGGGCTTCGACTCCAAATGGCTTAACACGCTCTATCTCGACAAGGTAATCGACTACGAGAGCATCATCCAGGCGTTCAGCCGCACGAACCGCCTGTTTGGGCCCGACAAGCCTTTCGGCACGATTCGCTATTACCGTCGACCCCATACTATGAAGGGCTATATCGAAGCGGCGGTGAAGCTGTATTCGGGAGACCGCCCGCTCGATATGTTCGTCCAGAAGCTGCCGGAGAATATTGCGTTGATGGATACGCGCCTCCAGGAAATACTCATGGTTTTCGAGGCCGCTGGCGTGGGAGATCTCTCGAAGCTTCCCGCATCGCAGGAGGCCAGGCGCAAGTTCGCGAAGGAATTCGTCGAGCTTAACGAGTTCCTTGAGGCCGCGAAGGTACAGGGCTTCACATGGGAACAGGATACCTACGAGTTCAGGGAAGAACCGAAAGAGGGCTCGCAACTCAGCGAGTCCGTTCTCGTCCAACCCGTCATCGACGAGCGAACCTATCTTGTCCTCGTGCAGCGCTACAAAGAGCTCTTCTCTGGCGGTACCTCGGGCGATGCTCCCGATGCACCCTACGAGTTGGACGGGCACATTACGGAAATCGACACAGGCCTCATTGACAGCGATTACATGAACTCGAACTTTGAGAAATGGCTAAAGTGCCTAGAACAGGATGATGAGGGCCTCGCGGCGGCGCGCGAGGAGCTCCACCGTTCTTTTGCGTCTTTGAGCCAAGACGACCAGCGCTTCGCGGAGCTGTTTCTGCACGACGTGGAGCGCGGCGATGCAACCCTTGAGGAGGGCATGACGCTGAGGGACTACATTACGTCATATGCCTGCAAGGCCAAAAATGCTCAGGTCCAGCGCGTTGTCGAAGCTCTCGGCATAGATGGCGACCTTCTCACCGCCATGGTGGCACTTGACTTGACTGAATCGAACATAAACGAATTCGGACGCTTCGACGACCTGAAAGACTCGGTTGACAAAGTCCGCGCCAAAGCTTTCTTCGAGCAGAAGGAAGGCAAGAGCCTGCCGCCATTCAAGGTGAACACCCGGGCTGCGGCGCTTCTCAAGAGATTTATCCTGAAAGGCGGCTTCGACATCGACGAGTGAGCGGCATCATCATCCTTCATCAGCGTGAGCCGCCACACATGATGAAGGAGGCAAATAATGCTCATTGCCATCACCGAAGACTCTCTTTTTTGCGATTACTACTCGCAATGGGTTAGCGTCTATAAAGAAGGGGCCATCCGCGAAGTCACGATGGGGAAATATCGGCTCACCCAATCTTGGCTAGCCAAGCTTGTTCCTAACCTCAGGATCAAGGATTTGGACCGAACCTCGTACCAGCGGCTCATAAATGGCTATGCTGAGCATCACGAGCGGCAAACGACCATGGATTTTCACCATCAGCTGAAAGGAGCGATCCTAGACGCTGTCGACGAGGGACTCATTCCGCGCGATCCTACGCGAAAGGCAATCATCAAGGGTAAGCAACCGCGGGCAAAGAAGATTAAATACCTCAACCAGTTCGAACTCCATGCCATGCTCGGCGATCTTGACTTGTCAACAAGCGAGCCAAGTTGGGACTGGCTCATCCTTATCGTCGCCAAAACAGGCCTGCGCTTCTCCGAGGCGCTAGGCCTTACCCCCGAGGATTTCGATTTCGCCCATCAAACGCTTTCCGTAAACAAAACCTGGGACTACAAGAATGGCGGCGGCTTTGTCCCCACAAAAAACGCCTCGTCAGTGCGGAAAGTTCAGCTCGATTGGCAACTAATCATGCAACTCTCCGGTCTACTGAGGAACCTCCCCCCGTCTGAGCCAATATTCGTTAAGGGCAAGGTATATAACTCAACAGCAAACAGTGTTCTAGCGCGTCACTGCAAAAACGTCGGGGTACCAGTTATATCCGTCCATGGCTTGCGCCACACACATGCATCACTTCTCTTGTTTGCTGGCGTATCCATAGCGAGCGTATCAAGAAGGCTCGGCCATGCAAGCATGACTACCACCCAGGAAACTTATCTTCACGTCATTCAAGAGCTTGAAAACAAGGACATCGACATTGTTATGAGAGCCCTTTCTACTCTCATATAACCCATATCAGTAAATTGTGGCTCACGCTGATGAAGGGTGATGAGATGGTCAAGTTGCTTGAACATGGACCCTATTGCAGTCTGCTCATCCTTTGAAGGAAAGGCGAATTCTCCGGCCGCCAGACCCTTTCCAGATATCTCTAGGAAGGTTGATCCAGAAGCTTTTTGTTCAGCGAACTTCTTGATTCGATCGGTCATGGAGTAGACGAAATACACATCGGTATCATCGTTCACGACTAAAGACTGGAAGCCTTGGTTTGTACATGCTGACCTGCGAAGGATCGCTGTATTGCCAATGCCCGCACGGCTTGTAAAGAGAATTGTTTTACCAGCTGGAAGCAATGTTGCCGAGCAGCTATCGTAACCAGCCTGGGTTATCCTTCGAACACTCCTGTCGGCGTACACCTGCTCGCCTAATTCGGCGGGCGAATACCAGTCTATATCGCCAACCCAGTACGCATCGTTATTGGTGCTCGGCGTGCCGCCGCCCACAATAGTGGCGACATCTCCCAACTTACGCTGTTCCCAAGCGGCAATTTGAGCCAGCCAACTTCATCTTGGGAACAGCGTAAGCTTGGCGACGTGGCCGCAGTCTATGATGGAGTCCATCAAACTCCTGACTATCAGGACGAAGGTGTTATGTTCTTATCAGTCGAGAATATAGCGACACTTACATCGCAGAAATTCATCTCACGGGAAGCTTTTGCCAGAGATTATCCAGTGTATCCAAAGCGCGGCGATGTCCTGATGACTCGCATTGGCGATATCGGTACATCCAACGTTGTGGAAACCGATGACAAGCTGGCGTTTTACGTTAGCCTCGCATTGCTCAAGCCGTTTAACGTTGATTCCTACTACCTCGACAAAAGCCTACAGTCTCCAAGCGCCAAAATGGAGCTGTATAGAAGAACGCTTCACATCGCATTTCCTAAGAAGATCAACAAGAACCAAATTGCCGAAGTGATGTTGCCGATACCGAGGAGCCGTCAGGAACAGGAGCAAATCGGTGCTCTTTTCCGCAACCTCGACACCCTCATCACCCTTCATCAGCGTAAGCGTCGTAAGCGGCTATTCACGCATCTTCTCGTCTGGGAACAGCGTAAGTTGGGAGATTGCTTCGACTTCTTGAAGAACAATACTCTTTCACGTGCCGACTTGAATGGCGAGAATGGCATTGCTCGTAATGTTCATTACGGAGATATTCTTATCAAGTTCGGTGATTGCCTGGATGGTGAACAAAGCGACTTGCCGTTCATTACCGACGATACCGTGCTTCCCAAATTTGCTGGGTCGATACTTAGCGAAGGCGATGTCATCTTCGCTGACACGGCAGAGGACGAAGCGGCTGGCAAGTGTATTGAACTGCGGAAACTACCCAAAGAGCCAACTATCTCCGGGTTGCATACGATACCGGCGCGGCCTCGGTTCCCCTTTGGGACGGGCTACTTGGGGCACTACCTTAATTCCGATGCATACCACAGACAGCTTCTTCCCTTAATGCAGGGGATCAAGGTGATTTCCGTTTCAAAGGCCGCTCTGCAAGATACGCAAGTTAGATTTCCTAGCTTGTCGGAGCAATCTGCCATAGGCGTGGTGCTGAGTGAGATCGACGCCCTCATCACCCTTCATCAGTGACAGCCCAACAGCAAGTCGCACGACATTATTTTCCTCGCTGGAGCGAAAAACCGCCGACTCGACATGGCGAAATCGGCGGTTCTGGAGCTCGAAACAAGAAGCAACTCGCGAAAGTTATTAGACGAACATCCTTTCCAACAGCGATTTCTTAGTATTCCTCAGCAGTTCAAGCTTACGCTGATGAAGGGTGATGAGGGAATCGAGACGAGTCAGGCAGCTCGCAATTGCCTCTTGCTCCTTCTTATTAGGGAGCGTAAATGAGTATTCGAGCATCGTTCCAACATTCAGCGTTTTGTTCCTACCTGCACCGCTGGGGGATGCAAGCCATAAATGCCTTTCAAAGGAATCATTCAGAATTGCGTATCTAAAATAATCTGGGTGCATGTCGTCGTGAAATAGGAACTGCGGAAACCGGTGAGATACCAGGGCTTTTTCGTCTTCCGTACTAGTTATGGCTATTGCTTGTTCCCACGCAAAAACGATATTAACAACAAGGCAATGAGCCTTGACCCTGCTGAGCTCCTTTTCTTCGATTTCCGCTCCGGGCTTAACCATCGTTAGGAAGGTTCCTTTTGCATGGCTGCGAACGCCCATTCGAACGTATCCGTCCTTCGGGGTGGGAACCATTTCTTTGTGCCGTTCGCAAATGTCTCCCAACTTACGCTGTTCCCAAGGGTCCGTAAAACCGGCGAAGCGTATTTCGGGCTCAGTTTCACCCGGCTTGGGGAACATCTTATCAAGCATCGATTTCTTCAGCTGAACGAGCTTGTCATGCTTACGCTGATGAAGGGTGATGAGGGAGTCAAGCTCGGCTAAGCTCTTCGCAATTGCTTTCTGCTCGGCGTGATCGGCAGGCACGGCGAAGAACGATTGCGAAATCAGTTTCCAATCTGCACGAGGCATCTTAGAGCCCGAAGATACATTTGCGAGCCTTTGGAAGCTATTCGTTTGAATCAGCCGATACAAAAATGAACTGTCACACTCTGTAGCCCTAAGGACCCAAAAATCACCAACAGCTACACCATTGAACTGCGGGTATAGCCAATTCATCAAATAAGGACGAAGCTTCCCGTACAGAACATCTCCGGCGTAGAACTTAATTCCTGTTTTGCCGCCATCTTTGTCGCGCAAATCTTTGTTCAGCGTGCCCTCGCCGGGAATGATGTCCTCGTATTCAACCTGAGGCAAATCGGAATCGCTTGACTGAATGGAAACCCTATCGGTCAGATCGGAGAACTTACGCTGTTCCCAAGGGTCCGTAAAACCGGCAAAACGAATTTCGGGTACATTAGTCTTTTCCGTCACGCTATTCACCTCCCAACAGTTTCCGCAGTTCAGCAATGCCCGCCATATCGAATTCATTGCCCGTGAGCTGGCCCAACATCGCTGCCAACTCGTTTTCCGCCTCATTAATCTGATTGCACACGTCCGAATAGGTTGTCGCGTACTTTGCGTTCAACGCCACAATCTTCGCAATGAAGTCGCCTATAACGGCATTGGGCAGTTCGAGCAAATCAGACTGCAGCGGCTCAATCCATTTCGCAGCCAGCAATTCGTCACACTGGACATCAGTCAAGCCCTCAATAACCTTTTTTGTCGTCTCTTCGAGCGCGACAAGCGCCTTTTTGCTTGCCTTTTTGAGGTCCTTCTCCTCATCGAGCAGAGTCTGAGCACGAACAAGCGCCATCTCAAAGTCGCCATTCGGATGCTTGCCGATGCTCTTCACGGCTTTCTTGAGGGATGCCGCCACAAGCATGCCGTCATCGTCAAAAACATCGCTCGAGCCTTTCTCCTCCTCATCAAGATTCTCAAGAATCTCGTCAAGCTCTTGAGATATTTCATTCAAACGGGATTCGCGCGCGGTAATTTCTTTGACATCATCAGCGAGCAGCTGCTCTTGGACAAGCGCAAACGGCAAAATGCGGCCTGTCCAGCCATCCTGCACCTCAACGTCTTTGCCACTCTTCTTCTTAATCACCATATTTGGATCGACTTTACGCACGGCTTCCCTGCCTTCGACTTGAATAACCTCGAGGTCACCGGAAATGCCCGCCCATGCATCATCAAGAGCCTGATAGGCATCGTATTCGTCAACAAGCGCGATACCGGAAAGGGCATCGTGAAGTTGCGCCGCAATATGCTCTTCTTCGGCCACGGCGTCGATCTGCGACGCACCGTCCACCAACCTTTTCTGCAGCTCAGCAGGCAGATGCGACAGTGCATCCCGATAGCCGCCCAGAAATGAGACGACGTTGGCGTTGGTCTTTACCGTTGCCGCCACGTCGTCTGCCACGACCGCAAAGCACGACCCGCCGCCATCGCCGTAAAGCTGGCCCTTCAGGCTCGGCCACACCTTCCAGTAGCGGTCGAGAGCGTCGATCTCGGCCTTCGGAACTCCGCCGAACATAGTGGCGTACACGTCCCAGCTTTCAGCAGCTTCGGACGAATCAACATAGCGCGGAATGTTGAGGTTGTAATCGTTGGCGCGTATCTCGTCGATGGTCACCAGGCGACTGAACTTGTCGATGGTCGCTCCAGTCGTGACTGCGTCCACGATGCGGCGTATATCGCTTGCGCGCAGTTTGTTGTTTTTGCCTTCCTTCACAAAGTGCTTCGACGCATCCACGACCAGCACGTCGCTGCTCTCGCGCTGCTTGCGGAGTACCATGACGATTGTCGGGATGCCGGTGCCGAAGAAAATGTTGGCGGGAAGCCCGATAATTGCCTGAATATGGCGGTTCTCCACCAGGTTCTTGCGGATGGTGCCCTCCTCGCCGCCGCGGAACAGCACGCCATGGGGCAGAACGATGCACATGATGCCGTCGGGGCGCAAGTGGTACAAATCATGCAAGAGGAAGGCATAGTCTGCTTTGGATTTGGGGGCAACGCCGAACTTGAAGCGCGGATCGAGTTCTTTGTCTTCCGGATCCCAGTTTTGGGAGTAGGGCGGATTCGACACCACGGCATCGACGAACAGTGGATTGTAGGTCTCATCTTTGTTCTCGACCGTATCGAACCAGGGCCAATCGTCTTCGAGCGTATCGCCATTGCGCGCCACGATGTTGTCGGGGAGTATTCCGCGCATGACCAGATTCATGCGCGTGAGGTTGTACGTGTTCTCCTTAAGCTCCTGCGCATAATACTTGATGGAGTTCGGGTCGCCGTTGCGTCGCGCCACTGCCTTGCCGATATTGATAAGCAGCGAGCCCGATCCGCTCGTGGGATCGTAGATGGTGATGTTCTCGCGTCCGGCCAGGTGCCACGAGACAATCTCGCTCATGAGCATGGACACCTCGTGCGGCGTGTAGAACTCGCCGGCTTTCTTACCGGCGTTGGCGGCGAAGTTGCTGATGAGGTACTCGTAGATGAAGCCGAGCACGTCGTAGTCCTGGCGACCGTCCATCGGGATGTCCTTGATGAGGTAGATGAGATCGCGAGCGGCCTTGGACTGGCTCCGCGCGTCGGTGCCGAGTTTGGAGAGACCGGTCTGCAACGTGTCGAAGATGCCGTCGAAGACACGCTTGCGGGCGGGATCGATGTTGCGGCTAAAGGCAGAGAGGGCGTCGCGAACGTTCGAAATCTCGAAGTCGCCGCCTTTGGCGACCCAGGTGGAGAAGAGGTTCTCGTAGGCGATGAAGTAGCCGCACTCGCCCTTGACGAACTCGACCGTTTCTTTGTCGTTTTCCACGAGGCTCGGCAAATCCTCCTCGGCGAAATCACGTGCCTTCAGGCGGGTGATTTCGGTCTCGGAGAGGAACTTGTAGAAGATAAAGCCCAGGATGTAATCCTTGTATTCATTTGCCTCGATTTTCGAGCGCATCTTGTTGGCGGATTCCCATATCTTTGATGCCAGTTGCTGCTTGTTCATCTAGTTTTCCTCGCTTCTATAGACTTGGTCGAGCGTTTCTCCGTCGTCGCTTACCCATTCGGTCCAGCCGTTCTGGCTGCCGCCGAGCACGAACACCGCCGCGGCGCTGGGCGTCGGGAACTCGAGATCGTCGGCGAGCTCTGCGATACCGCCCGAATCGCCGAAAATCTCCCTGCGCGCGGCCACGACGCCCGCGTTTTTCAGCAGTTGCCGTGGTCCTCGTCGAGCAGGTAGTAGACGCCGCGCTACGGGATGTTCGGTAGCGACTTCGCCTCGGCGAGGTCCTCGCTCGGAATGACGACGGTCACGAGCGACTCGCCGTCGATGTGACAGATGCGGATACGGTCCGGCTGCGCGTCTATGAGCTGGACGGTGAGAGTCTTGACCCGGATCATGCTCATGCCCCTTTCTTCGCGAGCTCTTCGATCATGCAGGTGCGCACGAAGGCGGAGAAACTCATTCCTCGCAGCGCCGCCTCCTCCTTCGCTGCGTCGCGCAAGGTGTCGGGGATGCGTAGAGTCACGGAGACTTGATTACCGTTCACCAGGAAGCTCCTGATCTCGGTTTCGTCAGGGTTGCTCTTAATGAGTTCCTTGTAGTTATCAGGCATCTGTGCTCCCGTCACTCGAAATGCAATACAAATGCGTTTACAGCATTATAGCGTTGCGTCCTCTATGTAAAATTCGTTGATTGGTGAACATTTAATTCCAGGCGACAAGAACAAATGGGGGGCAAATACAAAATGAAGGCAACCGAGGCGAATCTGCCCCACCTTATGAGTGTGGCGAAGACTTACCTACATGAAAGCGGGTAAAAGTGGGGCTATCGTTGGCCGTTTGCCAGCGCTGTGGCAAGTTGTCGGTGCAATGCCTGGGGCATTTGAGATAAGTCATAGTGCTACAACACGGTCGTGCTATGGCAGAAAGGCAGGTTTCGCGTGGGTGCTTGGATGATTCGTGCCGGTCGTGGCGGCGTATATGCGTCCGACTGGCTCGAGCATGGCGTCATAGGTATTGGCTGGGATTTCGATGGTGCCGATATTGCCGCTATGAATCGCGAGCAGATTAGGGCAGCATACGGCCTGTCACATCCCGGCGACAGCAAGGGCAGGGTCGCGGCGGGTGTTGGCCAGGTTTACCGTTTTGCGCACGATATGACGACGGACTCGACCGTTGTCATGTACGACCCGGAGAGCCGCCTTTATCATCTTGGCGTTATCACTGGCCCCTGCGTTGCCGTCTGCGATATGGACGGAGTGACCTACACGCGAGACGTCAAGTGGGGTGAAACCGCTCCACGTGATGTGCTTTCGCCGTCCTCTAAGAATTCGCTCGGCGGCATCCAGACCATCTTCGCTGTCTCCGATGAGGTCATGGCCGATCTCACGAATGCTGCAAGGGACAAGTCGGTGGTGGCTTCAAATGATCCCGCCATCGATGATAACGATGCGACAAATGACGAAGAAACCCTCGCAGCGACCTATGACAATGGCATTGAGCTCATTAAGGATCGCGTTAACCAGCTCGATTGGGAGGATATGGAGCGCTTGGTAGCGGGCCTGCTCAAGGCTATGGGCTACTGCGCTCGCGTTATGCCCAAGGGTCCTGATGGCGGTCGCGATGTGGTGGCGTCTCCGGATGCTCTCGGGCTGGAGTCGCCTCGCATTGTCGCTGAGGTCAAGCATCGCAAGGGTGCTATGGGCGCCCCAGCGGTTCGCGCATTTATCGGTGGCCTTCGCGCAGGCGATCGCGGTCTGTACGTGTCTACGGGCGGCTTTACGAAAGAGGCACGCTACGAGGCCGATCGCGCGAACATTCCCGTGCGCCTACTCGATCTGGATGCCTTCGTGCGGCACTATGTCGAAATCTATGACAAGACCGATGACGACACCCGTTCCATTCTTCCGCTCACCCGTATCTGGTGGCCAGCATAAAAGGAGACATTGCCATGATTCAACAGGTTGCTTTCGAAGTTCCCGCAGAAATAGCGGTGGGCCTAGCTACTGGTAAGTATGTCCAATGGGGCGGTGTTGTGCGCGACGGCGCTGGTCATATTGTTCGGCATCTTAAGCCTGCAGATGTTCAAAATGGGGCCAACAAAGCGCTGCGTATAGCTGACTAGGCAGTTCAGCTTGCGAAGCAGAACAAGAAAGTTGCTATAGCTGCGCTTGCGGTTGCGGGCGTCGCTGCGGTCGGCGGGGGCGTCTATGCGGGGGTGACTTGCGTGCGCCACAGCAAAGAAGACACGTTGCGAAAGAAGCGGATGGCAGACTTTAACTCTGCATTCTCGGAATACCTTAAGGCTTTGGGGGATGGCGAACTTACGATCGAGATGATTGACAGGTTGGAAGACGCCATAACTGCCCTTAATGGCGGTAAGGAAGGCTTCACGGTCGAAATTAAGGGCGAGCAGTTTGAGGACATTGTTAAGTCTGTGCGCGACTACACCGATCGTTTGTCCAAGGCAAATGGCGAGAAGACCCCTAATGTCATTCTTAAGCTGTTCGAAAGGAAACCGAATGACGTTGAAGGCCTTAGGGAATGCCTTAATACTCAGCGTGAAATACTCTTGCGAGTGGCATAGATAAACCCAGCCGGCACTTGTGCATGTCGAAAGGCATACACAAGTGCCGGCCTTTTGACATCGTGCGGCTTGAGCGGCGGCGTGCAACGGCTGCACGCCGCCTGCGAAATGACGCGCGGGCGGCGCTTGATTTCGCCGGCTGCTGTTAGGCTTAAATCCGAAAAAGTGTCGAAATATCCCGTGTAAAAGTACTGAAAAGTGTCGTAATACACACTTCAAAATCCCGAAAAAATGTCGAAATGAGCACCTAATAACCACGGAAAAGTGTATTCTAGTGCTAAAACAGCACGTAATAAGGGGTGCGCTTATGCTGCAGAGAAAAGCGAAAGCACGGTTTGAATCTTGGCTTGCCTCGTCGCCTAACAAGGCTCTTTTGGTCAAGGGTGCCCGACAGGTAGGAAAGTCATATTTGGTCAACGTCTTTGCAAACGAATCGTTCGAAAACGTCGTAACGTTCGACCTTATCGCCGACGCGTCCGTGCGCGATTCGTTTTTGGCGGCGAAAAGTGCGGACGACCTGCTTATGCGCATGTCTATCGCTGCGACGCAGCCGATGGTTGCGAACAAGACCGTCGTGGTTATCGACGAGGTGCAGCGATGTCCCAACGTGGTGACGTTTATCAAATACCTGGTCCAGCGCGGCGACTTTCGATACATCCTTACCGGATCGCTCCTTGGCGTTGAGCTCGAGGGCATCGATTCCCTGCCGGTGGGGTATGTCGAGCAGGTCCAGATGTACCCGCTCGACTTTGAGGAGTTTTGCTGGTCAAATGGCGTTGGTACCAGCGTGTTTGACATGCTCAGAGGCTGTCTAAAGGATGAGGGGGAGCTCCCCGGCTACCTGTATGACCGCTTGCTCGACCTGTTCCATCAGTATGTGGTGGTGGGAGGCATGCCCGACGCGGTTAATTCCTTCTTGGCGACGCGCAATGTTGACGAGGTTCGAAAGATCCACCGCAATCTTCACGCTCTGTATCACGACGACATCGCAAAGTACGCTCCGCCCGAGCTGTGCTTGGTTATTCGCGATATCTATGATTTGATTCCCAGCGAGGCCGGCTCCAAAAACAAACGATTCAAGCTGTCGTCGATTAGCGGTGTCAAACGTTTTTCGCAGGTGACAGACCATTTTCTCTGGTTATCGGAGGCGGGTGTCGCGCTTCCCGTGTATAACGTAACGGCGCCAGTGGCACCCCTTTTATTGGGGGAGCAACGAAATCTGTTCAAACTGTTTTACTTGGACACCGGAATGCTCATGTCATCATATTCCAAAAGGGTCGCCCAAGGCGTTTTTGATGGGGAGGCGGAAGACCCCTTTGGCATGAACATGGGGGCGGCGTTTGAGGGCTTCGTTGCCCAAGAGCTCAAAGCCCACGGATTCAGATTGCGCTACTTTACGTCTAAAAAAGTCGGCGAGCTCGATTTTGTGGAGGAGACGCTCGATGGGGAGGTCCTTGCCATCGAGGTCAAATCGGGCAAGAGCTTTAAGTCCCACGCGGCGCTCGATAACGCACTGACAACGAAGGGCTACGGAATCGATCGCGCCCTGGTACTTGCGGAATGTAATCTTCACCGCGATGGTGACGTGTTGTATCTGCCCATCTTTATGGCAGGGCTTTTGGAGCCGTAACGTGCCGCCGGCTCTTCCGGCCTTCCCTTAACCCTTGCTACTCGTCGTCCCCGTCGTTGGGGTCGCCCTTGAGGGTGTTGATGTCTAGGTACTGGTTGTCGTCCTCCTTTTGCTGGGTCTCCGACTCCGCTTGGGTGGGGCCGGAGAACAGCTGGAATCCCTCAAACGCAATGACGCCGAGCAGGGCAATGACAATGGCGATAAAGGCAACCTTGACTGCCTGCGGAAATTCCGAGAAACGCAGTGCCTTTTCCTCGGCGTAATAATCGGCGAAGCGCTCTTCGCCCGTGCTTTTGGTATACGCCGGCGCGGACGCGGCCTCCGGGTCATATTCCGGTGCAGGCGCGGCAGCGTACGGATCGTTGAGATAATTGCTCGATGCGGTGCCATAATCCTCGGTCTCGATGCGACCGGTGCCAGTATAGCTATCGGAATAATCGGAATATGCCGCACCGCCCTCATAATCCGCGGCGCTCGTGTTGGCGGCAAAAAGCGGGTTAACTGGAACGTCGAGCACCGGCATGCCGGTTGAGGTCTCATCCAGATCGGCTGCAGCCCAGGAATCGTAGGCAACCTGATGGGCAACGGGCTCATCGAGCCTTGTGATCGGAGGCTTGCGTGCCGCAGGAACAGGCAACTGCTGGGCGCTGTACATAACGGTGCTGTCGGCCGATTTGCCCTGCGTCGCTGCAGCGAGAAATGCCGCCGTCTCGGACGGGTCGCTTGCGGGGCGGGGAGCGGGCGCGGGCGCCGAAATGGGTGCGGGCGTAGATGCGGGCGTCGAAACAGGCGGCTGCGCAGGAGTCGGCGCAGATGCGGGCTTAGGCGCAAGTGCGGGATTGGGGCTTGACGGGCGAGCCCCACCGCCCATGAGTTCGTCGGCGGTCCACGGGCGATCATCCATCACGTCGTCAAGGCTCAGCGAAAACAGGTCGTCTTCACCCTCATCGAACATGCGGTGCACATGTCCACCAATTGCCGGAATCAATCCGCGACCGGTGCATGATGCCTTGCTCAACGCCATTCTATTCCACCCTTTCGAAATACTAATGACATCGATTATATGGAACTTCCCAAGCGGCTCGGTCTTGGATTCGAGCTTTCCAGAACTCGCGCCCAAAAGGGGAGGGGCAATCTAGGCGAGTGCCTACTTGTCGTCGGCCGCCGCCTTGGCCTCATTGAGGTAGCTATAGAAGCTGTACTTGGAGATGCCAAAGAACTCGCAGGCGCGCTCGCTCGACTTGGAAATGAGGAAGGCGCCGCGACGGTCGAGGTAGCCAATGGCACGAATGCGCTCGTCTTTGGTCATGAGCGCCGCGGGCTTGCCCACAAACTGCTCGCACTCGTGCAGCAGGTCCTCGAGCAGGTCGCCGATGTTCTTGGTAATGGGCTCGGGCTCGGTGTAGCCCGTGCCGCCGGTGCCGGTAAAGGCGTCGAGCGAACGCTCAAAAGCCTTCATAAGCGTAATGTCAAAGTTGATGCCCAAAATGCCGACGGGCTTGCCCTCGTCGTTGCGGATAAAGATGGTCGAGGACTTGAGCAGCTTGCCATCGGTGGTTTTAGTGAGGTACGGCTCGCGGTCGTGTACGTCGGTGGTGCCCTCGTGCATGGACTCAAACACGATATGGCTGGGGCCGTCGCCCAGTTTGCGCCCGCTGACGTGGCCATTTTCGATCACTACGATGGAGTGGTCCACGTCCTCGGTCTCCAGATCGTGGACGACGACTTCGCAGTTGGGGCCAAATTGGAGCGCCAGACCGTGTGCAAGGCGCTTGTAAAACTCAATCTGTGCGGGGGTCATGGGTGCCTTCCTAAAAATTAGTTTGGGCACACTTTGCCATAAACCACACTTGTTCGCAAATAACGAAAGCGTTGCTGCGTTATGTGACCGTTCGGCGGCGAAAAGGTACCGATTGCGGCAACTAACAATTTGTTAGGTTATCCAATCAAAAAGTGTGATAGAACATTACTAACAAACTTTTTGTTTGGCATCCACATAAAAGTTCAGCCGTGTGAATGGGATCGGGCTGAAACGCGTATGCGGGGGCCGGCAAGAGAGGACTTAAGGAGTTCACCGTATGGCCGATAAGATCCAGTGGGCGGGCAACACGATGCCCAAGAGCGATGACAAGCACTTGGGAATCATGAGCCTCGACCACGTGAAGAAGGCCCGCGCCTTCCACCAGTCGTTCCCTCAGTACACCGTTACTCCGCTTGCCCGCCTGGACGGCCAGGCCGCGCGCCTGGGCCTGTCCAACCTGTGCGTTAAGGACGAGAGCTATCGCTTTGGCCTCAACGCCTTTAAGGTCCTGGGCGGCTCGTTTGCCATGGCCAACTATATTGCCGACGAGACCGGCAAGGACGTTGCCGACTGCACCTTCGATTACCTGACCTCCGATCAGCTGGCCGAGGACTTTGGCCAGGCTACCTTCTTTACCGCCACCGACGGCAACCATGGCCGCGGCGTGGCATGGGCTGCCAACAAGCTGGGCCAGAAGGCCGTCGTGCACATGCCCAAGGGTTCCACCAAGCCCCGCTTCGATAACATTGCCGCCGAGGGCGCCACGGTGACCATCGAAGAGGTCAACTACGACGAGTGCGTGCGCATGGCCGCCGCCGAGGCCGACGCCTGCGAGCGCGGCGTCATCGTTCAGGACACCGCCTGGGAGGGCTACGAGAAGATCCCGTCCTGGATCATGGAGGGTTACGGCACCATGGCTTCCGAGGCTGCCGAGCAGCTGCGCGAGATGGCTATCAACCGCCCGACGCACGTCTTTGTCCAGGCTGGCGTGGGCTCGCTGGCCGGCGCCGTGGTGGGCTACTTCACCAACCTGTATCCCGATAACCCGCCCACCTTCGTCGTGGTTGAGTGCGCACCGGCCGCCTGCCTGTACAAGGGCGCTGCCGCCGGCGACGGCGACCCGCGTATCGTGGACGGCGACATGCCCTCCATCATGGCCGGCCTGTGCTGCGGCGAGCCCAACATCCTTGGCTGGGATATCCTGCGCAACCACACCACCGCCTTCGTGTCCTGCCCCGACTGGGTCACCGCTCGCGGCATGCGCACCCTGGGCGCTCCCGAGAAGGGCGACCCGCGCGTCATCTCCGGCGAGTCCGGCGCCGTGACCACCGGCCTGGTCGAGACCCTCATGCTCGATCCCGAGTACGCCGAGCTCAAAGAGCTCATCGGTCTGGACAAGACAAGCTCCGTGCTCTGCTTCTCCACGGAAGGTGACACGGACCCGGATCAGTACCGTCGCATCGTCTGGGAGGGCGAGTACCCCACTTGCTAGCAGACTGACCTGTCCGGAGGCAGCCGGAGGACTTTACTCCCTGCTCGGACAGTCCTGCTCGCACGGAGAGCACATTAAGTGCTCTCCGGCTCGTGCGGAACTCGCGACGGAGCAAAGTCCTCCGTCCGCCTCCTATGGTTACTTGCTTGTGGGGTGCTCAACCTCACGCCGCTTGGCACAAGTGATCTATCTGAAATATCTACCTGTAGGTAAACCCTTGTAGAAAGGTTGACTGTTATGACTAAAGAACTCGATTTTGATGCCATTAAGGCTGCGGCTGAGTCCCATCGTGCTGATATGACGCGTTTTCTTCGCGCAATGATTAGCCACCCCTCTGAGTCTTGCGAGGAGGGTGAGGTTGTCGCTTGCATCAAGGCCGAGATGGAGAGCCTTGGCTATGACGAGGTCAAGGTCGACGGCCTGGGCAACGTCATGGGCTTTATGGGCGAGGGCGACAAGATCATCGCCATCGACTCTCACATCGACACCGTCGGCATCGGCAACATCGAGAACTGGGATGCCGATCCCTATGAGGGCTACGAGACCGACGAGATCATCTACGGCCGCGGCGGCTCCGACCAGGAGGGCGGCATGGCTTCTGCTACCTACGCTGCCAAGATGATGAAGGACATGGGCCTCATCCCCGAGGGCTACAAGATCATGGTCGTCGGCACCGTCCAGGAAGAGGACTGCGACGGCATGTGCTGGCAGTACATCTACAACAAGGACGGCATTAAGCCCGAGTTCGTCATTTCCACTGAGCCCACCGACGGCGGCATCTATCGCGGTCACCGCGGCCGCATGGAGATCCGCGTCGACGTTCACGGCACCTCCTGCCACGGTTCCGCTCCCGACCGCGGCGACAACGCCATCTACAAGATGGCCGACATCATCGCCGACGTCCGCGCCCTCAACAACAACGGCTGCGACGAGTCGACCGACATCAAGGGCCTCGTCAAGATGCTCGACCCCAAGTACAACCCCGAGCACTTTGAGGACGCCCGCTTCCTGGGCCGCGGCACCTGCACCGTCAGCCAGATCTTCTACACCAGCCCCAGCCGCTGCGCTGTCGCTGACTCCTGCGCCATCTCCATCGACCGTCGCATGACCGCCGGCGAGACCTGGGAGTCCTGCCTGGACGAGATCCGCAACCTGCCGGCCGCCAAGAAGTACGGCGACGACGTGAAGGTCTCCATGTACATGTACGACCGTCCGTCCTGGACCGGCGAGGTCTACGAGACCGAGGCTTACTTCCCCACGTGGATCAACAAGGAGACCGCTCCGCACGTCAAGGCCCTCGTCGACGCCCACAAGGTCATGTTCGGTGACGAGCGCATCGGCTGCGAGCCCAGCATGGACAAGCGCACCGGTCGTCCGCTGTGCGACAAGTGGACCTTCTCCACGAACTGCGTTTCCATCCAGGGCCGCTATGGCATCCCCTGCGTTGGCTTTGGCCCGGGTGCCGAGTCTCAGGCTCACGCTCCCAACGAGGTCACCTACAAGGACGACCTGGTCACCGCTGCCGCCATGTATGTTGCTGCTTTGAACCTCTACGATCCGAGCCAGGCCGATGGCGACGCTACCGTGTTCCGCGCTGGTCTGACCAACAACAAGATCGACTAGTCCCATTCCTTGATCTTGTTGAGCCGGGGACAGCCTGTGTCCCCGGCACCCCCTGTTGACTTGGGGCCCGCGGTCGTTATCTCCCATGCTTCCTCAACGGTAGCGGGTCCTCGTCATAGCGCTCTGCATGTTCTAGCCACACGCGCATGCCGGAGCACATCTACTCATTGCGATCGTTTCATCTATGGAAAGGATATTTACATGGACGCCAAGTTTACCGAGCTCGTCGAGCAGCTGAACGGCCTCGATTTTAAGGGCATGTACGGCAGCGACTTCCTGCACACCTGGGATAAGACCACCGATGAGCTCAAGGCTCTCTACATCGTTGCCGACGCCCTGCGCGAGCTGCGTGAGAACAACGTTTCGTCCAAGATCTTCGACTCGGGCCTGGCCGTCTCCCTGTTCCGCGACAACTCCACCCGTACGCGCTTCTCCTTCTCTAAGGCCGCCAACCTGCTCGGCCTCGAGCTGCAGGACCTGGACGAGAAGAAGTCCCAGATCGCTCACGGCGAGACCGTCCGCGAGACCGCTACCATGATCTCCTTCATGGCCGACGTCATCGGCATCCGCGACGACATGTACATCGGCAAGGGCGACGCCTACATGGCCGAGGTCTCCGAGTCTGTCCAGCAGGCCTACGAGGACGGCGTTCTGGATCACCGTCCCACGCTCATCTCCCTGCAGTCCGACTCCGATCACCCCACGCAGTCCTCTGCCGACATGCTCTACCTCATCAACGAGTTTGGCGGTCTTGAGAACCTCAAGGGCAAGAAGGTTGCCGTCACCTGGGCCTATTCGCCCTCTTACGGCAAGCCGCTGTCCTGCCCGCAGTCGCTGATCAGCCTGCTGCCCCGCTTTGGCATGGACGTCACCCTGGCCCACCCCGAGGGCTACGACCTCATGCCCGAGGTCGTCGAGCGCGCCAAGGGCTATGCCGCCGAGTCCGGCACCACCTTTAAGCAGGTCAACACCATGGCCGAGGCCTTCGAGGGCGCCGACATCGTGATCCCCAAGAGCTGGGCTCCGTTTGCCGCCATGGAGAAGCGTACCAACCTGTACGCCGAGGGCGACGACGCCGGCATCGCAGCGCTCGAGAAGGAGCTGCTCGCTCAGAACGCCACCCATCAGGACTGGTGCTCCACGACCGAGCTCATGGAGAAGACCGCCAACGGCCAGGACACCATCTTTATGCACCCGCTGCCCGCCGACATCTCCGGTGTCTCCTGCGAGCACGGCGAGGTCAACGCCGACGTCTTTGACATGCACCGCGTGGGCATGTACAAGGAGGCCAGCTACAAGCCGTACGCCATCGCAGCCATGATGTTCCTGCAGAAGGTTGCCGATCCCGCCGCTACCCTCAAGGCCCTCGACGAGCGCAACACCGCCCGTTGGTTCCAGGCCTAAAGCCGCGCTGGGGTAAGCCATGTAAAGGGGGCGCTCTGCCAACCGGCGGGGTGCCCCTTTTTGCATCGTGGGCGTGCGGGATAAGCGCTTTCGATGTAGATGCCCCGCGACGCGAGTTATGGGTACGATGGCTTCAGGGGAGGTATCGCCATGAAACTTGGTTGCGTCATTATGGCTTCGGGCGAGGGCAAGCGGTTTGGCTCTAACAAGATGCTTGCCGATATCTATGGCAAGCCGCTGATTGCCCGGACCATTGATTCGGTTCCCCGGGGCTTTGACGTCGTGGTTTCGACGCGTTGGCCCGAGGTCGCCCAGATTTGCGAGGACAAGCATTGCCCGTGTGTGCTGCACGATGGCAAACTGCGCAGCGAAAGCGTCCGTGCGGGCCTTTCGTGGGGAGTCGAACGCAACTGGAAAGGCTGCCTCTTTTTGCCGGGCGACCAGCCGCTTGTGAGTTCGGATTCTTTTGAGGGTATGGTTCGTGCGTTTGACGAGCGTGACCGCAATCATCCGGTGCGTCTTGCGTGCAACGGCGAGCCTTCGAGCCCGGTGCTCTTTCCGGCGGAATTGTTCGATGCACTTATGTGTCTTGAGGGTAAGGACGGCGGCGGTTCGATCCTCAAGGACCGTACCGACGTGGTGCTGGTCGAGGCGCGTGCCTACGAGCTGTGGGACGTCGATACCGTCAAGGGACAGCGACGCATAACGGAGCATATCGCCGCCTGCTCGTATTTTGATCGCGTGGCCAACTGCATCAATCAATAAGGAGCAATTATGATCATCATCAAAAACGGCGCACTCGTGACGCCCCAGGGGCTTCGCCGCGCCGATCTTGCCATGGATGGCGATAAGATCGTGCGGATTGCCGCGGCGATTGAGCCGGCCGAGGGCGATACCGTCGAGGATGCTGCGGGCTGCTGGGTGTTCCCGGGCTTTATCGATGGGCACACGCACATGCAGTGCTGGACCGGCATGGATTGGACAGCCGATAGCTTTGAGACCGGCACGCGCGCGGCTGCCTGCGGCGGCACGACGACCATTGTGGACTACGCGACGGCCGATCGCGGCGTGACCATGCCCGATGCCTTGGTCGAGTGGCGTCATCGCGCCGACGGCACCTGCACCGCCAACTATGCCTTCCATATGGCGCTTGCCGAGTGGAATGAGCGCAACCGCGCCGATCTTTCGGCCATGCGCGAGGCGGGCGTGTCGTCGTTTAAGACCTACTTTGCCTACGACCATCTGCGCCTGGACGATGCCGAGACGCTCGAGGTGCTGGAGGAGCTCAAGCGCGTGGGCGGTATCCTGTGCGTGCATTGCGAGAACGGCACGTTGGTCAACGCGCTGCAGAAGCGCGTGTTTGAGCAGGGTATCCACGGGCCCGAGGGCCATGCGCTCAGCCGTCCGGACGTGTGTGAGGCCGAGGCCGTGAGCCGCCTGCTGTATCTGGCGCACTTGGCCGGGGACGCTCCGGTCAACGTGGTGCACCTTTCGACCAAGCTGGGGCTCGAGGCCATTCGCGCTGCCAAAGCGCGCGGGCAGAAGAACATCTATGTCGAGACATGCCCTCAGTATCTGATGCTCGACGACACCTGCTATCTGGAGCAGGGCGAGGACGGCTTTGCGGGCGCCAAGTACGTGATGAGCCCGCCGCTGCGCCATGCCGGTGACCGTGCCGCGCTGCGCGAGGCGCTTGTGGCTGGCGAGATCGATACTATTGCGACCGATCATTGCAGCTTTAACCTGCACGGGCAAAAGGACCGAGGACGCGATGATTTCCGCGCGATTCCCAACGGCGGGCCCGGCGTGGAGCATCGTCCCGTCGCGATTGCCACGAGCTTTGAGGGACAGCTGGGCCCCGAGGACCTCTGCCGCCTGATGAGCGAGAACCCGGCGCGCGTGTTTGGCATGTACCCGCGCAAGGGCTGTCTTGCCGAGGGCTCCGATGCCGACGTGTGCGTGTGGGATCCCAAGGCGCGCTGGACGATCAGTGCCGCGATGCAGCATCAGGCTGTGGACTACACGCCGCTCGAGGGTTTTGAGGCACATGGCCGCGCCAAGGCCGTGTTTGTGAACGGCGTGCTGGCCGCGCGCGACGGCGAGCCCACCGGAGCCCAACCCGGCCGCTACGTGCCCCGCTAACGGGAAGACCGCCGGGGTAGCTAATTTGGGAGATGATTTTTTGGGACGGGGTAGCAAAAAGAGCCCCGTCCCAAATTTGCTACCCCTGGAGACTGGTGGCGATGAGGGGGCGGTTGAGGGCTGCCTCGAAGCGATCTGCCATTGTTGGGTCGGCAAGCGTGTCGGCTTGGTTGAGCATGATACGGGCATTGTTGAGGTTCAGCATCTGCAGCTCGGCATTGAGCACCTGGGCGACGCGCTCTGGGGTGGCAGCGTCGGTGGGCTCGCAGCCGCAGCGCTCGCAGAAGAGCTCGGGGCGGTGGACGGCTTCGTTGATGGGCTTGCCGAGCCCCGAGGCGCCGACGACCCAGACAACGTTTGCCGTGGCGGCGGGAATTACCGGCTCCCAGGCGGCGTGCGCCTTGAGCGGGAGCCGCTTGCTGCCGTCCGCCTCGGCCAGGACGTAGTCAAAGCGCTGCGCCAGCTGGTCGAGCGGCGCGGCGGGGGAGGAGAGCTTGCCCGTCTGGGGGTCCAAGACACCTGCTTGGCAGATCCTTCCCCGCACAAGCCCCGCGCAGGCCTCGCAGGTGCAGCCTGGGGCGTGTAGGGCACCTGGCTTCCAGGGCGCGGCGTCCAGACGACGGCTCGATCCGTCCCACGGCACGCCGGCGACGGGAAACATATGCGTGGTGGTGCAGAGGAGCACGCGGCCGCCAGCGCGCATAAGCTCAAGGCTCAGCGTCTTGAGCAAGGTCGACTTGCCGCCGCTGCCGATAATCGCGGTAATGCCCGGCTCGATCCTGAGCGCCGAGGCAAGATTACCGTTAACCGTTTCCATATGTTCACCGCCGTATAATACTGTGATAATAAATAATCATCAGAGCAGCGGTCGAACCGCTTTTGCTCTGCTCAAACCGTAGCACAGGGAGGTGCCCCGGGAATGCTCGTTTATGTTCGCGGCGCCGGCGATATCGCCACGGGCGTCGCTGCCCGTTTGGTGCGCTCCGGCGTGTCGGTCGTTATGGCCGATATCGCGGTTCCCACGTGCATCCGCCGCACAATTAGTTTTTGCGAGGCCATTCGCCTGGGCGAGGTCGAGGTCGAAGGCATTCGCGCTCGCTTGGCGCAGACGCCGGCTGAGGCGCTTGAGATTACCGAGGCCGGAGACGTCGCCGTTGTGGTGGACCCTCAGGCCAAGATGCTCGGCGAGCTGAAACCCGCGGCTGTGGTCGACGCGATTTTGGCCAAGCGCAACTTGGGCACCACGCGCGACATGGCGCCTGCCGTCATTGCCGTGGGGCCGGGCTTTACCGCGCCGGTCGATTGCGACGCCGTGGTCGAGACCATGCGCGGGCATTTTCTCGGCCGTGTCATTACCCAAGGTTCGCCCCAGCCCAACACGGGCGTGCCGGGTGTCATCGCCGGCTATGGCAAGGAACGTGTTATCCACAGCCCCGCTGCCGGTGTGTTTAGGTCCGACCATGCGATCGGCGATATCGTGAGCGCCGGGGACGTGATTGGCTACGCGGGCGATACGCCCATGTGCACGCAGATCGATGGCTGCTTGCGCGGCCTTTTGGCCGACGGCGTTCAGGTGACCGAGGGCTTTAAATGTGCCGACGTCGACCCGCGCGGCGATGCCAGCTATATCAACTATATTTCGGACAAGGCGACGTCGGTCGGCGGCGGCGTGCTCGAGGCGCTCGCCATGCTCACCGGTGTATTCCAGGGATAGGAAATTGCAATGGAAAAGCTCGATGTGGTGAATGCTGCGCTTGGCGCTCTGAAGGCCGGTAAGACGTGCGAGCTGGTGGTAGTTGCCGGCACGGCAGGGTCATCGCCGCGCGGCGTGGGCGCCTGGATGGCCGTCTTTGCCGATGGCAGCCAAGCAGGTACCATCGGCGGCGGCAAGATCGAGCTCTTTGCGCTGAACGAGGCGCGCGAGCTGCTGGCCGCAGGGCAATCGCGTCTGGTCCGCTACACCATGGGCGGCGAGAACTCCGATACCGGCATGATCTGCGGCGGAGCCATCTGCCTGTGCTATCTGCACCTGGATGTATCGCAGGTGCTGTTGTTCCAGTCGGTTGCCGACGTCTTGGCGTATCGACGCATCGGCGACTTCGTCATCGACTTTGAACCGTTTATCGCAAACGCGCTCGAGGGCGATGTGGCCGAGTACCATGGCGGGGCATCGCGCCATACCATTGCGGGCTGCCCCGAGCTTTCGCTGGTGGAGGAGGGGAGTAAGGTCACCTACACCAACGCCGCCTCCGAGATTCCCCCGGCGCACATCGAGACGCTCTGCCCCGAGGGCCTGACCTACATCTTTGGCTGCGGACACGTGGGCGCTGCGACGGCGCGCGTACTCACGGCGGCGGGCTTTGCCGTTGTGGCGTGCGATGACCGCCCCGGCACGCTGACGCCCGAATGGGTGCCCGGTGTCTACGATCGTCGCCTGGTCGATTACAAGAACCTGAGCAAGCAGTGCCCCATCGGCCCGCGCGACTTGGTGGTCGTGGCCACAGCAGGCCACAAGTCCGATATCGACGTGGTGATTCAGGCCATGCGCGCTAAACCCGCCTATCTGGGCTGCTTGGGCTCGCGCCGCAAGACGGCCTTTGTGCGCGCCCGTTTGGAGCAGGAGGGCTTTACGCAGGACCAGATCGACGAGCTGCACCTGCCGATCGGCGTTGCCATCGAGGCCGAGGATCCCGAGGAGATTGCCATCTCCATCGCCGCCGAGATGATCCACCTGCGCCGCACCAAACTCGTCCCCCGCAAGCGCTAGTCGCATCCCCATCAATAAGTTGCGGTGAAATGCGGGCTGTTTAAGCCAGTTAAGCCGTCAAACAGTCCCTATTTCACCGCAACTGTCATTTTCCTCCGTCGCATGCGGATCGGTTTGTGCGGGGGAGTTGTGGAGTTGTGCAGGCAGACGAGGTTTTTCTGGAAAAACGCTCCCGATGCGCGTATAGTACCGATTGTTTTGTCGGCTCCTGCTGTGTCGAGTCCAAACCGCGTAATGCCATGAGCGGCGCGGATGCAGCCAGGAGGCACGAGGACAACCCATCGTGGCCACGCCCCGTGCTTAAAACCCCAAGAAGGAGTGAACAATGGCAGAAGAGAAGTATGTGCCGCGTCTGAAGACCAAGTACAACAACGAGGTCAAGCAGCAGCTTCAGGACAAGTTCCAGTACGAGAACGTCATGATGATCCCCAAGTTTGAGAAGATCGTCGTGAACATGGGTGTCGGCGAGGCCGCTACCGATTCCAAGGCCATCGACGGTGCCGTGCGCGACCTGCGCGCCATCACCGGCCAGCAGCCGATGATCACCCGTGCCCGCAAGTCCATCGCTACCTTCCGCCTGCGCGCTGGTATGCCGATCGGCTGCAAGGTTACCCTGCGTGGCGACCGTATGTGGGAGTTCTTCGATCGTCTGACCTCTGTCGCAATCCCCCGTATCCGCGACTTCCGCGGCATCTCCGCCAAGAGCTTCGACGGCCGTGGTAACTTCTCCATGGGCGTCACCGAGCAGCTCATCTTCCCCGAAATCGACTTCGACTCCGTCGATCACCAGCGTGGTATGGACATCACTTTCGTGACCACCGCCAACACCGATGAGGAGGCCAAGGCCCTTCTGGACGCCTTCGGTTTCCCGTTCAAGAAATAGGTTCACCTGCCCTATGAGCGCCGTTCCCAGAAGGGGGCGGCGCTTGGGGCGAACAATACTCTATGTGAGGAGGATATAAGTGGCTAAGACATCGATGATCGTCAAGTGCAATCGCAAGCAGAAGTTCTCTACTCGTGAGTACACGCGCTGCCAGCGCTGCGGCCGTCCGCACTCTGTGTACCGCAAGTTCGGCCTGTGCCGTGTCTGCTTCCGCGAGCTTGCACTCAAGGGCGAGCTTCCCGGCGTTAAGAAGGCCAGCTGGTAAGTCACTACCAGCGTTTCAAGCATCAGTTTGGAACAGGGAAAACGCGCTAAAAAGGCTTTGCCGTTAAGGGCGGCGAAGAACCAAGAGCACGTGTTCATCAAGAACGAAGGAGAATCTGTATGAACCTTACAGACCCGATCGCAGATATGCTTACGCGCATCCGTAACGCTAACTCTGTGAACAAGGCCACGGTCTCCATGCCGAGCAGCAAGAAGCTCGTCGAGATCGCTCGTGTTCTGCACGAGGAGGGCTACATCGAGGGCTACGATGTCGAGGACACCGTTCCCCAGAAGACTCTGCACATCACGCTTAAGTATGGTCCCAAGAAGGCTAAGGTCATCAACGGCATCCGCCGCATTTCCAAGCCGGGCCTGCGTAAGTACACCGGCGTTGCCGACATGCCCCGCGTCCGCGGTGGCCTTGGTACCGCCATTATTTCCACCAGCCATGGCGTCATGACCGACCGCGATGCTCGCAAGCACAACGTCGGCGGCGAGATCATCGCTTACGTCTGGTAATTCGCTCGGTAGGTAGAAGGAAAGGAGATCACCGTGTCTCGTATCGGTAATAAGCCTGTCCAGATTCCCGCCGGAGTCGAAGTGGCAGTCAACGGCAACAACGTTGTCGTCAAGGGCCCCAAGGGCCAGCTCGAGCTCGATGTCTTTGAGAAGCTCGCTATCAACGTCGAGGACAACGTCCTCACCGTTTCCCGTCCCGACGACGAGCGTGAGACCCGTGCCCGCCACGGCCTCACCCGCGCCCTCATCCACAACATGGTTGTTGGCGTTTCCGAGGGCTTCGAGAAGAAGCTCGAGCTCGCCGGCGTCGGTTACCGCGTGCAGCAGAAGGGTAAGAACCTCGAGTTCTCCCTGGGCTTCTCGCACCCCGTGATCGTCGAGGCTCCCGAGGGCATCACCTTCGAGGTTCCCGACAACACCCACGTGAACGTCAAGGGTATCAACAAGCAGCAGGTCGGTCAGATCGCCGCTGAGATCCGCGGCCATCGTCCTCCCGAGCCTTACAAGGGCAAGGGTATCCACTACGTTGGCGAGCACATCCGCCGCAAGCTGGGTAAGGCCGCCAAGTAGTCGTAACCGACTCACTCGCATAAGACCAGCACCCCGTCAGGTGCTGGCAAGATCAACCTTTTTAGGAGTTTACGTATGAACAAGCATAAGGCGAAGCTGGAAGGCCTCAAGCGTCGTCAGCGTCGTGTTCGCGGCAAGGTCTCGGGTACCTCCGAGCGTCCGCGTCTTCGCGTGACCCGTACTAACGCCAACATCTATGCCCAGATCATCGACGACAGCAAGGGCTCCAGCCTGACGCTCGTCTCTGCCTCGACCCTCGAGGCCGAGTTCAAGGGCACCCACACCTCGAACAAGGAGGCTGCGGAGAAGGTCGGTCAGCTCGTTGGCAAGCGTGCCATCGAGGCCGGCATCACCAAGGTCGCCTTCGATCGCGGTGGCCGTATCTACCATGGCCGCGTCAAGGCCCTCGCCGACGGTGCTCGTGCCGCCGGTCTCGAGTTCTAGGAGGTATGTAGCACATGGCTCGTAATCAGAAGCAGCAGCGCGAGGCCTCCGAGTTCGAGGAGCGCGTCGTTTACATCAACCGCGTGTCGAAGACCGTCAAGGGTGGTCGTCGCATGAGCCTCGTCGCTCTCGTCGTCGTTGGCGACGGCAAGGGCAACGTCGGCGTTGGTATGGGCAAGTCCGCTGAGGTGCCCCTGGCCATCTCCAAGGCGTCTCTCGATGCCAAGAAGAACATGTTCCACGTGCCGGTGACCGAGCAGGGCACCATCCCGCACGAGGTTCTCGGCCACTTTGGTGCCGGCCGCATCATCATCAAGCCCGCTGTCGAGGGTACCGGCGTTATCGCCGGCGGCGCTGTGCGTCCCCTCTTCGAGCTTGCTGGCATCAAGAACGTCCTGTCCAAGTCCCTCGGTACCGACAACGGCCTCAACATCATCAAGGCTGCCGTCGAGGGCCTCAAGGAGCTCTCCAGCCCTGAGGACGTCGCGGCTCGCCGTGGCCTGACGGTCTCCGAGATGTTCGTCGGTAAGGAGAACTAAGCATGGCTGACACCATCAAGATCAAGCAGGTCCGCAGCACCAACGGTTGCAAGCAGGACCAGGTCCGTACTGTCCGTGCCCTCGGTCTCCACAGGATCCGCGAGGTTCGCGAGATTGCTGACAACGAGTCCGTCCGCGGCATGATCTTCAAGGTCAAGCACCTTGTCGAGATTGTAGAGGAGTAGCAAATGCAGCTTCACGATCTTACTCCCGCGCCCGGTTCCACCAAGAACCGCAAGCGCGTCGGCCGTGGCAATTCTTCGGGTCACGGCACCACTTCTGGCCGCGGCCAGAAGGGCCAGGGTTCCCGCTCTGGTGGCACCAAGGGTGCCGGCTTCGAGGGTGGCCAGACTCCGCTGGCTATGCGCCTGCCCAAGCTTCCGGGCTTCCGCAACCCCCGTCGTATCGAGTACACCGCTGTTAACGTTGAGCGTCTCGAGCGTAAGTTCGAGGACGGCGCCGTAATCGACGGTGCCGCTCTTAAGGCCGCTCGCATCACCAAGAGCGAGTTCGAGCCCGTCAAGGTGCTCGGCAATGGTGAGCTCACCAAGAAGTTCACGGTCAAGGTCGACAAGGTCAGCGCTTCTGCGCAGGCCAAGATCGAGGCCGCTGGCGGAAAGGTCGAGCTGCCGTGCTAAATGGTCTTAAGAATGCTTTCCGCATCAAAGAATTGCGCGAAAAGATTCTTTTTACCATAGCTATGCTCGTCGTGTACCGCATTGGTGCGCACGTTCCTGTGCCCGGCATTCCCTTCCAGGGGATGCTGGGCCTTTTCTCGACCGATAACAATTCGGTCGCCGCAGGTGCTATGGCCCTCCTGAATCTTTTCTCTGGCGGCGCGTTGAGCTATGTGTCGGTGTTTTCGCTGGGCATCATGCCTTACATCACCAGCTCGATCATCCTCCAGATGCTCCAGGCCGTCGTGCCTTCCCTGCATGAGCTTGCCCGCGAGGGCGAGGTCGGTCAGACCAAGATTACGCAGTATTCGCGTTACCTCACCCTGGCTCTGGCAATCCTCAACTCCGTGGGTTACCTCTTCCTCTTTAAGAGCTTCGGCATCAGCTTCAATGGCGCCGGCGCTCCCGAGATCATCTTCGACCTCATGATCGTCGGTACGCTCACCGCAGGCGCTATGCTGATCATGTGGATTGGTGAGCTCATCACCCAGCGCGGTATCGGCAATGGCATGTCGCTGATCATCTTTGCGAACATCATGGCCGGCCTTCCGCAGGCTATCTTCTCCAGCACCGAGGGTAATGCCGGTGGCATCATCACCATGGTGATCATCTGCGCCATCATCCTGCTGGTTATCCCGCTGATTGTTTTCCTTGAGCGCGGCCAGCGCCGCATCCCGGTCTCCTATGCCAAGCGCGTCGTGGGCCGTCGCATGATGGGTGGCCAGACCACCTACCTGCCCATCAAGGTCAACACCGCGGGCGTCGTGCCGATCATCTTTGCCTCGGCGCTGCTGTACTTCCCGGCTCAGATTGCCGTGTTCTTCCCCGGCATCGGCTGGATTCAGGCAGTTGCCTCTGCGCTTTCGACCGGTTGGCTCAACTGGGTGCTTAACGTTGTCCTCATCGTGTTCTTCGCGTACTTCTACACCTCCATGGTGTTCAACCCCGATGACACGGCCGACAACCTTAAGAAGCAGGGTGGCTTTATTCCGGGCGTCCGTCCGGGTAGGGCTACCGCGGCCTACATCAAGAACGCGCTCAACAAGATCACGCTTCCCAGCGCTGTCTTTTTGGCGCTCATCGCCATCGTGCCTTCGATCATCTTCTCCTTCACGGGTAACCATCTGATCCAGGCATTTGGCGGCACGTCCATCCTCATCATGGTCGGCGTCGTGCTCGACACGGTCGATAAGCTCGAAGGCCAGATCAAGATGTATGATTACGATGGATTCTTTAAATAGGCTAGAGGAGGATTGCTCATGAACCTCGTATTGCTCGGAGCTCCGGGTGCCGGTAAGGGCACCGTCGCGCAGGAGCTCGTCGCCGAGTTTGGCGTCGCTCACATTTCCACGGGCGACCTGCTGCGTGCTGCCGTCAAGGGTGGCACCGAGCTTGGTATTCAGGCTAAGAAGTACATGGACGCTGGCGAGCTCGTTCCCGACCAGCTCGTGATCGACCTTGTCAAGGAGCGCCTTGCTGCCGATGACGCCCAGCAGGGCTTCATCCTCGACGGCTTCCCGCGCAACACCGCCCAGGCTGTGACGCTCGACTCCGAGCTCTCCGCCATGGGTCGCGAGATCGACTGCGCCCTTCTGGTCGACGTGGCCCCCGAGGTCATCATCGATCGTCTGTCTTCGCGTCGCACCTGCCGCGCCTGTGGTTACACCGGCACCGCTGCCGATGCTACCTGCCCCAAGTGCGCCGGCGAGATGTATCAGCGCGACGACGACAAGCCCGAGACCATCAAGAATCGTCTCGACGTCTACGAGAAGTCCACGAGCCCGCTCGTCGACTACTATCGTGGCCAGGGTCTGCTCAAGTCGGTCAACGGCGACCAGGCTCGCGAGACCGTGTACGGGGATGTCAAAGAGGCTCTCGGTCTATGATCAAGATTAAGTCTGCAACGCAAATCGAGCAGATGAAGAAGGCAGGAGCGCTATCTAAGATGGCGCTCCGCCACGTTGGAGCCATGGTGCGCCCCGGTGTTTCGACTTTTGAGCTCGATCAGCTTGCGGAGCAGATTATCCGCATGCATGGCGGCACCCCGGCCTTTAAGGGTTACGGCGGGTTCCCGGGGACCATTTGCGCATCGATCAATGATGCCGTGGTCCACGGTATTCCCAACCCCGACATGATCCTGCGCGATGGCGATATCATCTCCATCGATACGGGAGCCGTTGTCGACGGTTGGGTCGGCGATAACGCTTGGACGTTTTTCGTCGGCACCCCCACGCCCGAGGCTAAGGCCCTGTGCGAGGTCACGCGCGATTGTCTTAAGGCTGCCATCGAGCAGGCTGTTCCCGGTAACCATATCGGGGACGTCGGTTATGCCGTTCAGTCCCTCGCCGAGTCTCACGGTTACGGCGTGCTTCGTGACTATGTGGGCCATGGCATTGGCCGCGTGATGCACGAGGACCCCAACGTTCCTAACTATGGAAAGAAGGGGAGGGGCGTTCGCCTCCAGGCCGGCATGGTCATTGCCATCGAGCCGATGGTTACGATGGGTTCCAACCATGTGAGCACGGGCTCCGACGGTTGGATTGTTACGACCAACGACCACCTGCCCGCCGCGCACTACGAGAATACCGTCGCCATTACCAATGACGGTCCGGTGATTCTCACCACGGATGCCCAAGGTGCTTGGTGTTCCTTGCAGGGCGGTGAAATGTAGGGGCCGCGTTCAAACACGTCGGCATCTACATTTCTGAAAAGTAACAAGTTCCGCTTAGTTGTGGAGCCATTACGAAGATATTACGATACGTGCATGCGTATTGTAGAATACTCAATCGCTGTCGTTTTCTAGAGAAAGATGATTGCTTGTGAAGAAGGAAGACGCAATTGAGCTCGAGGGTACGGTAAAGGAGCCGCTGCCCAACGCCATGTTTAAGGTCGAGCTCGAGAACGGTCATTCGGTTCTGTGCAACATTTCTGGCAAGATTCGAATGAATTACATCCGTATTCTCCCCGGTGACAGGGTTGTCGTGGAGCTTTCCCCGTACGACCTGACCCGTGGCCGCATCACCTATCGCTACAAATAGCGGCACGCATACACGCACTCCACTTCCGGCTGCAGGCTTAGCTCAACCTACGGTCGGATTGTGTGTGAAGACCAGCCATAGTTTTAAACGCCTGCGGCTGGGCGAGTAGATAGTAGGGAAGTAGTTTGAGCGCTACCGAAAGGAAGAACGATGAAGGTACGTCCTTCGGTCAAGAAGATGTGCGATAAGTGCAAAATCATTAGGCGCCATGGCAAGGTCCTCGTCATTTGCGAGAACCCCCGTCATAAGCAGCGTCAGGGTTAAGAGAGGAGACTACGTTGGCCCGTATTAATGGTGTCGACCTCCCGCGTGAGAAGCGCGTTGAGATCGGTCTGACCTACATTTACGGCATCGGCCGCACCACTGCGACGAAGATCTGCGTCGAGTGCAACGTTAACGTGGATACGCGCGTTAAGGACCTCACCGAGGATGAGGTTAACGCCATCCGCGATTATATCGATAAGAACCAGATCATGGTTGAGGGCGACCTCCGCCGTGAGCGCAACCAGAACGTCAAGCGCCTTATGGACATCGGCTGCAACCGCGGCCTTCGTCACCGCAAGGGCCTCCCGGTCCGCGGCCAGCGCACCCACACTAACGCTCGTACCCGCAAGGGCCCGAAGCGTCAGATCGGTGCTAAGAAGAAGAAATAAGGAGCGCTAGATAGATGGCTACTGCTAAGAAGAACGTTCGCGCTGCCCGTCTGAAGCGCGCGGACCGTAAGAACATTTCCGTGGGCCAGGCTCACATTCGTTCTACGTTCAACAACACGATCGTTTCGATCACCGATCCCCAGGGCAACGTCATTTCCTGGAAGTCGGCTGGCCAGGTGGGCTTCAAGGGCTCCCGTAAGTCCACGCCGTTCGCTGCCCAGATGGCTGCCGAGGCTGCTGCCAAGCAGGCCATGGAGCACGGTATGAAGAAGGTTTCCGTCTTCGTCAAGGGCCCCGGCTCCGGTCGTGAGACCGCCATCCGCTCCCTCCAGGCTGCTGGCCTCGAGGTCTCGAGCATCCAGGACAAGACCCCCATTCCGCACAACGGCTGCCGCCCCAAGAAGCGTCGCCGCGTGTAACTGAAAGGATCGTATCAATATGGCAATCGACAGGACTCCTGTTCTTAAGCGCTGCCGTCAGCTCGGGATCGATCCCGCTGAGCTCGGTTACAGCAGCAAGAAGGAATCTATCCGTCAGCCCAAGCGCCGTCGCAAGGAATCTGAGTACGGCATGCAGCTGCGCGAGAAGCAGAAGGTCAAGTTCATCTATGGCGTTCTGGAGAAGCAGTTCCACGGCTACTTCAACAAGGCCCGCAAGATGAACGGCGTCACCGGTGAGAACCTCATGATCATCCTTGAGTCTCGCCTCGACAACGTCGTCTTCCGTCTTGGCTTCGCCCGCACCCGCAAAGAGGCTCGTCAGTCCGTCCGTCACGGTCACTTCACCGTGAACGGCAAGCGTGTGGACATCCCGTCCTACCGCGTCAAGGCCGGCGACGTCGTCGCTGTCGGCGAGAAGTTCCGTGACCTCCTCCCCATCAAGGAGGCCCTGATTTCCTCCGAGCGCTTTGAGGTCCCTGGCTGGCTCGAGGTCGATATCGAGAAGCTGTCTGGTAACGTGCTCGCTCTGCCGACGCGTGAGCAGATCAGCGGTGATATCAACGAGCAGCTCATCGTCGAGCTCTACTCTAAGTAGTCCATCCGGGCTGCTGAGGCTGGAGGTAATACATGTCAGAATTCATTAGGCCTCAGGTTCAGGTCGAAGAGATCAACGAGACGTCTGCTCGTGTCTCCGTCGAGCCGCTCGAGCGTGGTTACGGCGATACGCTGGGTAACTCCCTTCGTCGCGTTCTTCTGTCCTCGCTCGAGGGTGCCGCCGTCGAGGCTATTCAGATCGATGGTGCGCAGCACGAGTTCATGACCATCCCTAACATGGTCGAGGATGTCACCGACATCGTCCTGAATGTCAAGGGTCTTGTCTTCAGGGCTCTCGGCACGACCGACGAGGCGACCGCCACCATCTCGGTTGACGGCCCCTGCGAGGTCACCGGTGCGGACTTCTTTATTCCGTCCGAGTTTGAGCTGGTCAACCCCGAGCAGCACATCGCTACGCTCACCGAGGGTGGCCATCTCACCATGAGCATGCGCATCGGCTATGGCCGCGGCTATGTCTCTGGCGAGGCCAACAAGCGCGACAACGATCCCATCGGTGTGATCCACGTCGACTCGCTGTACTCGCCGGTTTCCCGTTGCGCCAAGCTCGTTGAGGCTTGCCGTGTCGGTCAGCACACCGACTACGACCGCCTTGTCCTCGAGATCGAGACCAACGGCTCCATCGCCCCGCGCGACGCCGTGGTCCAGGCTGCCAATATCATCAATCAGCATATGGCCGCCTTTATGAACCTTGCCGAGACCCCCGAGGTTGAGGAGGAGGCTTCGATCTTCGCTCCCGAGGTCACCAACGACAACGCCGAGCTGGACAAGCAGATCGAGGATCTGGACCTTTCCGTCCGTTCTTACAACTGCCTTAAGCGCGCCAGCATTCACTCGGTCCGTCAACTCGTTGAGTTCTCGGAGAACGATCTGCTCAACATCCGTAACTTCGGTGTTAAGTCGATCGAGGAAGTGAAGGACAAGCTTGAGTCCATGGGCCTGAGCCTGAAGGCTTAATGCTTCGCATATTTGAGGAGAAACTAGACCATGCGTCACAACGTTAAGAAGGGCCTGAAGCTCGGCACCGATGCGAGCCACACCAAGGCCATGAAGAAGAGCCTTGCTAAGGCCCTCTTCGAGAACGACCGCATCAAGACCACCGAGACCCGCGCTAAGGCGCTGCGTTCGGTCGTCGATCCGATCATCACTTGGGCCAAGAAGGGCGACCTGCACTCTCGTCGTCTGGCTATCGCCAAGCTCGGCGATAAGCAGCTCGTTGCCGAGATCTTCGACAAGGCTGCCCAGGGCATGTGGCAGGACCGCAACGGCGGTTATACCCGCATCATGAAGCTCGGCAACCGTAAGGGCGACAACGCTCCTATCGTTATCATGGAGCTCGTCACCGAGCCTTGCACGCCTAAGGCCAAGAAGGCTGCTCCGGCCCCCAAGAAGGCCGCTGCTCCCAAGAAGGTCGAGGCCGTCGAGGAGGCTCCTGCTGAGGAGACCGCTGAGTAGACAATCCGTCTGCATAGGCTATATTCGAGGGGTACGTTCGCGTACCCCTCTTTTTTTGTCGCGATACCGTTGATTGTTTGTTGGGAGCGCCCATGACCGCGCCGTCTGATTTCAATTCGATTCCTGAGCTCGATGCCACGCTTGTATTCTGTGTTGCCTATGATGGCTCGTCCTATAGCGGATTTGCCGAGCAGCCGGGCCAGACGACCGTTGCGGGCGAGTTGCGCCGCGCTATCGAGACGCTGCTGCGCCGCCCGATCGATCTGACGTGTGCGGGTCGTACCGATGCCGGCGTGCATGCGGTGGCCCAGTACATTAGCGTGCCCGTAACGGACGCTGAGCTTGCTCTGACGCGCCGTAGGTGGCTGAGGGCTATGGATGCCCTCCTGCCCAAAGATATCGCCATAAACGAGGTCTACAAGGCCCGTAGGGGCTTTTCTGCCCGCTTTGACGCGCGGTCCCGTACGTATACGTACCGTATTGCCGATCGCGATGCGCGCCCCGTGCTCTCGCGCGGTGCGGTGTGGTGGCATCGCTATCCCCTCGACGTCGATGCGATGGCGGCCGCCTGCCCTGCGCTTTTGGGCGAGCAGGACTTTAAGAGCTTTTGCAAGGTTGCCTCTGCTGTGGGCAAGCCCACGCACCGCTGCGTGATGCGTGCGGAGTTTGGCCACGAGGTCGCTTTTGGCGAGGATATCCTGACCTTCACTATCGAGGGCAATGCGTTTTTGCACTCGATGGTGCGTACCATTGTAGGAACGCTCGTGGAGATTGGCATGCATCGTCGCGATCCCCAGTGGATGCGCGAGGTTATTGACGCCCGTGACCGAACCGCTGCGGGTCCCACGGCGCCTGCCTGCGGCCTTACGTTTATGGGTGTGGATTACGGCCCCGACGAGCTTGTCGTTCTCGACTAGGGGAGTGCTCGGCGCGTCTGTGCCTTGCACATACTATGTGTGAGCTGCGCGTGTGCAACATCTGTTCTTGGCGTGCAACATGTTAGGCGGCTCGTTGCTTTTATAGCTCGGGTGTACCATGAACGACAGTTTGATTTGGTGCTATCGAGAGGATGGAAAACTTGGTTCGACGTTGTTCGCATCCGCGACTTTCGGTGATCCTTGTGGTAGAAGGTTCGCCCAGCTATGCGATGCGTGCGCTCGAGAGTATCCAGAACCAAGACCTCTATGATTTGCAGATTGTCGTTGTCTGCCGCGATGCTGTGCCCGGTGTGCGCCATTCGCTTCAAGTTGCTGCCGACAGGGACATCCATATTGATTTGATTGACGTCGAGGACGCGAAGCGCGGCGCTTGTCTTCGTGCCGGTTTTGATGCCTCGCGCGGCTCTCAAATCATCGCCATGAACGCCGATGAGTGGTTTGCTCCGCAGGCCCTTTCCAAGATGGTCGATATCGCGTGCGATACTGCGGCAGACATTGTGCTCCCCTCGGTGTCGCTCGATCGATACGATGCGCATCGCGAGCGTCATTCGCGCGTCTTGGATGCTGCCTCTATTGCCATAGAAGACGAGTCTTCTATGGTGACTGGGCTGCCCCAGTTGATTTTAGGCGGCTTGGTTGCTCAAGTCTCTGGCGTGATGTACAGCCGTCCACTGTTTGAGGCATGTCTTTTGTGCGATAAGACGTTTCGCACGGTTGGGTTTATGGCGTGCGCGCTCTCGCAGGCACAGCGCGTCTCCGGATGCGGCGACGCTTGTTTCCACGCGGCGGCGCCTAAGCTTACAGATGCCTTTGATCCCACCATGTATGCCAAGGTATCCGATGACGCCCGGGCGCTCGACGAGCTTGCGGACTCACTCTCGGAAGCAGATAGCGGTGGTCGGCTCAAGCTGGCAAGCCAAAAGTTCTACTTTGCCGGACTGGTCGCCTGCATCGAGAATTTGTGTCTGAGCCCGCATGGAGTGTCGTCAATCGAGCGTTCCGCCCGCATGCGTGATATGCTCGAGGCGCCTCGAACCCGTCAGATGGTCGCCGCGCTCAAGGATAACCATCGGGGACTCGGTCTGTTGTTTGGGCCGATCGCCAGCGCCAAGCCCGCGCGCTGCGTGATGTGTACGCATCTGGCAGCTTTTCTTAACCGGACGGGCGCAAAAACCGCCTAAACGGCTCATTACGAAACAAACTTGCATAGAATTGTTTCGAAATGCGTTCTTATACACAAAAGCCTTCAAATAGCGTTAAACTATTCAATCACTGATTGATTGTCTCCGCCATCTTTTGGAGAGAGGGTTTGTATGGCTAAAAAACGCAATGGGCGCCAGGATGCCATTAGAGATATTGTGCGCAATAAGGATGTCCGCACGCAGCGCGTGCTGGTCGATGAGCTCCGTGCTATGGGCTTTGATTGCACGCAGGCGACTGTCTCTCGCGATATTGCCGATATGGGGCTGCGTAAGCTCCCTGAGGGCATCTATGTTCTGGCAGAGGACCTGCACCTGCAGCGTATGGTTTCCGAGCTCGTAACGGGCGTTCTGCGTACCGATAATCTGGTTATGATCAAGGCTCAGCCTGGCACGGCTTCCGGCATCGCCGCCGCCGTTGATGCGGCAGAGTTGCCCGATGTGCTTGGCTCGCTTGCCGGCAACGATACGATTTTGGTTATTGCCCAGACGGCCGAGGACGGCGAGCGCCTCGAGGCGCTGATCAATAAGCTGAGCAATTCTCGCAAGTAGGTGTGCGGGCCGCGCGCTCGGCATTGCGTGCGCTGACATAGTGGCTTGTAAGGGGCATCGACGTTGGTCGGTACCCCTTTTTGTTTGCCGGTATAAAGACCGCCCACCAGGTCGCTTCAAACTAAAAGGCCCCGAGCAGTTCAATAAGCTGCTCGGGGCCTTGTTGGCTTTAGTCGCGTACTTCTTAGCCGACCGTATCGTCAGGCGTGGGCGAGGGGTCGGGAGTGGGCGTAGGCGTAGGCGTGCCGCCATCGCCGCCGGTCGAGCCACCAGTGGAGCCGCCCGTCGAGCCACCAGTGGAGCCGCCCGTCGAGCCACCGGTCGTACCGGTGCCGCCGGTGGTGTCGCCGCCCGTGGTCTCGGTGGTCGTGGTCGTCGTGGTAGTTGTTGTGGTGGTTTCCTCTTCCTCTTCGTCCTCGTCCTTGTCGTCGTTCTCCGACTTCTTGGTGTTGTTGGTGCCGTAGAACTTCCAGACGCTGTTGTTCTTGTAGGTGGGCGCCGTTCCGGTCGCAAACTCCTCGCGCTCGGTACCGGTCAGAACGGTGTTCATAAACCGCTTAAAGACAGGCAGGTTGGTGCTGTCGCCCAGCAGGTCCGTGCCGTACTTTTGGATGGGGATCTCGCCCGCGGAATAGCCGGTCCACAGGGCGCACGCCAGCTGCGGGGTATAGCCGCAGAACCAAAGGTTGGTGGTGTTGTCGGTGGTGCCCGTCTTGCCGGCATAGGGCTGGTTGACACTCAGGGCGCCGGCAGCACCCGTACCGCTGCCCTTCATGACGCCGGACAGAACATCGGTGACCGCGGCGGCCTCGCCCTCGGTAAGCACCTGTGAGGGATTGTCGGTGTGCTGGTACAGCACCGAACCGGTACGAGAATCAATCTCGGTGATGGCGATCGGCTGGCGATAGTAGCCGCCGTTGGCAAACGTCGCGTAGGCGGCGGCCATCTCGAGTGGCGAGATCGAGCCGGTGCCGAGCGTCATGACGGGAACGTCCTCGATGTTGTCCTTGGCGGGGTCGATGCCGAGCTTTTTGACGAGCGAGATGATCTTGCTGTTGCCGACGGCTTCCGCCACCTGGATGTAGCCGGTGTTGGAGGAGTATGCCGTCGCCTGCTTAAGCGTGATGTTGCCGTAGCTCTGGTTGGCGTAATTTTGGACCTCGGTCGTGGTGCCCTTGGCCTTGAGCGGCGAGTTGCAGTTGAGGGTGACGTTGGGGTTCATGCCGTTTTGGATGGCAGTTGCCAGCGTAAAGGCCTTAAAGGTGGAGCCGACGGGACGCTTGGCCGTGGCATGGTTTACGTGGTTCTCGTCGGCGTTGTAGTCGTAGCCGCCCACCATGCACTTGATGTAGCCGGTCTTGGGGTCGACGACGACCATGCCCATGTCCAGGCCGTCAAGCGAGAGCGTGTCGAGCTGCTCGCGGACGGCATTCTCTGCCACCTGCTGCATCGTGGGGTCGATGGTGGTCTTGACGGTCAGGCCGCCCTTAAAGAGCACGTCGGTCGAGAACTCCTGCTCCAGCAGCTGCTTGACGTAGGAGACAAAGTAGGGCTGCGAGTATACGTCGACGCCGCTGCCCGAGATTTCGGTCACATTGAGGGTGATGGGCTCGGCCTGTGCGGCATCGTGCTCCTCCTGGGTGATGTGGCCCAGGCGCAGCATGTTGTCGAGAACCTTGTTGCGGCGAGACAGTGCCAGATCGGGATTGACCGTGGGGTCGTACTGCGAAGGCGAGTTGGGAAGGCCGATGAGTAGCGCGGCCTCGCTCAGGGTGAGGTCGGCGGCGCTCTTGGACAGATAGGTCTCGGCTGCGGCCTCGATGCCGTAGGCGCCGTGGCCGTAATAGATGGTGTTGAGGTACATCATGAGGATCTCGTCTTTGGAGTACATGTCCTCCATCTTGATGGCGATGTAGGCCTCGCGCACCTTACGCTCAATGGTCGAGTCGAATTGCTCCTCCTGCAGGATGGTGTTGCGCACAAGCTGCTGGGTGATCGTCGAGGCGCCTTCGTGCCCGCCGCCGAGGGTTGCCACCGCAGCACGCGCGATACCCCACAGGTCGATACCGCCGTGCTCGTAGAAGCGCTCGTCCTCGACGTCAACGGTGCCCTGCAGCACGTAGGGGGAGACCTCGTCCTTGGTGATGGACTTGCGGTTTTGCGTGTAGAAGCTCGCGATCTTGTTGCCGTTACAGTCGACGATCTCGGTGGGCTCGCTCACCAGATACGCGTTGGCGTCGGTGTAGTCGGGCAGATCGGACAGCCAGCGGTTGACGTTACCGACCATGCCGATGCCAAACGCCACGCCCGCAATCAGCAGAAAGCCCAAAAACGAGAGCAGGATTATGGGCAGGGCGTGCGTCTTTGAACGGCTGTGTCCCTGTCGTTGGCGAGGACCCATATATTGACCTCCAGGTATGTCGTGCCAGACGGTGGATGTGCCGTCGGGGCAGGATGGACATAAGTTATTACACGATAAACCAAACGGGGCGCGCGAGGCCTCGTGTATGCTGGAAGACGGCATTTTTCAGAGTGAATGCATACCTTGGTAAGGAGTTTGTCGATGGCGATTCGGACGATGGGGCCGAGCGGACAATACGAGACTGGATTGGATGTTGTCAGTGCGGCGCTGCCCGAGCTGCTGGCGCCGGCGGGCGGACTCGACCAGATGCTTGCGGCTATCGCCGCGGGTGCCGATGCCATCTATGCGGGGTTGGGCGGCTTTAACGCCCGTGTGAGCGCCCATGGCTTTACGGATAACGAGTTTGCGCGCGGCTGCGCCGTGGCGCATGCCCATGGCGTGCATGTGTACGTAACGCTCAACGTGTTCGTGTTTGACGATGAGTTGTCCGACGCGGTGGCGTTGGGAGCTCATGCACTGGAGCTGGGCGCCGATGCTCTGATTGTCGCCGATGCCGGGTTGGCCTGCGCGCTGCGCGCGGCGATTCCCGGGGTCGAGATTCACCTGTCCACGCAGGCGGGCGCTCATAGCGAGGGTGCCGTGCGGCTTGCCGCCGATGAACTGGGGGTCGAGCGCGTGACGACGGCACGCGAGCTGACGGTCGACGAGATTGCGGCGCTATGTGCCACGGGCGTGCCCATCGAGGTATTCTGCCACGGTGCGATTTGCATCGGCTATTCGGGGGCGTGCGAGTTCTCGGCCCTGCGGCGTGGGCGCTCGGCGATGCGCGGCGACTGCACGCAGCCGTGCCGTCTGGCGTACGACCTAGTGGACGAGGCGGGGCAGAGTGTTGTTGCCGTCGAGGGAGACCGCCTGCTTTGTCCGCGTGACTATCTGGGTATCGCGCACCTGCCCGAGCTTGTTGCCGCCGGCGTGGCATCGCTCAAGATCGAGGGACGCATGAAGAATCCCGATTACGTATTCAACGTGGTGAGGGTGTGGCGTCGGGCACTCGATATGCTGTGCGACGGCGCGTGGGACTCCGGTGCCGTGGAAGAGCTTGAACGCGAGCTGGGAAGGTCGTTTAACCGTGGGTTTACCGATGCTTACCTGCGGGGTCGTTCGGGTGCCGAGCTCATGAGCTTTGAGCGCGCGATCAACCAGGGCGTGCGCGTGGGGCGCTTGGTCGCTGTGGGCCACGAAGAGGTGACCGTTGAGCTCGATGCCGCCGTGGCGGCGGGTGACACGCTCGAGATTCGGTTCTATCCGGGTGTCGACGCGCGTCCCGATGTGCCCAAGCGCTGGCCGCAGGTGCCCTGCCCGGTGGATGCCGCAGCGGGGAAGCGCGTCGTCGTGCATTGCAAGCGTAAGGTGGACGCGGGCTGCGAGGTCTATCTGATTCGCAGCGCCGGCGTGTTGGATCAGACGACGGCGGTGTTGGAGCGCATGCGGGCCGAGGCGGATGCGATTGCGCCCGTTGCGCGTGCCGTTGAGGTGCTGCCCTTTGAGGACGCTGCGGTGGATGGCGGCGCGTCGACGGAGTTGGCGGGGTCGGCGGGGCCGGTAAAGCGCGAGGATTTTGCTCGTATGGTCTTTGCCTGGGAGCTGATGGATGTGGGTCCGCGCGATGAGCGAGATCTGTCCGATACAACGGTGGTGCTCGACGAAGTGTGCCGCGCGGGCGACGCCGAGCGGACTCGGGCGCTTATGCAGCGTGCCGGGCGCGTCGTCTGCCGCAATCTGGGACAAGTGGCGATGGCCCGCGAGCTGGGCACAACGTTTGACGTGGCGGCGCCGGTGTTCTGTGCCAATCGGGCCACGCTTACCTGGCTGCGCGGACTCGGTGCGGGGCGGGTGTGCTTGTCGGCCGAGTTGCTCGGCAATGATGCGGAGCGTGTTGCCGAGCTTGCCGCTTGCCCCGGTGTCTTGGGGCCTGTCGATGCCGACCGTCCCGAGCTCATGGTGTGCGAGCACTGCTTGCTGACTGCCGAGGGCGCCTGCGCCACGGATGCAACGGGGCAGGTCCGTTGCCGTGACTGCTCGCGCCGTCAGCAGGCGCGCTTTTTGGTCGAACGTGACGGCACGCGTTTGCCGGTCGTTATCGACGCGTGCGGCAGGACGAGGATTTTCCTGTCGTAGGTGCCGCGTCGCGCTGTTTTGGTTATTATTAGTGGGTTTATGAACTTCCAGCACCGCCGTATCCGGTGAGGGTGCTATAGCAAAAGGAGGATACCCAATGCTGTCTGTTGACGAGCAAATGCGTATCATCACCTCGGGTGCAGCGCAGATCGTCCCCGAGGCCGACCTTCGCAAGAAGCTTGAGAAGGGCGAGCCCCTCAACATCAAGCTCGGCGTCGATCCCACCAGCCCCGACCTGCACCTGGGCCATGCCGTGCCCCTGCGCAAGATGCGTCAGTTCCAGGACCTGGGCCACAACGTCACCCTTATCATCGGCAACGGCACTGCGCTGATCGGCGACCCCTCGGGCAAGAACTCCACCCGCCCGCAGCTTTCGCAGGAGCAGATCGAGGCCAACGCCGAGACCTACGTGAGCCAGGCCATGAAGATCCTGGACCCCGAGAAGACCACCATCGTGCACAACGGCGACTGGATCCTTTCGATGGACCTGGCCGGCCTGCTGCAGGTGTGCTCCAAGTTCACCGTCGCCCGCATCCTTGAGCGCGACGACTTTACCAAGCGCTACCAGTCCCAGACGCCGATTGCCCTGCACGAGTTTCTGTACCCCGTGATGCAGGCCTTCGACTCCGTTCAGATCAAGGCCGACGTCGAGATGGGCGGCACCGACCAGCTCTTCAACCTGCTCGCCGGCCGCGAGCTCATGGAGAAGATGGGCATGGAGCCGCAGATCGCGCTTACCATGCCGCTGCTCGAGGGCACCGATGGCGTGCGCAAGATGTCCAAGTCCTACGGCAACTACATCGGCCTGACCGATGCTCCCAAGGATATGTTCGGCAAGACCATGTCTATCCCCGACGAGATGATCGGCAAGTACTATCGTCTGGCTAGCTCGCTCGCCCCGGCCGAGGTCGACAAGATCGACGCTGCCCTGGCCGACGGTTCCGCCGATCCCTATGAGCTCAAGCGCGCGCTGGGCCGCGACCTGTGCGACACCTATCACGGCGCCGGTGCCGGTGACGAGGCTCAGGCCGAGTTCGACCGCGTGTTCAAGGAGGGCCAGCTTGCCGACTTCCCCGAGAAGCATGTCGAGCTGACCGTCAACGACGAGGGCCAGATCTACCTCGCCGGCCTGCTTAAGGACCTGGGCCTTTCGGCGAGCGCCGGCCAGGCCCGTCGTGACATTGACGGCGGCGGCGTCAAGATCAACGGCGAGGCGGTGGCTCCCAAGAGCTACAACATCGACCCGAGCGCCCTCAAGCTGGGCGACACCCTCTCAGTAGGCAAGCGCAAGGGCTTCAAGTTGGTCTAACGAGCGAGTTGACCTTACAAGTGCAACAAGGCCGCAGCCGGGATTCCCGACTGCGGCCTTTTTAGGGCACTCATTGGGGACGTACTTAAATGAGTGCCCGCAGATTGAGAGTGGATAATCTCCCGTTTTTTGCCTGTCTGCGGGCTCAAAGTGGGAGATTGTCCACTCTCGTCATTTGCAGGGGGTGTATTCCTGGTCCTCCTTTTGGGCATACAATGGCTATTGGCTTGCTGCGGTGAAGGCCCGTCCGCCCCGCAGCTTTTTTCTACGGTTAAAGGAGTATGTATGTCCGTTGAGGTCATGAGGTCTGTGATCGACGCTGCCGAGGGTCGCGTGCCCGTCGACACGCTGTTTACCAATGCGCAGATTGTCGACGTATATGGCCAGCGCGTGGCGCCCGGTAGCGTTGCCGTCAAGGATGGCGTAATCGTCGGCGTGCTCTACGACGGTCGCGATGACGCTGCTGGCACCTACGAGGCGGCTGAAGTCATCGACTGCCAGGGCCGCTATCTTGCCCCCGGTTTTATCGACGGGCACTTGCATATCGAATCTTCGAACATCCGCCCTGCTGAGTATGCGCGCATGGCGGCGACGCGCGGCACCACCACTGCCATTGCCGACAGCCACGAGATTGCCAACGTTTCCGGCCTGGACGGCCTGCGCTTTATGATCGAGGACGGCCGTCGCGCGCCCATTTCCATCAAGTACATGATGCCCTCGTGCGTGCCCGCGCTGCCCGATGAGCAGGCCGGTGCCGTCATTACCGCCGCCGATATGCAGGCGTTTTTTGCCGAGTATCCGGGCGATGTCTTCGGTCTGGGTGAGATGATGAACCTGCCGGGCGTCTTTATGGGCGACCCCGAGACCTGTGCTCGCATCGATGCTGCCAACCAGACGCCGTCCAAGCAGGTTGACGGCCACGCGCCGCTCGTTGCCGGAAAGGACCTCAACGCCTATGCCGCGGCGGGCATTATCGCCGACCACGAGTCGACGATTCCCGAGGAGGCACTCGACAAGCTGTCCCGCGGCATGTATGTGATGCTGCGCGAGGGTACGTGCAGCCATGACCTGGCCAACTTGTCGCCGATGCTGCTGGAAAACCCCGCCCGTGCCCGCCGCTGCTGCTTTGCGACCGACGACCGTGCTCCCTCCGACGCGCTTTCGACCGGTATGATCGACAACGCCTGCCGTGTGGCTATCGAGGCCGGCATTGACCCCGTGGTTGCCATCTCTATGGCGTCCCTCTCCACGGCCGAGGCGTTTGGCCTGGATCACGGCTGCCGCGACCCGTACGAGCTACGCGGTGCGATTGCCCCGGGCAAGCGTGCCGACCTGCTGGTGCTCAATGATCTGACGTTTGCCACGGCTCCGCATCGCGTATATGCCGCCGGTGCCCTGGTGGCGCAGGACGGCACCTTTGTGGGCGAGATTGCACCCGAGATGGCCGAGGTTGCGGCCCTTGCCGATGAGCTGCGTGCCTCCGTTAAGCTGCCGAAGCTTTCGCTCGATGTGTTCGACTATGCCTTTAAGCCGGGCGAGGCCGTTATCGATGTGATCCCGGGCATGGCTATCACGGGCATGATTCGCCCCGAGACTGACGAGGACTTGCGCCGCATTATGCTGATTGAGCGCCATGGCCGTGGCGTGTCGTTGCAGGTCGAGGGTGTCGACGGCGACGGCCCCGCCGGTCTGGGCTTGGTCGGCAAGCATATCGGTCGCGGTTGGGTGCGCGGTTTCACCATCACCGGTGGTGCCATTGCCTCCACGATCGGCCACGATTCGCATAACGTGTGCGTGGTGGGCGACAATGCGGCGGATATGATGGCTGCCGTTGAGGCCGTGGGCCAGGGCGGCCACGTGCTGGTGCGCAACGGCGAGGTCGTGGCGCGCATTCCGCTGGCGCTCGGTGGCCTTATGAGCGAGGGTACGGCCGAGGACGTTGCCGCGCAGCACGACGACTTTATGGTCAAGGCGCGCGCCATGGGTATTGAGCCGCCGCTCGACCCCATCATGGGCATCATTTTCCTGCCCCTGCCGGTGATCCCGACGCTCCGCATCCGCCCCGAGGGCATGTTCGACGTTACAACCTTCACCTACGCCGACTAGTCATCGGGGACGTTCTTAAACGACTAGTCGTTGGGGACACTCTTTGGCGTGTCGCCTGACGCCGCGACCGTGAGACCTCTGGCATGTGTGAGCTATTTGCCAGGTCCTTGTAACGTTTACGCCCGCGGAGTCTTATTTGAGCTCCCTTTGGGTACGTTGGAATCGGATACACGTTCGATTCCAACAAGCCCGAAGGGAGCTTTTCTATGTTTAAACTGATTGCATCCGATATGGACGGCACGTTGCTTGACGAAAACGGCCAGGTGCCTCCCGAGACCTACGAACTGATTCTGGCGCTACGCGAGCATGGCGTGCATTTCGCCGCATCGTCAGGTCGTCGCTACGATCGCCTGTGCGAGTTCTTTGCGCCCGTTCGCGACAAGATGGACTTTGTCGCCGCTAACGGTGCCCAGGTCTTCGCCGACGGCAAGATGGTAGACCGTGAGGTGTATTCGCACCTGGCGATTCGAAGGCTCGCCCAAGCCGTCGCGACGTTTCCCAATCTGCATCTTGCGCTTTTTGACCGAACCAAGTCCTTCTTGCTCGATGACGAGTGCAAGTTCGTGCGTGAGGTCGATAAGGACCTTCCCAATGCCGAGCGTATTTGGGAGCTGCCCGATCCCAGCGTAAATATCATCAAGGCGAGTATCTTTTGCGATGACGGTGCCGTTATGGACAGCGCTTACGTACTGCAGCGTGAACTCGGTCAGCTCTTTACTTTTGCGCCTTCGGGCAACGCGTGGATCGATGCCATGCAGCCCGGTGTGTCGAAGGCCTCGGGCATCGCACAGCTCATGGAGCACTATGGCGTCGAACGCGACGAGGTCATGGCGTTTGGCGACTCGATGAACGACTACGAGATCATTCGCTTTGTCGGTACGGGCTGTGCGATGGGAAACGCGCGCCCCGCGCTCAAGGCGGTGGCCGATCGCGTGGTGGGTTGTAATCGCGACCACGCCGTCCAGCAGGAGCTCCGTCGCGTGCTGGAGAGTCTCGCTTAATCCGGCAGATGGGGACGTTCCTTTTCTGCCGGCAGTGGGGGACAGTCCTTGCAGCTTTTTCGCGAAGACTGTCCCCAACGACTAGTCATTCAAGAACGTCCCCAGTGACTGGCCAATGACTAGGCGAGGGCGGCCATGATGGTGCGGGCGACGCCGTCGTGGTCGTTGTCGAACTCGGTGATGGCGTCGGCGGCGTCGCGGTCTTCGGGCTCGCCGTTGACCATGGCCATGCCGTGGCCTGCTGCCTGCAGCATGGGAATGTCGTTGATGTTGTCGCCGAACGCCCAGGCGTCGGCGAGACGCTCGCCCAAGTGCTCGCATAGCCACGTGAGGGCCGTTCCCTTGGTGGCGCCCTCGCCCATGACCTCGATATTCATGGCGTACGAACGTGTGACCTCAATGCCTCCGAGCGTGTCGAGCTCCGCCGCGATGGCGTCGCGATCGGCCGGGTCGTGCCAGTACATGGCGATGCGTTCGAGCGTCTCGACCTCGTCGATCTTGCTGTCGATATTCATGTCGATCGGTGTTCGTGTGCGCTTGAGCGAAGCCGCGATGTGGGGGTCGCCGCCGCAGAATTCGTCCAGGCGCGTGTAGAGCGAGCGGGGGAGGAAGCACTGCCCGTCCGCGAAGATATCGAAGGTCACATCGTGGCCGGCGGCAATGCGATGGATGCGGTGGGCAATGCCACGGTCGAGCGGACGGCTCAAGATGCACGTGGCGCGCGAGGCGTCGGTGGGCGTATCCTCGTCGAGCTGCCAGACGCTGGCGCCGTTGGCACAGACCGCGTAGTGCACGGCGGGATGGGCGAGAATGGGCTCAAAGATGCCCGACAGTGGACGTCCCGTGCAGGGAACAAACTCGATGCCACGATGTGCGAGCTCGTCGAGCATCGCCCAGGTGGCATCGCTCATTTGCTTATCGCTCGTCAGCAGCGTCCCATCCATATCGGAAAACACAATCATTTGATGCGGTCCTTTCTACTGGCATAAAAAGCGTGGCCGAGGGCTTGGGTCCCTGGCCACGCTCGAGTTCTATAACGGTCCGCGTCCTAGCGGTCGGCGAGCGGCTTGTACTCCAGCGGCTCGATCACCGGACGATAGGCGGGGCGGATGATACGGTGCGCGCAGAAGAGCTCTTCCATGCGGTGTGCCGACCAGCCGGCCATGCGGGCGACGGCGAATAGCGGCGTAAAGAGCGTTTCGGGCACGCCGAGCATCTTGTAGATAAAGCCTGTGTACAGGTCGATGTTGGCGCAGATGGGCTTGGTCATGCCGTGGTCGCGCATCACCTGCGGTGCCAGGCGCTCGATGCGCTCGATGAGTGCGAACTCTTCGCCCAAGTCCTTCTTGGCTGCCAGTGAGCGCGCGTAACGGCGGCACACCTCGGCACGCGGGTCGCTCAGCGTGTAGACGGCGTGGCCCATACCGTAGATGAGACCCGTGCCGTCGAAGGCCTGCTTGTCGAGAATCTTGCCCAGGTAGGCTGCAACCTCGTCCTCGTCCTCCCAGTTGGAGACATGCGCGCGGATGTCCTCGTGCATAGACACGACCTTGGCATTGGCACCGCCGTGGCGCGGGCCCTTGAGCGAGCCGATAGCCGCGGCGTAAGCGGAATACGGGTCGGTTGCCGAAGAGGACAGCACGCGGCAGGCGAAGGTGGAGTTGTTGCCGCCGCCGTGCTCGGCATGCAGCATGAGCATAACGTCGAGCAGCATCGCCTCATCGCGGGTGAATGCCATGCCGCCGCGCAGGACCTGTAGGATGGTCTCGGCGGTGGAGAGACCGGGCGTGGGGTGCGGCACGTGAACCTCGGAGCCGCGAAGCTTGGCGATCGAGGCCATGTGTGCGAAGGCGGCGATGCGCGGGAGACGTGCGAGCATGGAAATGGCGACGTCGATTTCGTGCTCGGGCGTGATCACGTCTGGTTCGGCATCGAAGGCGTAGAGCAGCAGCACGGCGCGCTGGAGCACGTTCATGATGCTCGACGACACCGTGGTCATAGGGAACTCTTTGACGTACTCGTCGCTCAGATGTCTAAAGGCGCCCAGGCGCTCGCAAAAGCCGTCGAGCTCTTCCTTGTTGGGTAGCGAACCCGTGATAAGCAGATAGGCGACTTCCTCGTAGCCGTAGCGATTCTCGGCCTGGGCATTGTTGACCAGATCCTCGATGCTGTAGCCGCGAAGCGTGAGCTTGCCCTGATCGGGCACGACCTTTCCGTCGACCTTGTTGTAGCCGTGCACATCCGAGATGCGAGTGAGGCCCGCGACCACGCCCGAGCCGTCGGCATTGCGCAGGCCGCGCTTGACATTGTGCTCAACAAACAGGCCCTCGTCATAAGGGTCGGTCGGCAGGCCGTGGTAGAGGTTTTCGCTCTCAGACGAAATCTGGCGGCTTGCTTCGTAATCCAAGACCAGACGGCTCAGGTGGTCGTCGAAGCGGTAGTAGATTTTCTTGGCGTCGTAGGCCATGTGCGCTCCTCTCCGGGCCATGTGGTGACGTTGCGCCTGGGCGCACGTTGGGCCGTCTCCACGCAGCCTGTTCGCTACAGGCGGTACATAAAGTTAAAGACGTCCTCGCGCTGGATGGACACGTTGACGCCCGAAAGCTCGCCGGCCTCGGCCAGGGCCTTCTGCAGCTCGGCAAAGTCGAGCTTGGACTCGGCGGTGTCGGCCAGCATGGTCATGGTGAAGATGTCCTCGATAATGGACTGCGTGATGTCGCGGATGTCGACGTTGGCCTCGCCCAGAACGCGGGTGACGCCGGCGACGATGCCGGGGCGGTTCTTGCCAAGGACGGTGATGACGATACGGGAGGACGAGATCTCGGCCATGGGAAACCCTTTCGCGTGATTGCGGCGCGCGCGGGGCGCTCCGCTACGGTACAGTGTTCATCATTGTACCTGTCTGGCGCAAAAAAGGCGCGCTCGCTGCGGCGTTACATGCCTGCAACATGAGCGTAAGGGGGAAGGCCGCACGGGGAAGAGCCGTCTGGCGCGTGTCCGGCTCGTGTTGGGTTGATTTCCGATCTCAGCCGAACACATTGAGCGGACAGGCCGTTCCCGCAGTCAGCCGAACGCCTCCGACGGCTGATTCCGAACTGGAAGCGGAGGGCATCCCCGCCCTTCGGTAGGGGATACCGCTCCGCGGCGCATGCCGCGGGCGGCGCCCCTATCGGACCACCGTGACCTCAGTTGGGATGGGCCCAGCACTGCCGCGTACTCGGTGAGCTAGAGCCAACTGTTCGTCTTCACGTCGCGTATGGCGATATTTCGGTCGTCCGGCTCGGTGATGCCGTAGCCGAACGCCTGGAGCGTCTCGATGGACTCCTGGATCCTCTGTTGGAACATTGGACCCGGATCGACCCTCGGCCCGAGGTGCCCGCGCCAAAGGCACGGCGTGGCGCGCAGCATGTTATGGATTTTGGAGATGGGCTCGATGTCGGCGTAGACGTTGAGCGTCGCCATGGCGTCCTTGTGGCCGAGGATCGATTGGAGCGCCTTGATATCGCCGCCTTGGCGGATCCACTGCGTTGCGAACGTGTGGCGAAGGCCGTGGAACGTGATCAGCTCATCGTTGGTGCCCATGAGGCCGTTGGTCTCCGAGAACGTCTTGAACGCCCTGCGGATATAGCTTGTCGTCGCGAAGGTCGCGCCCGGCTCCGACAGGATGTAGCAGTCCCCGATCTCGACCGCCCCGGTAAGGCCGCGCAAGCGCAGCTTTCCGCAGTCGATCTCGTGGGTCTCCTTCAGGAAGGGGAGTAGGCCGACCGGGTCGATGGGGATACCCCTGGCGTCATGGGTCTTGGTGTCCTTGATGAACGAACCCATTCCCTTCGCGTACGCCACCGAGTGTCTGATCGAGATCAGGCCCGTCTCGAAATCCACATCGCACCACCGAAGGCCGCAGACCTCGCCGATTCGCATCCCCGTGTGCAGGGCGAGTACGACCGCCCTCTAATCCTCGGCGGACCAATCGAGTCCGAACTCCTTTCGGGCATCCTCTTCGCTCATGACTTCGAGAAGGTCTCCGGGTTGGCAACGAAGGGCGAGGCATAGCTGCTCGAGTGTGTTGAAGCGAATGCCGCGAATATGCCCTTTTTTAATACGGGACAGGTTCACGGGCGTGGTTCCAATCCTTTCGGCAAGTTCGTTCGAGGAAATCTTTCGCTCGGCCATGATCTTGTCGAGGCGAACAATTACGGGCATGGCGTTTCCTTACGCAATCTCGTCGGAGTCGAGGTACAGCTCTCGGGCGTACAAGAAGAGCTGGGAAAGCATGAACAGGACGATGCCGAGAACCAGAGAGGTCCAATCGAATGATGAAGCGATCTCTTGGGCGCCGACGGCCCCCTCGCCGCCAAACATCGAAACGGAGGTTTTGAGTGAGCCGGCGTAGAGGCTGGTGGCAGCTTGAACAACGAAGAGAATGCCGAGCACCTTCAAGCATGTCGCAGACCCTTTCTTGAAGGGGTCTCCGCTCTTGATCGTCCACACGAGAACGGCGCTGAGGATGGTCGTAGCGATACCGATGACGGCAGGGACCAATGTCGAGATCGCAAGGGCTGGATACGCGGGGGAGTCTGCAATTACAGGGTTGTCGAGCACTTCGATTGCTGGCTTTAAGGAGAACGCCACTTGTGCGATGGCGGTGGCGCAAAGGGTCGCAGAGGCTATCGCACATGCGATGCGGAAGGAATGAAGCCGGGGAGTGCGATTGTCGGAACTCATAATAACCTCCGAAGAATTTAAAAAACTCAGGTTACTTTTTAACAGTTTATGTTAAATTGACTTTGCCGGCAAGTAATCACAGCATACTGCAACCGAAACCCCTCTAGATTGGAGAGGATTATGTTCAGTACTGTTAAGTCGTGTAAGCTCTTGGTTTTCCTCGGCCTCGCTCTTTGTTTGTTGCTGCCGGGAGCCCCCGCTTTTGCGGATACCCCGATGCCTCCTTCCCATGAGAGCAGCCAGTGTGCCCTCGTTGAGCCCCTCGGGTATACGGACGACGTCGTCGATACCTACTGGAGCTACAGCTGTCCTCGCGGCGTAAGCGGGCACAGCATCTCGATGTTCAACATCTCTTACAAGACGATTTCCTACCGAAATGGCTATCGCCGATCCGCGCATCATAGGGAATCCCGCCTCGCTGCAATGTGCTCCTGTGGTGTTCTTGGCACAACTGATAAATGGCAATTTGTCTATAGCACCTACTAGATGCGAGGAAGGGCCGAGCATTTTGTTCGGCCCTTCTGTTCCGACTGGATGAGGTTAAGGTTGGCGATGAATATGCTCAAAATCTCGAAGGCGATCTTTAGGTCGCTTCTCTCCTCCAGGTCGCTCTGTGTTGTCGTTGTTGCGTTGATGGTTCTTTGTGCTCTGCCCGTCTTCAGGAGCGCGGCTGGCATCGACGGACGGGTCGAATACCTCGAGTCGGGAATAACCCGTGTTGAGCAGGAATTGTCAGCATCCTATGCGGATGCGCTTGTGAATGCGGGGGAGGACGGTGTCTGTACCTCTTCATCAAGCATGCCCGCGCTTCTGTACCCTCTTGCCGCGGGACGTCTTATCTTGGCACCGCTCTCTCCCCTACTTCCGTTTCTGCAGATATCGGATGGAGAGTACACCTATTATGACGGATCGAAGGAGTACTTGCTATGGGTCGCAACGGCCGTTGCCGTCTCGTTCCTTGCCGCGCGTCTTAACAAACGTGAAAAGCTCATCATCCAGGCACCGATGGGCGAGCTGGGTAGACTTGTTGCATCGAGCGTATGGGCGAGTGTTTTTGCAATGCTTGCCGTCCTCGCCATCAATCTTCCAGGGATAATCGCCGCGCTTGTGAAGAATGGCCCGGGCTCGCCGTTCTATCCGATAGGCTACATTCAATATGCGACTCCGGTTATCAAACCGGCTTGGCTGGTGTTCGCGCAGACGGCCATCTTGCAATTCTTGGTGGCAGCGTTCATCTCGCTTGTCGTTCACCTTGCCGTGAAGATTGCCAATAACCCTACGCTTGGAATCGTGTTCGTATGTGCCCTGATGGGGGTGACGATGGTTCCCGGGTATTACGGAAGATCCATCGCTTTACGTGAGTTCGCCCTGTTGAATCCCCTTACGTATGCGAACACTGAGTTGACCGTCGGCGCCTATAGCCCGTACCCGACAACGCAGATAGTGAATCTGCCTGGACTTTGCTTCGAGCGTGGCGCGATTGCCCTCGTATGCGCAATCGGGATCGAGGTGCTGGCAATTAGCCTGCTTTGCGTTGCTGGAAAGAGCGGCTGCGCGTGCCCGATATCCCCGATTTGTCTTGAGAGAGGTTCCTTCACTGCATCGAGAACGGCAACTCGTTCGAGCGCTTGTGCCTTCGCCGTTGCATACGTAAGAACGATGGGGAAACTGCTCCTGCGTTCTCCTACCCTCGCCGTATGCGCGATTGCAATGTCGACGACGATGCTGGCCCCGGCTCTGGTCGAGATGTTTCCTGACGCTGATAACGTTTCCGCTGTTCGGTATAGGGATGGAGAGCTCCGTTCAATAGATCGGTATCTAGAGCAGAACGCTGCGAATATGGACGTCGAGGGCAAAGCGGCCCTGGAAGACATGCGGGATGCTCTTTCGGGTTTCGTGTACGCGCCTATGCCTGCGGAGGGGTTTCGAAGCCTTGCGACGTACGAGCGCGCTCGAGGTGAGCTGGGCGCGGCAGATGCGACTCTCCTGCAATCGATCGGAATCGAGCCGGAGACTCCTTCTCGTGCGGAGGCGCGCGCCCTTCTGCTTGAGTCGATCGCGAGCTTGCCGGACCCCAAGGTTTACGAGTTAAGTACGAAGATGCCCCCATTAATCCTCCTTTCGTATCTCCAGGCAGCGCTTCCCTCCTTATTTTTGCTGTTGCCCGTGGTTGTCACATCGCTCGCGTGCACCCACCTGCAGTGTCGTTCCCTTCTGGTTCTCCAGATCCCCGCAACAGCGCATGTGCGTTTTCTGACGGCTGTTGCGCTGGCTCTCCTGCTTGGCTTGGTGCTGCTTTTGGTGTCGATGGTTCCCGCTGTCGTTGTGTCCGTGATTAAGAACGGTGCGGGTGGATCGGAGTATCCCGTCGCTCTCATTCGGGCGGGAGCTTCGACAACGTCCACGGTAGGGGAGGCGGTGTTGTGCAGTATTCCGTTGCTGGTCATGGCATACGGCGTGATTTCCGTCGTCGCTGCGTTGACAGCAGCGATTAGCCGCAACTCCGTTGTCACCGGAATGGTTTGCGCGGTTCTCTTGGTGTTGGGTTCGTTGAGCGCTCATGTTGAAAGCGTGGGCATGGGCGTCGCGCTGCTGGCTCCATTCGCCTCGTTTGATCCCGCTTCCCAGGTGGGGACGATTGGGTTCCTTGGGCGAGGGACGAACGCGATGCCTTTTGGAGAGGTCGTCGGCGCATCGGGCGCTCTGCTGGTGGTCTTGGGCGCCGTATCTCCGTTGATGGTGCGCCTGAGTGTTCCAAAGATCGAAAGGGGATGATCTCGATGATTGACCTTCAAACGCTGACGATCTCTTATGGAAAGAAGGTGCTCGTAGATTCGGTGAACGCTGAGTTTGCCCCGGGTACGGTCTACGGTCTCGTCGCTCCGAACGGGCATGGAAAGACGACGTTGCTGCGTGCGATGGCAGGTTTGCCGGGTCCTCGCGTGGACGGGAGCATCGTTCTGGATGAGGTGCAGGGTACGGGTGCGAGAGAGGTCCGTTCTATGATCTTCTATGCACCTGGTGAGGGGACGCTGCTGTATCCCGGATTGCGTGCGGAAGATCACCTCAAGATGGTTTGCGATATGTGGCCGCATGCTCGCGATATCGAAGAGATAGTGGAACAAACGCAGATAGGCGAGTTCGCGAAGATGAGGATCCGCACTCTGAGCCAGGGCATGAAGCAGCAGCTTACCCTGGCGATTGCGTATGCGACGGGCGCGCGGTACCTTCTATTAGATGAGCCCATGAACGCGCTCGACCCCAGCAGGGTGGACTTGCATTCCGAGATTCTCAGGAAGCTGGCCGATTCTGGTACGTGCATCATCATGTCATCCCACATCTTGGATTCGGTCGATAGGCTGTGCGATGAGATTCTGTTTTTGAAGGATGGGAGGCTCATTAGAAGCATTCCGCAAGATGATGCTGCGCCGAAGTCTCCTGGATCCCATTTCGCAAAGCCTGCCGGACGCGCCGAGGGTGCGCTAAGCACGTATCGGCGACTCTACGAAAAGGGCGGGTAGAAATGCAAGTTAAAAATCTATGTGGCCAATGTGATACCGTTGAACCCGCGTATCGATACCGCTCAGCCATTCGCCTCGCCCCCGTCGCACGTATCTTCATCCGGTCTGTTACTTTTAATCTAACGATTCTTTGAGGAACGTAGGTGCTTCTGAATGTACTGTCGACTTCTTCTCAAACTGATCCTAAGAGACAAGGCCGCATGGATTTGTACGCTCGTTCTCGCTGCAGCCTTTTCCGTCCCCATTGCGTTCAATTCACCCATCTACGGGCCCTTCTTTATGAAGCAGGGCATGCAGGGCTTTGTCGACGCATTCAATACGCGCGCGCCCCAGGCCAGCGGCACAGACCTATCGCCAGAGCAGCAAGCTGACGCGGAGCTTGCAAGATACGCGAACGCCGCCCTTGCCGCTCAAACCGACGCCGCCTTTCTCGATTCTGCCGAGAGCTACTACGCGCTCATGGGCGAAGGCTTCCAATCCGGGTCCATCGTGGGAGACCGAGAGACCAATGACGCAGCGCTCGCATATTGCCGTGCCCTGAGCAGCTCCGGCATCACGGATATCCCGGCCTCCGCAAACGACCTGCCATTCCTTTCCTTCCTGCCTTACGCCATTGCCACGGCGCCGTCTTTCCTTCCCTTCATCCCCTTCCTTCTCTCGTCGATACTCGTGCTCGGCGCCACAAGGCCTGCGACCCTGGCGGCAAAGGCGCCCGCGCCCAAATTCCGGCGCCTTATCCAGATCGTGTTTTCGATAATCGTCGCGGGGACCGCGATGCTCCTCGCCGGCCTCGCACCCGGGGGCATTTACGCCTTGGTCCTAAACGGCTTCGGGCAAATTGGGTACCCGATCGCCTTCTTCCATGACGGCGCGCTTACCACCACGACCGCGGGAAACGTCTTCACAGCCCTGCTTCTCGCGCTGCTTGCGGGCGGAACCTTGATATCCGTTTGCTCCGCCGTCCTATCGACCGCAACGAGGCGCGTCCTCGCGGGCCCCCTTACCTCAGCGCTGCTTGTCGCGGCCCCGGCATTCCCGTTGCTGTCCGATTCGGCACTAGGGCATAACGCCGCGCTCAATCTCCTGCCGCTGGCCGTGTTCTCGCCTATCGAGGCAACGGGCTACGTAGGATGCTTCCCGACAGAATTCATTGGCTCCGGTTCAGGCAGCGCATCGATGCTTGCCGTGGCCCTGGCATACGTCGCGGTCCTTTTTGCGGTCGGCGCCGTTGCGACACGTTCCCCCAAACAGCCTGGACCCGCGAAAAAGCACCATGGGCTCGAGCTTCTAGACGCGAGCGTGGGATACGGAAGCACGACGATACTTTCAATCGGGTCGCTTTTCCTGAGCCCGGGAACGGCGGCGGGCCTCGTTGCTCCCAACGGCTCGGGGAAAACCACCCTTCTTGAAGCGCTGTCGGGCCAATTTCCCACCCGCATCCGCTCGGGAAGCCTGGCGGCAGACGGAATCTGCCAACGTCGATCAGCCGAATTTGCAGAACTCGTCTACCTGAGCTCTTCGGGCGGCGCGGATCTCTATCCCACGCTATCGGCCATCGAGCACCTTGCTTTCGTTAGGGAGGCGTGGAAATCGGCCGCCGACATCGACTCGCTCTGCGACTCCCTCGGAATCTCCCCATATCTCGACAAGCCGACCCGTAAACTCTCGACAGGAATGAAGCAGCAGGTAAAGCTTGCCATGGCGATAGCGACCGATTGCCCGTACCTCATCCTCGATGAACCGCTGAACGGCCTCGATCCGGGAAAACGGAAAACCTCCTGCGACGCGATGCGCAGCGAAGTGGCGCGGGGACGCAGCGTGCTCATTTCAAGCCATCTGCTCGACGACCTGGCAGACCTCACCAACTCGTTCTACTTCATCGAGGCCGGCACGCTCGTGGAAAAGATCGAGTCGTCCTCGCAGACGCTCAAGCAGGAATACCTCGATACATACGAGGGAGATGAATGACATGAAACTATTTGAACAGCTGAAGTCCAATGCGTCGCGCATGGCTGTCTACGCCATCCTCGTGGCAACGGCTTTATGCGGAATCGCGGCACCCGTCTATGCGCTCAACGGAGAGAAAGGCGATGTCGAACCCGCGTACATGGCTTCGACGGTTAAAGACCGGTACAAAGCCTTCTCTGGAGACACGTTTTACGTAGCAGAGTACGACACGACCTACCGTCAGCTTCGCTACAACAAGGGCTACGACTATCTAGGCGCAGAGGCAATCAGCTATACGTCGGGTTGGTACCGCTCCAACTATGGACACATAACCCAGTTCAAGTGTAACTACCGTGTGTACAACTAAAGCAACCGGCCGGGACGAGGGGTGACGCAAAAGCGTCGCCCCTCGTTTTTAACCATGTCAACTGAACCTAGTTCAGTTTGGTTGATTTCCGATCTCAGCCGAACACATTGAGCGGAAAGGCCGTTCCCGCAGTCAGTCGAACGTCCCCGGGGCCCTTCTCAGGCCCCGGGGACGGCATTTTCCCAGTTGAAGGAACGGTGGAGATGTGTTTCGATGGGTCAGATTCGTGTCGTTCCGAAAAGACCGTGAACCTTTTGTGGGACGCGCGGCGCCGTGGTACCATAGCCGAGTTTGTTGTCTTGGTCGGAAACCAAGACGCCTTATGCGCTGATCGGTAACCAGCGCCTGACCAATAAGGAGTCCTACCATGAAGCAGGGTATCCATCCCCAGTATGTCGAGTGCACGGTGACGTGCTCCTGCGGCAACACCTTCAAGACGCACGCTACCGTGTCCGAGATGAAGGTCGAGCTTTGCAACGAGTGCCACCCGTTCTACACCGGCCAGCAGAAGTTCGTCGACACCGGTGGACGCGTCCAGCGCTTCGCCGACAAGTTCGGTGGCGCCGCTGCCGCCCAGCTCAAGAAGGCTGAGGAGGCCAAGGCTGCCAAGGCCGCCAAGGCTGCTGAGGCCGAGGCTGCTCGCAAGGCCGCCGCTGAGGCTAAGGCTGCCGAGAAGGCTAAGCGTGCCGCTAAGTTTGCCGAGGAGGCTGCCAAGCAGGCCGCCGAGGCTCCCGCAGAGGCTCCCGTCGAGGAGGCCGCTGCCGAGGCCGAGACCACCGAGGCTGCTGAGTAAATAGCTCGCCGCGGAATCGCTCGCATTCATGGCATAAGGGCCGTGCATCCGTTCGGGTGCGCGGCCCTTTTCTTTTTATTGGTGCAAGCTAGCTCGTCCCCATTGCACCAGATTGGTGCGAAGGGGACAGGTTGGTTTGCACCAAATGGCAGAGTGACGGCGTTTTCCCAGATAAAACCTGCCAAAATAAACCAGTCCCTTTTTGGCAGGTCGGTCGGGTCGTAGTTATTACGTGGCGGTCGAGGTCGACCGTATAGGCCGCGTCCTGTTTGGCTAAAGTACATTTATCTGTGTTTAACTCGCCCGAGGCTGCATGGCGTGGGCGATGGCCAAAAAGGAAAACCACATGGGATTCATGTCAAAGCTGCTGTCCTTTGGATCCGATAAGGACCTTAAGCGCTACTACAAGATCGTCGATCAGATCAACGGTCTTGAGCCCCAGTTTGAGAAGATGACCGAGGAAGAGCTCCGCGCCCAGACCGATAAGTTCCGTGAGCGTTACGCCAACGGCGAGTCGCTCGACGACATGCTCCCCGAGGCTTTTGCCACCGTGCGTGAGGCTTCCAAGCGCATCACGGGCATGCGTCACTTTGACGTGCAGCTCATTGGCGCCATGGCACTGCACGAGGGGCATATCGCCGAGATGAAGACCGGCGAAGGCAAGACCCTGGTCTCCACGCTGGCCGGCTACCTCAACGCTATTGCCGGCAAGGGTGTACACGTCGTTACCGTCAACGATTACCTGGCCAAGCGCGACTCCGAGTGGATGGGCCGCATCTACAAGTACCTGGGAATGACCGTCGGTCTGCTCCAGAACAACATGCCGCTCGAGCTCAAGCGTCCGGCCTACCAGGCAGACGTCACCTACGGCACCAACTCCGAGTTCGGTTTCGATTACCTGCGCGACAACATGGTCACTCGCCCCGAGCAGCGCGTGCAGCGCGGCCACCATTACGCCATCGTCGACGAGGTCGACTCCATCCTGATCGACGAGGCACGTACCCCGCTCATCATCTCGGGTGCCGGCACCAAGTCCGCCAGCACCTACAAGGATTTCGCGCGTGCCGTGCGCGGCCTTGAGCGCGGCGAGGACGTCTCGCACGACATGCTCACCGCCACCGAGGACGTAGAGCCCACGGGCGACTACGTCATGGACGAGGCCAAGCACACTATCGCCGCCACCGAGCGCGGCCTTAAGAAGATTGAGCGCCGCCTGGGTATCGATGACATCTATGCCGATCTCTCCGGTCAGCTGGTCAACCACCTGCAGCAGGCGCTGAAGGCCCAGTACATGTTCCACCGCGACAAGCAGTACGTGGTCACCAACGGCGAGGTCAAGATCGTCGACGAGTTCACCGGCCGCATCATGGAAGGCCGCCGCTACTCCGAGGGCCTGCATCAGGCCATCGAGGCCAAAGAGGGCGTGCTCGTGCGCGAGGAGAACCAGACGCTGGCCACCATCACCTTGCAGAACTACTTCCGTCTGTATGACAAGCTCTCCGGCATGACCGGTACGGCACTCACCGAGGATGCCGAGTTCCGCGAGATCTACAAGCTGCCCGTCGAGGTTATCCCCTCCAACAAGCCCGTTCAGCGTGTCGACCACGAGGACCTGGTGTACCGCACCATCCAGGCCAAGTACAACGCCGTTGCCGACGACGTCGAGCGACGTCACGCCAAGGGCCAGCCGGTCCTGGTGGGCACCGTCTCCATCGAAAGCTCCGAGAAGCTGTCGGCCGCCCTTACCAAGCGCGGTATCGCGCACGAGGTCCTCAACGCTAAGCATCACGAGCGCGAGGCTCATATCGTTGCCCAGGCCGGACGCTACGGCGCCGTGACCATCGCTACTAACATGGCCGGTCGTGGTACCGACATCCTGCTGGGTGGCAATCCCGACGAGCTGGTGCGCGAGCGCCTTGAGTACGAGGGCCTGACCATGGAGGACGTGACGCCCGAGCAGCTCGAGCAGTTTAACGCTGAGGCCAAGGAGACCTGCAAGGCCGAACGCGAGCGCGTGCTTGCCGCCGGCGGCCTGACCGTCATCGGCACCGAGCGCCATGAGTCCCGTCGTATCGACAACCAGCTGCGTGGCCGCTCCGGTCGTCAGGGCGATCCGGGCGAGACTCAGTTCTACCTGTCGCTCGAGGACGACCTCATGCGCCTGTTCGGCGGCGACAAGATGGACCGCGTTTCCAAGATGATGGTTACCGCCGACATGGGCGACGACATGCCCATCCAGCACAAGATCATCTCCAAGGCCGTCGAGAACGCCCAGCACAAGGTCGAGAGCATCAACTTCTCCATGCGCAAGAGCGTTCTTGAGTACGACGACGTCATGAACAAGCAGCGCCAGGTCATCTACGCCGAGCGCAACAAGATTCTGGACGGCAAGGACCTGACCGATCACATCACCGAGGTCATGCACGATACCGTGTACCGCTGTGTTCAGGAGTTCTGCACCAAGGACAGCCACGATGGCGAGCGCGATCTCGAGGGCCTGCGCAAGTGGGTCGTGGAGCTCACCGGGCATATCGACACGCCCAAGTTCCCCGACGAGGACTTCGAGGCCCTGGCTGCCGATGTCCTGGCCTACGTTGAGAAGTGCTACAACATGAAGGCCGAGCGCCTGGGTGAGGACCTCATGCGCGAGCTCAACACCCAGGTCATGCTGCGCGTCATCGATACCCGCTGGATGAACTACCTGCAGGAGATGGACTACCTCAAGACCGGTATCGGACTGCGCGGCTTTGGCCAGCGCGACCCGCTGGTCGAGTACAAGACTGAGGCTTATGGTGCCTTCCAGATGCTCGTTGACACCATGTACGAGGATTACCTGCGCACCGTTCTGCGCATCGAGATCAAGGCCGCCCCGCAGGCCGTGGAGCACAAGGAGGACCCCGCGCTCGAGGGTGCGCGCTTCTCCGGCCCCGCCGACGTCGATGGCGACAACGGCAGCTCGGTGCTGCGCAAGCAGGCACAGGTTCAGGCTCGTACGGCCGTCCAGGGAGGCCCGGCTGCTGTCAACAACGGCGGCAAGGTGACCACCTACCGCAAGTCCGAGAGCGATGACCCTTATGTCAACGTGGGCCGCAACGACCTTTGCCCCTGCGGCAGCGGCAAGAAGTTCAAGTACTGCCACGGCAGGAATCGTTAATGGCCGAGGCTTTAGAGGTAACGCCCGCCGAGCTGGACGCGTTTGCGGACCGGCTCGGCGAGGTCGAGTCGTATCTTCATTTGGACGAGAAGCGCACGCGCGTGACCGAGCTCGAGGCAAAAAGCGTGGCCTCCGGCTTTTGGGATGACGCCGACGCCGCTCGCGCCACCATGGAGGAGATCGCTCGCGCCAAGGAAGATATCGCTGCCGTGGATACCGCGCGCGGCGAGCTATCTGACGCCCGCGCGGCGCTGGAGCTTGCCGAGGAGATGGGCGACGACCCCGATGCCGCCGCATTGCGCGAGGAGGCTGCCGCTACGGCAGAACGCCTGGCCCGCGCTATCGACGAGCTCGAGCTTTCGAGCTGGTTTACCGGTGAGTTCGATCACGGCGACGCGATTGTGACCATCAAGCCCGGACAGGGTGGCCTGGAGGCACAGGACTGGACCTTCATGCTCTTTAAGATGTACATGAAGTACTGCCAGCGTCGCGGCTGGAAGGTCACCATTAACGACTGCCCCGCGGCTGAGGTCATCGGCATCGACCGTGCGACCTTTACCGTCGAGGGCAAGGACGCGTTTGGCATGCTGCGCGCCGAGGCCGGCGTTCACCGCCTGGTACGCATCAGCCCCACCGATGATAAGAAGCGCCGCCAGACCACGTTTGCCGGCGTCGAGGTCATTCCCGTGTTGCCTGACGATATCGACATCGAGATCAGTCCCGACGATATCCGCGTGGACGTGTATCACGCGAGCGGTCCGGGCGGCCAGGGCGTCAACACCACCGACTCTGCCGTACGCGTGACGCATTTTCCCAGCGGCATCGTTGTCACTTGCCAAAACGAGCGCAGCCAGATTCAAAACAAGGCCGCGTGCATGCAGATTCTCAAGGCCCGTCTGTACGAGATCGAGCTCGAGAAGCGCGCCGAGGCCCTGGATGAGATTCGCGGGCCCAAGACCACGATCGGTTTTGGCAACCAGATTCGCAGCTACGTGCTCTACCCGTATCAGATGGTCAAGGACCTGCGCACGGGCGTGGAGACCAGCAACGTCGAGGCCGTTCTCGACGATGGCGATCTGGATCCGTTTGTGATCGGCTACCATCGTTGGGCAACCGGCAACGCCGATGCGGAAGCATCGTCTGCCTAGGCACATGATTGGCTCCGGGTCGATGCAAACACTGCGCAGGGGTGGTATTTGCCCGGTGAATCGGTAGAATCGAATACAGCAAGAAGTTCAAAGCGCACTCGTTTGGGTGCGCTTTTTTGAGGGAGGCAGCATGGCATATCGTCTGGACATCAAGCGCATTCTTTCGATGAACTTCTTTCATGACTTGCCCAAGATTATGTTTGGCTGCGCCCTGGCAGCTATCGCGACAGACTTGTTTTTGATCCCCAACGGCCTTGCCGCCGGCGGCGTCACAGGCCTTGCCACCATTATTCAGGCGGTCGGCGCCTCGCATGGCATATCGCTTCCCGTCGGTATCCAGACCATCGTGATGAATGCCTTGCTGCTGCTGGTTGTTATGCGCGAGGGTGGCATGTTCTACGTGGTGCAGACGGCGACCGGTTTTGTGCTGCTGGGTTTTTTCACCGACCTGTTCGCTCCGTTTGTGGCGCCGCTGGCACATGCCGACCTGATGCTGCCCGCTATGTGGGGCGGCATTATCACGGGCATCGGGTATGGCATGGTGTTGCGCGCCGGTGCCAACACTGGCGGCTCTGACACGATCGGCCAGATCATCTCGCGCAACACATCGCTGCCGGTTGGCTCGACCGTCATGGCGATCGATGTTGCCGTGTGCGCGCTGTCGGCCCCGGTCTTTTCGGTCGAAAACGCGCTGTATGCGGGCCTTTCGATGGTCATTAGCGGCTACGTGATCGATGCCGTGGTCGACGGTGGCAACAGGCGCCGTATGGTGCTCATCATCTCGGACAAGTTTCCCGATATCGCGGCCGACATCATGTATGGCCTGGGCCGCGGCTGCACCAAGTTTAGGGCGACCGGCATGTACTCGGGTGCCGAGAAGCCGGTGATCATGGTCATTGTGAGCCGCCGCGAGCTCAACACCCTCAAAACGATCGTGCGCGAGCGCGATCCTCACGCCATTGTGACGGTCGCCGACGTTACGGAAACCTTCGGTGAGGGATTCAAGGACATTAACGCGTAGGGCCGACTGCGTTCCATCCAAAAGACGTTCACATTGATAAACCGTTTCATCAGCGGTTCTGCCTGCTCAATTGTTCAAATAATGATAAATACTCTGGTAAAGCTTCCAGTTTCCAGCATAATGAATGACGTACGTGCATCGCGGCTGTGTTGGGACTACCTTTCCGTGCCGTGCGCATCTTGTCTTAAGAGGATGAAAGGAAGGCACAATGAGCGACGAAGAGCTCAAAAAGGTTGCCAACGAGGTAAGGAAGGGCATCGTCACCGGCGTGCACGCTGCCAAGTCCGGCCATCCGGGCGGTTCGCTCGGCGCTGCCGACATCATGACCTATCTGTACTTTGAGGAAATGAACGTCGACCCGGCCGACCCCCGCAAGGCCGACCGCGATCGCTTCGTGCTTTCCAAGGGTCATTGCGCGCCTGGTCTGTACGCTGTGCTCGCCGAGCGCGGATTCTTCCCCAAGGAGGATCTCGAGACGCTGCGCCACATCGGCAGCCACCTGCAGGGTCACCCCAACATGAACGACACCCCGGGCGTCGATATGTCCACCGGTTCGCTCGGCCAGGGCATCTCCGCCGCCGTGGGCATGGCCGTTGCCGCCAAGCACTGGGGCGACGACTATCGCACCTACGCCCTGCTGGGCGACGGCGAGAGCGAGGAGGGCCAGGTTTGGGAGGCCGCCATGTTTGCCGGCAACCAGCAGCTTGACAACCTCTGCGTGATCGTCGACCACAACGGCCTGCAGATCGACGGCCCCGTCGAGGAGGTCAACGACCCCATGCCGCTCGCCGACAAGTTCCGCGCCTTCAAGTTCCACGTGGTGGAGCTCGCCGACGGCAACGATTTCGATCAGATCCGCGCCGCCTTTGCCGAGGCCCGCGCCACCAAGGGTCAGCCGACCGCCATCATCGCCGAGACCACCAAGGGCAAGGGCGTTTCCTTTATGGAGAACCAGGTGGGTTGGCACGGCAAGGCCCCCAACGATGAACAGTTTGAGCAGGCCATGGCAGAGCTCACGGCCGCCGGAGAGGAGCTCTAGGATGGCAGACGTCAAGAAAATCGCCACGCGCGTAAGCTACGGTGAGGCCCTCGTCGAGCTCGCCAACGAGCACGATGACTTTGTGGTCCTCGATGCCGACCTGGCCGCCGCCACGCAGACCGGCAAGTTTAAGGCAGCCTGCCCCGACCGCTTCTTCGATGTGGGCATTGCCGAGAGCAATCTGATGGGTGTTGCCGCCGGTATCGCGACCACCGGCCGCGTTGCTTTTGCGAGCACCTTTGCCATGTTTGCCGCTGGCCGCGCCTTTGAGCAGGTCCGCAACTCCATCGGCTATCCGCACCTTAACGTTAAGATCGGTGCCACGCACGCCGGTATCTCGGTGGGCGAGGACGGCGCCACGCACCAGTGCTGCGAGGATATCGCCCTCATGCGCGTCATCCCCGGCATGACCGTTATCGTTCCCGCCGACGACGTGGAGGCTCGTGCCGTGACGTGCGCCGCCTACGAGTGCGACGGCCCCGTGTACATGCGCTTTGCCCGTCTGGCCTCGCCGGTCATCAACGACCCCGAGACCTACAAGTTCGAGGTAGGCAAGGGCATCGTCATGCGCGAGGGCACCGACGTCACCATCATCGCCTGCGGCCTAATGGTCGGCGAGGCCCTCGAGGCCGCCGAGCAGCTCGCTGCCGAGGGCATCGATGCCGAGGTCATCGACATGCACACCATCAAGCCCATCGACGCCGACCTGATCGTCAAGAGCGCCACCAAGACCGGTCACGTCGTGACCGTCGAGGAGCACTCCGTGATCGGTGGCCTGGGCAGCGCCGTTGCCGACGTTCTGTGTGAGCAGTGCCCGACGCCGCTCAAGAAGATTGGCGTCAACGACACCTTCGGCGAGTCCGGCCCGGGTGCCGAGCTCCTGCACAAGTACGGCCTGGACGCCGCCAACATCGTGGCGACCACCAAGGAGTTCTTGGCATAAGGCAAGACGAGGCAAAGTATCGCGTCGACAACCGCAAACAAGCCAGAACAGGGGCGTCCTCAAAGAGGGCGCCCCTGTTTATGCTGAATTTAAATTAGAGTCCTGCCAAGCAAAGTTCCCATGGGGAAACGAGCCCATCCCAGCAAAGTGCAATTCAGACCCTTCCAATTTTGTATGCGCAGCATCTCAAGTTGGTGCGTCGGCCCCATAGTAGCCGCAGGCCGGGCGCAGGGTTACCTCCCAAATCTTTCCGCAGCGCAGGCCGGCGTTTGTCCGCAGCTCCGCAGGAGCAGGACAAATGCCGGCCATGCGCGAGGACGATTTGGGAGGTAACCCTGCGCCCGGCCGGTGAGACCCAAACCCCGCCATGCTTCTTATGTGCAGCAAAGCTAATGCTGCTAAAATACAAAGCGCTCATGTAGTTTAAACGCACGACGATAAGGAGCACCAGTGGGTAACCACTTCCGTACCTCCGGTGCGGGCGATGATGCCCCCAAGACGCAGACAGGCGTCCAGGGCAGTCGTTTCGCCACTCCGGATTCAGAGGGCCAGCTTGTTGCTCAGGCCCCCGCTCAGCCGGCAGATCAGGCACAGCCGGCATCCGATCCCTTTGCCTACAATCCCACCAGCGATGTCGCGCTTTCCGGCACGGCGGGTTTTGAGCCCGTTCAGGCCGTGACCGCTCGCGTGGAGCAGCCTCAGGCTGGCGCTGCCACGCCGCAGCCTACCATGGCCGGCATTCCCGACCCCATGGCCCCTGCGACACCGGCTCCTCAGCCTGCGCAGTCCGGTCTCTTTGCCGCTATTCCCGACCCCACGCAGCCTGCTGCCCCGGTGGTCGAGAGCGATCAGGCGGCCGAGGTCGCAAGCCTCGATAACGCGCTCAACAACCCCGATTTTACGTCGGTGTTTGCGCCCATCGATCCGCAGGCCAGCCGCAAGAAGATGGCCAAGCAGGCCGGTGTCGAGCCCGTCATCCTTATGGAGCATGTCACCAAGATCTATCCGGCACAGCCCAACAAGCCTGCACTCGACGACATCAACATCGAGATCTATCCGGGCGAGTTCGTCTTCCTGGTCGGTCACTCCGGCTCGGGTAAGACCACGCTGCTGTCGACGCTCAACCGCGACGTCAAGCCGACGAGCGGTCGCATCCTGGTTGCCGGTCAGGACCTCATGAAGATCAAGAACCGCAAGGTTCCGTTCCTGCGCCGCCAGATTGGCGCCGTGTTCCAGGACTTTAAGCTCCTGCCGCAAAAAACCGCCTACGAAAACGTGGCGTTTGCTCTGCAGTGCATCGGCAAGCCCAAGGGCGTCATTCGCAGCCAGGTGCCGGAGGTGCTGCGTCTGGTCGGTCTGGCCGATCAGATGGACTCGCTGCCCGACCAGCTTTCCGGTGGCGAGCAGCAGCGCGTCGCCGTCGCCCGCGCTATGGTCAACCGTCCGCCGCTGCTGATCTGCGACGAGCCCACGGGTAACCTCGACCCGGCGATCTCGCTGGGCATCATGAAGCTGCTCGAGCGTATTAACCGCACCGGCACCACCGTGATCGTCGCCACGCACGACCGCGAGATGGTCGATAGCATGCACCGTCGCGTGATCGCCCTCGAGGGCGGCCACGTTATCCGCGACCAGGAGAGGGGAGGTTACGGCAACTATGGCACCAACTAACGTGGGCTACTCCTTCAAAGAGGCAATCAGTCACTTCTTCCGTAACTGGACTACCTCGCTCGGCGCCGTCATCACGATCTTCCTTTCGCTGTTTATCATCGGCCTGTTCATCATGGGCTCCGCGATGCTGAACTCCGTGATCGGCACCGTCGAGGATCAGGTCGTCATCAACGCCTTTATTAGCGATGACGCCGACCAGGCAGATGTTCAGGCCTTTGAGGCTGAGCTCAAGACGTGGAGCAACGTCAAGTCCGTGACGTACAAGGACAAGGACGACGCGCTGGCCGAGTATACGAGCAAGATGTCGGGCAACGCCGACGCCACCATGAGCGCGCTCGATGGCCAGAACCCGCTGCCGGCTTCGTTTGCAATTGAGATGGACGATCCGTCCAAGGTCGAGAGCACGGCCCAGAAGCTCAAGAAGAACGCCGACTTCCAGAAGATCGCGGATGACGGCGACGTCAACGCGAGCGTGCTGTACGGCCAGGAGGAAGTGAGCCGCCTGTTCCAGGTGACCAACTACATCCGCATCGCCGCCGTGGTGCTCGTTGGCCTTTTGACCTTTATCGCATTCATCTTCATCAACAACACGATTCGCCTGTCCATCACGGCGCGTCGTCGTGAGATTGCGATTATGCGTCTGGTCGGCGCCAGCAACGGCTTCATTCGCGGCCCGTTTATCACCGAGGGCGTACTGCAGGCCATTTTGGGCTCGCTGCTTTCCATCGGCGTTCTGGAGCTGCTGCGCAATCTGATGATTCCGCGTTTGCAGGAGAGCATCGGCTGGATGTCGTTTGCCCTGCCGATGCAGTACTACCTGGTGACCTATGCTGCGCTGATTCTGGTCGGCGTGATTATCGGTCTCTTTGGTTCTGCCATCGCCATGCGCCGCTACCTGCGCGTGTAGGCATGCCTGGAATTCATCCCTTCCAACGGGTCGTCTCTTGCGGGGCGGCCCGTTTTTTGATCCCTAGGGGACGGCAGGAAAACGGATCATTTGGGTAGACTCTTTGGAGTTCGCAATCGATAGTTAGGAGGCGCCATGGGGCGCAATAACAAGCATAAGCGTGGAGCTCGCAATAAGCGCGGGCCGGTGCGCAGCGAACGCCGTCCGAGCCTGACCGGGCGCGTGCAGCTCCATGAGCATAGCGCCTACGTTGTAACCGAAAACGGCGACTACAAGGTCATGGGCCGCGGTAAGCGCGAGATCATGGATGGCGATACCGTAGCCGTGAGCATTAAGAACAGCCCGCACGGTGAGCGGCGCGCCGTGATCGAAGGCGTGGTTGAGCGCGCAGCCATAAGCGTGGTGGGTACGTACCAGACCGCTGGTCCGCTCGGTGTGATCGAGCCGCTCGATTCGCGCCTGAAGGCCGACTTCTTCATTCTGCCCGAGGATACCTCGGCGGATCGTCTGGGCGTCCACCCGGGTGATGCCGTTGTCGCGCGCATTTTGACCTACCCGACGCGCCTGGAATCGGGCACCGTGACGATCGAACGCCGCATTGGCGGAGATGACGCGCCCGATTTGGGCGTTCAATACGTGATGGCGCGTTACGGCTATACCGATAGCTATCCCGAGGCCGCGCTGGACGAGGCCGAGGGGCTTTCGCTCGATGTGTCCGCGGCGCTTAAGGACCCGCTCCGCCGCGATCTGCGCGACCGCTTTGTCATCACGATCGACCCGGTCGACGCGCGCGACTTTGACGATGCCATTTCGCTTGAGCGCACGCCCGAGGGTGGCTACAAGCTGGGTGTGCATATCGCTGACGTTTCTCACTATGTGGCTTGGGACGGGCATATCGATCTTGAGGCTCGCCATCGTACGACATCGGTGTATCTGGCCGATCGCGTGCTTCCCATGCTGCCCGAACGCCTGTCCTGTGACCTATGCTCGCTTCGCCCTGACGAGGACCGTCTTGCGTTTACCGTTGACATTGAGCTCGATGCGCAGGGTCGCGTGCGGCATTACGATCCGTACCCCAGCGTGATTCGCTCGCGTGTGCGTATGGACTATGACGGCGCCGAGGCGCTGCTGGTGCGTGCCGACGCGGTTGAGTATTCGGTGCTGGAAGGCGCCGCTGAGGATGTTGCGGCTGCTGAGGCCTCGCGCGAGGAGGCGCTTGAGCGCGGTCTTGCGTGCGAGGAAACTGCTCGCGGCTATAACGTCGACCTCGGCGATTTCCTTGTCGCCGCCAACGAACTCGCCGAACTTCGCCGTCGTATTCGTCGTGCCCGCGGCTCAGTCGATTTTGACACGGCCGAGATTCGCGCTCTATTGGATGAGGACGGAGTACCCGTGCAGATTGTGGCGCGCGAGCGTTCGTGTGCCACGTCGCTTATCGAGGAAGCCATGCTACTCGCCAACGAGTGCGTTGCAGAGTGGCTGGCAGACCGTGATATCGAGGCCTGCTATCGCGTGCATGAGGATCCGAGCCCCGATAGCCTGCACGGTGCCGCCGTTGCGCTGGCGCAGCTGGGCATCATCGACGATCGCCGTGCTGCCGGTATCGCCCTGGGGAGTCCCGATGAGCTACAGGCTGCAGTTGATGCTGCCGCCGGTACGGCCAACGCACCGCTCGTCAACACGCTGCTTCTGCGCAGCATGCAGCGCGCACTGTACAAGCCGCGCAACGAGGGCCACTTTGCGCTCGCCGCGCCGTGCTACTGTCACTTTACGAGTCCCATCCGTCGCTACCCCGATCTGGTGGTGCACCGCGTGCTCAAACTGCAGTTGGCCTATGAGCAGCTCGGCGGCAAGGACGCCCTGGTCCGTACACCGCGGCTGATCGGCAAGGGGCGCGAGTCGCTGCCGCGCATTCTGCCGCAGATCTGCCGCGCATGCAGCGATGCCGAGCGCGCGGCAGATGCCGCTAGCCATGCGACGCAAAAGATCAAGATTGCCCAGTACTATGAGGATCGCCTGGGCGAGCGCTATGCCGGAACGGTCTCATGGGTCAGCAGCATGGGCCTCTTTGTGCGCTTGGACCTGACGCAGGTCGAAGGCTTGGTTTCGATCAAGAGTCTGGGCAACGAGTGGTTCGAGTTCGACGAGGATGCGCTTACGCTGACGGGCGCCGACACGGGGACTCGCTATGAACTGGGCCAGCGCGTGATTATCGAGGTTTCGCGCGTCAATACCACGCGTGGGCACTTGGACTTTAAGCTTATCCATTAGCCAAATCTCGACTCATGGCGGGAGAGCGGAGGGCGGTCTTTCGGGGCCGCCCTCCGCATTTGGATCATAGCTACCTTGCCGTCCGCTCGGCCGCCCGCTTACCTGCTATTCGAGAGGTAAAACCTACCAAAATAAACCTGTCCCTTTTTGGCAGGTTTACAAGAAAGCGGGGATGAGATGGCGACGGTGTATGGTTATGCGCGGGTGAGTTCGCGCGATCAGAATCTAAATCGGCAGCTGGATGCGCTGGGCGCCTATGGCGTGGGCTCGGCGAATATTTATGCCGACCATGCGAGCGGCAAGGACTTCGATCGCCCGCGGTATCGCGAGCTGCTGCACATCCTGGGAGACGGGGACGTGCTGGTGGTGCTTTCTATCGACCGGCTTGGCCGTAATTACTCCGAGATTCTTGAGGAATGGCGACGCATTACCAAGGAGCTCGGGGTTGCCATTGTGGTGTTGGACATGCCATTGCTTGACACGCGCGCCAGGGCCAGCGGCGCGCCGGATGTGACCAATACCCTGATTGCCGATATTGTGCTACAACTGCTGAGCTACGTGGCGCAGGTGGAGCGCGAGAATATTCATCGGCGCCAGGCGGAGGGGATTGCAGCGGCGCGGGCGCGAGGGGTCCGTTTCGGTCGACCTCGCAAGCCGTGCCCTCCTCAGTTTGAGCTGGTGCGCGATAGCTATGAGGCGGGCGATATTACCCGCAGCCAGGCGGCAAAGTGCCTGGGCGTGTGCGTGGGGACGTTCGATCGCTGGATGCGCGAGGCGGGGTAGGGGTTTGCGTCGCTTTGTCGCTTCCTGTTGCGATTCAAATTTTGATACGGTGACGATGCCATTTGGGGCTACACTCGCTGATATTCAAAAAAGGAGGTAGGCCCTTGGCGCGCGTAAAACAAATAATCGGATGGACCGCGATCATTCTGTTCGCTGCAACGCTGGCGGGCATCTGGGTGCTGACGGAGCAAAATGCGGTGGAGACGTCGTTGCTGAGCGAGTCCACCGCGCGCGTGGTGGAGGGTCAGGCTACGGGCGTTCAGGCTGCCGATGTCGCGGGTGAAGCTCAGACCGAGAACGGGATGACCGGGGGCACCGATTCGGCTGCTTCGAATGTCCGGTCTGGCCGACTTGCTTCCATTCGCATGTGGGTGGGCACGAACGTCCGTCGCGTTGCCCATACCGTAGAGTTTTTCTTCGTCGGATTGTTCGCCTCGGTGGTCGTGGTTTGCTTTTCCAGGCGTCCTTGGAGCGTATGCTCCCGTTGCGTGCCCGTGTTGCTCTTTTGCGCCGTCTGCTCCGTTGGCGATCAGGTACATAAGATCTTTGTTCCCGGCAGGCATTTCGACGTTATCGATTTAGGATTCGATGCTGCGGGCTATGTCACCGCCATGCTGTTGGTATTGCTGGCAGCGGCGTTGGTGCGCTATGCGACTCGGCCGATCGGCGCCCATGCGAGGCGCTAGCCTTAAGACGAGACATCGCGACTGCCTATGCTTCGACATTGGCTACAATAACGGCTGCAATCGCGAGTGGTCGTCGATGTGCAGTTTTCCGGACACCTGTTTTCTCTAAGAAAGGAAATCCCATGACCGTACTGTTTGTTGAATATCCCAAGTGCTCGACCTGTAAGAAGGCCAAGGCATGGCTGGACGAACACGGGGTAGAGTATATCGACCGCGATATCGTTTTGGACAATCCCACGGCTGATGAGCTTGCGACCTGGATTGCTCGTTCGGGACTGCCGGTGCGGCGCTTCTTTAATTCGTCGGGCATGAAATATCGAGAGCTGGGCCTGAAGGCGCGTCTAGATGCGGGCATGACGGATCGGGAGTGCTACGAGCTGCTGGCGACCGACGGCATGCTGGTCAAGCGTCCGCTGTTGGTGGGCGACGACTTTGCGATTCCCGGCTTTAGGGAAGCAGCTTGGACCGAGGCGCTGCTGTAGCGGCTGCGGAAAGTGCGACCCGTTTTGAGCGCTCGGGGTGGGACGTGTTTTCCATCGGAGGGCTCGCTCGGCTCAATCCTTGAGCTGTGCCCATTCGTGCGGACCGTAGACCTTTACGTGCTTGTTGGGCTTGCCGCTCCAGTACTCCTCGTCCATAAAGGGCAGATATGCCTGAACACCGGGGCAGATAAAGGGAATCCGCTGCTGTTGCAGTCGCTCGCGTTGGCGCTGCTCCAGGTGCGCCTCGGATATGACAGTCGGCATACCGGACAGCTCGACGAGGCTTGCCTGGATTCGCTTAAGGTCGGGGAGTCCCGCGTGCCATGACATCCGCATGATCAAAAAGGATGCACGGCGGTATTTTGCCTGCATCACCGTGATGGCGGGGCGCAGGGTGGGATGGATTTTGTCCCGTTCGGGCCAAAGGTCAGCAGTGATCTCGAGGCCCAGGGTCTCCCATAGGTAATCAAGCTCTTCGTCCATGGCGCCTCGATATCTACGTGATCATTGATACTTCGATTGTGTTGCCTGGTGCTATCGTTTTCGCGGTAGAATCTGCCAACGGTTGACGGCTACCGCTCGCGGCGTTTTGCCCTTCGTGTGCAGCGGTCGACTTCACAGGTCCTTCACGTGTCGGCCGTATTTGACTGAATTTCAAAAAAGTCAAAATTAGGGCTTGCGTCACGGCGGGACTTCCCGTATATTTCTTTCTTGCGCAAAGGCACAGCCGAGCGCAGCGATGCAGTCATTGGGATGTCGTCTAATGGCAGGACAGCGGATTCTGGTTCCGTCAATGGGGGTTCGACTCCCTCCATCCCAGCCATTGCATTTGCTACATATGGCCCGTTCGTCTAGCGGTTTAGGACGCCGCCCTCTCAAGGCGGAGATCACCAGTTCGAATCTGGTACGGGCTACCAAAATTGAACGCCCGGGCCTCGTAAGAGACCCGGGTTTTGTGTATTGACCGATATTTAAGGCGCGCGTTGAGTCTGCCGCCCGGACCGAGGAGTTGTCATGGACCTGCCTATCAGCTTGGAAGACATCACGTATGCCGAGAACTATCTGGCGCAGGGCGACCTGGCTACGGCGACGCCGCTGCTTGAGCGTCTGGTGGAGCTCGCCGAGGAGTATATCGACGCTGAGTGCAAGACGGAGGAGAAGCGCCAGTACTTTAGCTTCGACAGCAAGTTTGAGCGCCTGGCCTATCGCCGCGTGGAGAAGGATCCGCGCGAGCTGGTGCAGGTCGAGGTTCCCTTTGACCGCCTGTACTCCGACATGGCGTTTGCCTACATTCGCCAGCAGGATTATGTGAGTGCTCGGAATGCCCTGATGCAGGCCGTGCGTTGGGATCCCATGAACTGCAACTATCGCTTGGACTTGGCCGAGCTGTTCCGCGCGCTCGAGGACAAGCAGGAGTGGGCATCGCTCTCGTTCTCGGTGCTGGAGCGCGCGAGCGACGGTAAGTGCGCCGCACGTGCCTACACCAACTTGGGTCAGTACTTCTTGGAGCCCGAGACCGAGAACATTTCGGCAGCCGTGGGCTGCGCGCGTCTGGCGCTGCGCCTGGCGCCCAATGATGCGCATACGACGCGCCTGCTCAACAAGATCCATACCACCTATCCGGATGCCGCGGACGAGAGTGACGACCATGTGATGGGTGAGCTCGCCCTGCAAGGCGTGCCGACTTCGCCTTCGGCCGAGATTGCCATCTGCCTGATCATGTGTGCGACCGATGCTGCAAGCGACGGCGACAAGCAGGAGGCGACGCGCCTGACGGTGCGCGCTCGTGATTTGGTGGGCGAGGAGGCCTGCGCGGCGATTATCAAACTGGTGCGCGAGAGCGACGCCGAGCTTAACGCCGAGCGCAAGGCAAAGCGCGAGGCTGCGGGCTCAAACGCCGACGACGTCAAGGAGGCCGGCGATGCCCAGTAAGCGCGAGCGCAAGCTCATTTCCAAGAATCGCTCGGCACATCACGAGTACTTTATCGATGAGACGTTTGAGTGCGGTATTGAGCTGAGCGGTACCGAGGTCAAGTCGATTCGCGAGCGCGCGTGCCAGATTACCGATACCTTCGCGCTGATTCGTGGTGGGGAGTGCTGGCTCGTCGGCCTGCATATCCACCCTTATAGCCATGGTGGCGTGTGGAATCGCGATCCCGACCGTCGGCGCCGTCTGCTGCTGCACCGCAAGGAGATCGACTTTCTTGACGGCAAACTTCGCAACCGCGGCTATGCGCTGGTGCCGCTGGAGCTCTACTTTAATACCGACGGCCGCGTAAAGCTGCTGCTGGGCCTAGGCCGCGGCAAGAAGCTTTACGACAAGCGCGAGGATATGGCCAAGCGCGATGTCCAGCGCGAGATCGACCGCGCCCTCAAGGAGCGCAATCGCTAGGCGTTCTGTATAAGTTGCGGTGGAATACGGACTGTTTTGCCTGTTTGAGGGGCTATTCAGTCCTTATTTCACCGCAACTGCGGGCCTCTCATCTTGCTTATACTGTTTTGACACATATGTCTCAAAGGTGGTGTCCGTTGTGGGCGCCGCCTTTTTTTGTGGGTACATACATCCATGAGGTTCCAACCCGCGTTAGGGGAGTGATTGTTATGGACAAAACTGCGTACTTTACCATGCCGAGCGGTCTGTACGTGGTGAGCGCCGCGGCAGACGGGCTGCGCGCCGGCTGCGTCATCAACACTGCGGTGCAGGTGACGTCCATGCCGCCGCGCATTTCGGTTGCCGTGAACAAGGACAACGTCACCTCGGGCGTCATCGCTTCGGCCAAAGCGTTCGCGCTGACCGTGATCGATCAGACCGCCGATATGCTCTACATCGGTAACTTTGGGTTCCGCACCAGCAGCGATTATGACAAGTTTGCCAAATACGAGGCCCGCGAGACGGCTCTGGGCATGCCCTATGTGCCCGAGCACGCGGCGGCCCTGTTTAGCTGCCATTTGATCGACACTGTGGATGTTGGCACGCATCTACTGTTTATCGGCGAGGTCGAGGATGCCGAGCGCTTGAGTGACGAGACGCCGCTCACCTACGATTACTACCATAAGGTCCTGAAGGGCAAGACGCCTCCGAAGGCGTCCTCGTATCAAGGCTAGAAATGTTTTAAAAATACTTGCATTATATTATTGAGAATCTATACTGATAAATGAAGTACATCACCAGTCGCGTTTGAGAGGAGAACATCATGGCTGAGGAGAAGAAGACGTATAAGTTCGTGTGCGTCGTTTGCGGTTACGAGGTTGAGGTCGATACGCCCGAGCTGCCCGAGGATTATGTGTGCCCGGTGTGCGGCGTCGGTCCCGATCAGTTTGAGCTCGTCGAGGAGTAGCTCGCAGACACACGGCGAAAGCCGAACATAGCTCTGTCCAAGGGCCTCGGTCGAATTCTCGGCCGGGGCCCTTTTCCTCCGCCCCCAAGGGATCACGGTTGCTGTTGGCCGATCCTGTCTGTTGTGAGTCCGGCCGACCTTTTGTCTCAATCTGTAACATCTAACGGTGGAAATTGGGCCCACTTGTTACATATCGAGACAAACCAAAACCGTCCGGCAGAAGATCTCAATCTGTAACATCTAGACATCGAAAGCGGGTCTAGATGTTACAGATCGAGACGTTTGCCTGAGTAGGTGCCCCGCCCCATTACATCCCTGTCAACAACACGACATCGAGAATCGTCACGATGGCACCGATCCCTACGAGCAGCGCGTTGAGTGGACGCGAATTGGCGTATTTGCCCATGACGCGGGGTGAACTGGTGAGCCGTATGAGCACAAAGACCGTAATCGGTAGCTGAAGCGACAGCAGTGCCTGACTCCAGATGAGACCTTCAAAAGGATTTGGGACGACCAGGCACGCCGTCACTGCGCCGACGAAACAGGCCGCCACCCCGATCGAGGAATGTCGGTCGTGGATATCGTATTCCTCGTCGAACATGCCCGCAGTGATGGTCCCCGCCGCCATGCCCGCTGTCACGCTGCTCGATAGTCCCGCGAACAGCAGCGCTACCGCAAAGATGGTCGAGCTCGCCGGGCCCAGAATGGGGGAGAGCGTGGCCGCTGCGACGGCGAGGTCGTCTACGACCATGCCGTGCGCAAAGAAGGTCGTTGCGGCCAGGATGACCATGGCCGAGTTGATTGCCCAGCCCACGCCCATCGAAAAGAGCGTGTCGAAGAGCTCGTAGCGCAGACGCTCTTCGATAACCTGCTCGCCTTGGCCTTCGAAGTGCATGGATTGGATGACCTCGGAGTGCAGAAAAAGGTTGTGTGGCATAACGACCGCACCCAGGACACTCACGATAATCGCGGCAGAGCCAGTGGGCATACTGGGCGTGATCCAGCTTGCGGCGGCTTGCGGCCAGTCGACCTTGACTAGTGCAAGCTCGGCCAAAAACGAGAGTCCTACCACGCCTACGAAGGCGATGATCCAGCGTTCGGCTCGCTTGTAGGAGTTCGTCATGAGCATCGCCATCGATACTGCCGCCACGATGACGCAGCCCGCACGCACGGGCAGCCCAAAGAGCATTTGAAGGGCAATCGCGCCGCCCAGGACTTCGGCCATGGCGGTGGCGATGGTCGCGAGATAGGCGCTGCCGAGCACCGCGCGTCCCACGATGCGGGGGAGAAAGCGGGTCGTGGCCTCGGCAAGGCAGGCGCCCGTGGCGATGCCCAAGTGCGCCGCGTTGTGCTGCAGCACGATGAGCATAATCGTGGACAGCGTGACGATCCACAGCAGCGCGTAGCCAAACTGCGAGCCCGCGGCCATATTGGAGGCCCAGTTGCCCGGGTCGATAAAGCCGACGGTCACGAGCAGCCCGGGGCCGATATGCCGCGCAATGTCTAGGCCTCCGTGACCACCGGTGCGTCGGGAGCCAAAGTGCTGTTTGAGATGGTTGAGCATGGTGCGCTCCTGCGTATGGGCGGCGTGACGTCGCATCTGGGTCGTGCGGCGCCACGCGTCGGATTTGGGTTGGGGCTACTTGTGCGCTTTGCCCTGATTGGCCACGGCGTCGATCTTGGCGGCGATGGTCGCCGGGTCGCCGATGTAGCGCTTGTCGAGGACGTTGAAATCGGTGTCGAAGGTGTAGACGAGCGGCACGCCGGTGGGGATGTTGACCTTGAGGATCTCCTCGGGCGTGAGGTGCTCGAGCTTCATGACGAGTGAGCGCAGGGAGTTGCCGTGTGCGGCGATGAGTACGCGCTTGCCGGCGAGCATCTGGGGGCGAATCTCGTCTTCGAAATAAGGCCAGGCGCGGGCGATCGTGTCCTTGAGGCACTCGGTATAGGGCAGCTGATCGGGCGCGACATCACGGTATTGCTCCTGGGTGTGGGGATCGCGCGCGTCGTCCGGCTCGAGTGCCGGCGGGCAGACATCGAAGGAGCGGCGCCAGATGAGCACCTGCTCGTCGCCGTGCTCCGCTGCGGCATCGGCCTTGTTGAGACCCTGCAACGCTCCGTAGTGGCGCTCGTTGAGCTTCCAGGATTTGATGACGGGCAACCACTCGCGATCCATTTGGCCGAGCACGATGTCGAGGGTGTGAATTGCGCGCTTGAGACGCGAGGTGTAGCAGACGCCGAAGTCGAAGCCCGCTTCTTTGAGGGCTCGACCGCCTGCTGCGGCTTCTTCGCGGCCCGTGTCGGTGAGCTCAACATCGGTCCAGCCGGTGAACAGGTTGAGCTTGTTCCACTCGGACTCTCCGTGACGGATAAGGACGAGTTGCATCGTCTGCTGGTCTGCTTGGTGCGCCATAGGGGCCTCCTTGATCTGGCACGGTGTGCGTGTCGTTTGCTTGACGCCGCAAAGGATACCCGTTTTAAGCTTAAAAGTTAACCAAGACTAACAAAATTGTTGTATTTGAATGGGATGGTGAAAGGGGGCTGCCGAAATGTCTCGATCTGTAACAACGAGGGATGGAAATTGGGCCTAGGTGTTACAGATCGAGACAGGAAGAAATGGTCCTATGGAATGTCTCTCGAAAACATCTCAATCTGTAACAGTTAGTCGTCGTAATTGGGCCTTCGTGTTACAGATTGAGATGTTTGAAGTGGTGAGCTAACAGGCCGAACTTGGGGCCTATGTTGTCGCCCTTGAGGTCGGCGGTGTCCACTCGTAGGGCGTGCGTTACGCGATTGTTTCGAAACGGGTGGGAAACACAACGGGTCGGCGATGCTCCTAGTATGCCTATTCAACTGACTGTCTAAATATCTAGGGGAGGATCGCGATGCAGGCAGATTCCGCTCAGCAGCAGGGCCTTTATCGCCCCGAATTCGACCACGATGCATGTGGCATCGGCGCGCTTGCCGATATCAACGGTGAGCGCCATCACCAGATTCTGGACGACGCGCTGTCCATTCTGGTCAACTTGGAGCACCGCGGCGGCACGGGACTCGAGAAGAACACCGGCGACGGCGCCGGCATCCTGTTCCAGGTTCCGCATCACTTTTTCCGTAAAGAGGCTCAAAAGTGCGGTCAGATTCTGCCGGCAGAGGGCGACTATGGCGTGGCCATGCTGTTCTTCCCGCAGGACGACAAGGGCGTAGAGGATGCCCGCCGCGTGTTTGAGGAGGGCTGTGCCGAGGCCGGCGTGCCGCTGCTCTTTTGGCGCGAGGTGCCCGTCGACCCGCACGACCTGGGCGAGACGGCCCGCGCCTGCATGCCCACTATCCTGCAGGCCTTCCTGGGCCGTCCGGACGACACGCCCGCCGGCGATGCCTTTGAGCGTCGCCTGTACGTGTGCCGCCGCACCATCGAAAAGAAGGCCGATGCCGAGTTTGCCCTGCGAGACAAGATCTTCTACGTGTGCTCCATGAGCTCGCGCACCATCGTGTACAAGGGCATGCTGGTCGCCACGCAGATGCGCCGCTTCTTCATCGACCTCAACGACGCCGCCGTCAAAACGGCCGTGGCGCTCGTCCACTCGCGCTACTCCACCAACACCACGCCCAGCTGGGAGCGTGCGCACCCCAACCGCTTTATCATCCATAACGGCGAGATCAACACCCTCAAGGGCAACGTCAACTGGATTCGCGCCCGCGAACCCAACCTGTACAGCCCCGTGCTGCAGCACGATCTTGAGCGCGTGATGCCCATCATCAACCGCGAGGGTTCCGACTCCGCGATTCTGGACAACGTGCTCGAATTCTTGGTCATGAACGGTCGCCCGCTCACGCGTGCCGCGTCCATGTTGCTGCCCGAGCCGTGGGACCACAACGATAGCCTGAGTGAGGAGCGCCGCGCCTACGACGCTTACCAGTCCATGCTCATGGAGCCCTGGGACGGCCCGGCGGCCATCGCCTTTACCGACGGTCGCACGCTGGGCGCCGCCCTCGACCGCAACGGCTTGCGCCCCGCCCGCTACTACGTGACGCGCGATGGCCGCTTTATGCTGGCAAGCGAGGTGGGCACCATCGAGGTGAGCCCCGAGAACATCCTGACGAGCGGCTGCCTGGGACCGGGCCAGATGCTCGAGGTCGATTTTGCCCGCGGCCGCGTGATCTACAACGACGAGCTGCGCGCCCGCTATGCCAAGGAGAAGCCCTACCGCGACTGGATTGCCGAGGAGACACTGACCGTCGACGCGCTCGATGAGCCCGCCGCGCCCGCGCCCGCCGAGGATGCCGAGGTGCCCGCCGCCGTGCGCATGGCCAAGCTCGGCTATCACTGGGATGATGTTGACGAGGTCGTGCGCCCCATGGCCCAGCAGGGCAAGGCCCCGCTCGCCTCGATGGGTATCGATGCGCCGTTGGCCTGCCTGTCCAAGAAGACGCGTTCGTTCTTTGACTACTTCTATCAGCTGTTCGCTCAGGTCACGAATCCTCCGATCGATGCCCTGCGCGAGCACATGGTGACTTCGACCACGCTCTACCTGGGCAACCACGGCAACCTGCTCGAGGATTCCCGCACGGCCTGTCAGCTGGTGCGCTTGGAGCGCCCATTGCTCAACGAGGAAGAGTTCGAGCATATCTGTGCCATCGACCGTGTTGGCTTTAAGACCCGTCGTTTCCGTGCCGTCTACCGCCGCGATGCCGGCGAGGGCGCGCTGCAGGCTGCGCTCAAACAGCTTGCCGAGGACGTTGAGGCTGCGGTCCGCGACGGCGTGAACATTGTGGTGTTGAGCGATCGTGCCGCTGCGGGCGAGGTGCCCGTGCCGTCGCTGCTCGCCGTGGGCTGCGTGCACAACCACCTGATCCGCGCCGGCGTTCGTACTTTTGCCGACATCGTGGTGGAGTGCGGTGACGCCGTGTCCCCGCACGACTTTGCGGCACTGGTGGGCTACTCCGCGAGCGGCATCTATCCGTACAACGCACATGCGTGCATCCGCGATCTGGCGGCACGCGGCGACCTGGACGTGACGGCCGAGCAGGGCATCGCCAACTACAACAAGGCTGCGACCGCCGGCATCGTCTCCATCATGTCCAAGATGGGCATCTCCACGGTGCAGAGCTACCATTCGGCGCAGATCTTCGAAGCCGTGGGCTTTACGCCGGAGTTCGTCAACGCGTACTTTGCCGGCACGGTGAGCCGTGTGGGCGGTATGGGTGTCGAGGACGTTGAACGCGAGCAAAACGAGCGCTACGACGCCGCGCTCGCTATCCTTAAGAGCCCGGCTCCCGATCAGCTGCCCACGCTGGGCCTGACCAAGTGGCGCCCGCTCGGCGGCGAGGAACACCTCATCGACCCCCAGACCGTCTACCTGCTGCAGACCGCCTGCCGTGAGGACAGCTACGACACCTTTAAGGAGTACAGCGCCCGCCTGCACCGCACCGGCCGTACCGTGCGTCTGCGCGACTTGCTCGACTTTGATGCCAGCGGCCGCACGCCGGTTTCGCTCGACGAGGTCGAGTCCGCGCTCAACATCGTCCGCCGCTTTAACACCGGCGCCATGTCGTACGGCTCCATCAGCAAGGAAGCACACGAGTGCATGGCCATCGCCATGAACCGCCTGCACGGCCGTTCCAACTCGGGCGAGGGCGGTGAGGATCCGCGTCGCGAGACCCCGCTGGCTAACGGTGACTCCAAGAACTCCGCGATCAAGCAGGTGGCAAGTGCGCGCTTTGGCGTGACGAGCCGCTACCTGTGCAGCGCCTTCGAGATTCAGATCAAGATGGCCCAGGGCGCCAAGCCCGGCGAGGGTGGCCACCTGCCCGGCAAGAAGGTCTACCCCTGGATTGCCGAGGTCCGTCAGTCCACGCCCGGCATCGGCCTGATCTCGCCTCCGCCGCATCACGACATCTACTCCATTGAGGACCTGGCCGAGCTGATCTTCGACCTTAAGAACGCCAACCCCGGTGCGCGCGTGTCGGTCAAGCTGGTCAGCGAGGCTGGTGTCGGCACCATCGCCACCGGTGTGGCCAAGGGCGCTGCCGACAAGATTTTGATCAGCGGCCACAATGGCGGCTCGGGTGCCGCTGCGCGCGATTCGATCTGGCACGCCGGTCTGCCGCTGGAGCTTGGCCTTGCCGAGGCTCAGCAGACGCTGCTGCAAAACGGCCTGCGCTCGCGCGTGGTGCTCGAGGCCGACGGCAAGCTCATGGACGGCACCGATGTTGCTGTCGCCTGCCTGTTGGGCGCCGAGGAGTTTGGCTTTGCGACCATGCCGCTCATCTCGATGGGCTGCCTCATGCAGCGCGACTGCCAGCAGGATACCTGCCCCGCCGGCATCGCTACGCAAAACTGCCGCCTGCGTCGCGGCTTCCGCGGCAAGCCAGAGCACGTCGAGCACTTTATGCTCTTTGTTGCCGAGCAACTGCGCGAGGTCATGGCGAGCCTGGGCTTCCGCACCGTCGACGAGATGGTCGGCCATCCCGAGTGCTTGCGCCAGATCGAGGTCCCGGGGAACCGCAAGGCTAACCTGCTGGATCTGTCGCCCGTGCTGGCGAGCGCGACCTGTGAGTTCGGTGCCCATATCCCGGGTGCCGACGGTCGTCACTTCCTGCCGCAGATGGCTGCCGACAGCGAGCTCGACAAGACGCTCGACTCCACGTTGTTTGTGCCCTATACGGCCGATGCCCGTGCGCACCTGCGTCCGATACGCTTCCGCGCCGATATCGCCAACGTCAACCGCTGCGTCGGCACCATCTTGGGCAACGCGGTGACCAAGGCGCATCCCGAGGGCCTGCCCGCCGGCTCCATTACCATCGATTGCGATGGTTCAGCCGGTCAGAGTTTTGGCGCGTTCCTGCCGCGCGGCATTACGCTCAACGTGTGCGGCGACGCCAACGACTACTTTGGCAAGGGCCTTTCGGGCGGCGAGGTGTCGGTGCGCCCCAATCCGCATGCGACCTACAAGTTCGACGAGAACATCATCGTGGGCAACGTTGCGTTCTTTGGCGCCACGAGCGGCCGTGGCTTCATCAACGGCCTGGCCGGCCAGCGCTTTGGCGTACGCAACTCCGGTGCCACCGTGGTGGTCGAGGGTTGCGGCAACCACGGTTGCGAGTACATGACGGGTGGCCTGGCGCTCATCCTGGGCGAGGTCGGGCAGAACTTCGCTGCCGGCATGACGGGTGGCGTGGCTTATGTTTTTGACCAGTACGGCACGCTCGATGCCCGCGTGAACCACGAGAGCGTTGAGCTCAAGGCCCCGACTGCCGGCGAGCTGGCGCAGATTCGCGAGCTCATCCAGGAGCACGTGGACGCGACGCAGAGCCCGCGCGGCATCAAGCTGCTCTACAGCTTTGAGACGATGAGCAAGCACTTTGTGAAGGTCATTCCGACCGAGTACGAGCGTGTGCTGGCGATTGTCGCTGCGAGCGAGGCTGCCGGTAAGACGCATGCGCAGGCAGAGGAGCTGGCGTTTGACATCGTGACCGGTCGCGCGAGCGCCGCGGATGTCGCTCGCTTCGATATTGCGGGCGGTGCTGCGGGTGCTGCGTCCGTGGCTGCCAGCCCTGTTGCTTCGACCAAGAAGGAGGCGTAAGTGCCATGGATAAGCCCGGTGCTTTTCTTGATATCGATCGCGTGACCCACGAGCTGCGTCCCGTGGAGGAGCGCAGTCATGATTTTGATCCCCTGTATGTGGAGCTCGATGACGACGCACGTCGCGCCCAGGCGAGCCGCTGCATGATGTGCGGCGTGGCGTTTTGCCAGATGGGCGCGAGCTTTGGCAAGGCACGTCCGAGCGGCTGCCCGCTGCACAACTTGATTCCCGAGTGGAACGAGCTGGTGTACCGCGGCCGCTGGGTTGAGGCTGCCGAGCGCCTGTCGCTCACCTCGCCCATGCCTGAGTTCACGAGCCGCGTGTGCCCGGCACTGTGCGAGGCCGCGTGCAACCTGGGCTCGGTCGACGGCCAACCCACGACGATTCACGATAACGAGCGTGCGATCAGCGACCATGAGTGGGCCAACGGCGGCCCACGTCGCTTTGAGCCGGCAGGGGAGGACGCGCCCTCGGTCGCCGTGGTTGGTTCTGGCCCGGCTGGCCTGGTGGCTGCGTGGGAGCTCGCGCGTCGCGGTGCCCGCGTGACGGTGTTTGAGCGCGACGACCGCCCCGGCGGCCTACTCATGTACGGCATTCCCAACATGAAGCTCGAGAAGTCCGTGGTTGAGCGTCGTGTGGCGCTCATGCGCGAGCTGGGTATTGTGTTCGAGCTGGGCGCCGACGTGAGCGATCCCAAGGTTACCGCCAGGCTCGACGACTTTGACGCCGCCGTGGTGGCTGCCGGCGCCCGTGCTCCGCGTGGACTTTCGGCTGCGAACATTGATGCCCCGGGCGTGGTGTATGCCGTGGACTACCTGACGGCTTCGACCGTCTCGGTGCTCGATGGCGGCAAGCCCGCGGTGAACGCACGCGGCCTGGACGTCGTGGTCATTGGCGGTGGCGATACCGGCAACGACTGCGTGGGTACCGCGGTGCGTCAGGGCGCGCGCAGCGTGCGCCAGTTTGAGTTCTTGCCGGCTGCGCCCGATAAGCGCGCGGCGAGCAACCCCTGGCCGCAGTGGCCCAACGTTAAGAAGACCGACTACGGCCAGCAGGAGGCTATCGCTGCGATGGGTGGTGAGATGCGTGCCTGGGGCGTGGATACGCTCGAGGTGCTGTTGGACAAGAAGGGTGCGGCTGCGGGTCTGCGCGTGGTCGATCTGGACTGGTCGGCGGGAAAGCCCGAGCGCATCGCGGGCTCCGAGCACGAGGTGCCGGCGCAGCTGGTGCTCATTGCCTGCGGCTTTACGGGTCCGGAGCACGGCGTGTTCGATGCGGTGAGCGTGCCTGTTGCCATCGCTGGTCGTCCGCTGCCGGTGATGGCTGCCGAGGGCTCGCATCTCGCGGCTCGCACGGAGGGCGTCGCCGCGGATGCCGCGCCGGTGTATGTTGCCGGTGACGCTCGCAACGGCAGCTCGCTCGTGGTGAACGCTATGGCCGACGCCTTGGCCTGCGCTGCCGAAGTCGCCGACGCGCTGGCGCTGTAAGGCTGCTGCCCACAGCTGAATCGTCAAGGGCTGTCCCCAACGGCCGGCACAAAAGGAACGTCCCTAAGTGCCGCCTAAGTGCCGGCAGTTAGGGACGTTCCTTTTCTGTCGGCACTCGGGGACACTCCTTGCGGATTTGCGAGCAGTTTGCTCGTTTGTCGACGTACGGATGTTCATTTGTCGACTTCTCGGGCTGTGGTCACCTGTTGTTTCTGTGGTGGCTGCGGGCATCTGGCTCAAAAGGGCGGGTTGGCCGTCTATGTCTACCTGCGGTTTTGTTGCGGTGCGCATTTTCGATCAAGCTTTTCGTCAAGTGTTTGGTCAGTATCTGGTTTGCAGTCGGAGGCCTATTTTGCCCGCGCTGGTCGTGGCTGCCCACCTTCCTCGTAAGCTCAAATTGAGGTCCATCAGTTTGAGGAGGATGCCATGACTGACCACGCTTTTGACAGAGCAGAGCTAGCCGAAGCCGTCGGCAACGATATTGCCGACATGGCCCATTTTTGGATGCTGCGGAAGTTCCAGTTTTTGGAGCCGGCGCGCGAACAGTTCGAGATCATTGTCGACCCGTGGCTCAGCTATTGCACCGAGCCTTCGCAAAACGAAATCATGGCCTACAACATGGCATTTACCGATTGGCTGCTCTTCGAGCGCCCCTATCGCCATGGCAAGACGCTGCTCGAGCTGTATGTTGACGAGCCGCCGGCATCGCTTTCGCCTGCCTCGCTCAAGCGGCTCGAGCAGGTACGCGACACGCAGTATTTCTCGCGCTTTGGCATTTTGGACAAGGATCCTGCGAACGGCATGGTTGCGCTGAAGGACACACGCACCGATCATCGCTTTGATGTCTACGATCCGCATATCGTGCAGAAGGAGCACTGGAGTGACGGCGCGATTGCGGTGCGCCTCGCCTGCGTCGACGATGTCTGGCTTACGGCGGGACAGCTCTACCTGTATGACATCGCGCGGCTGAGCGATACGGCGGTCGATGGGCCGGGTGCGGTGCATCCGGAGGACCTGCAGGACGGCTTTGACACCTCGTGCATCAGCTTCTTCTTGCGTCTGGTCCGCGACATCATGGGCGCCCAGGGGCGGTACGTAAAGTCGCTCAACATCTACGAACAGGAATGGGAGTAGGGGATGGACGGTTGTCGCCTGCCTTGCCTTCTGCCTTTATGTCTCGATCTGTAACGTTTAGGGACAAAAAACCGGTCTACCTGTTACAGATCGAGACGAATACCTGGGCGCCGCTGGTTTGTCTAAATCTGTAACGTTTAGGGGCCTGGAGAACGTCTAACTGTTACAGATCAAGACGTTTATCAGCGGAGGCAACGGTGACAATGGTCCATTTGTCCGATGTGGTGGTGATGGAAGTGTCTAATACCGTTCTCAAACACAAGCATACGGCTCGCAACACGTTGGCGCGGAATAGGATGCTTGCCAGGCTCACGGAGGCGGCTGAACTAGGCGTGCTGCTTGTGACGCACGACAATGCCGAGCTCATGTGGCTGCGGCGCCATGTGGGAACCGACGATATCGCGGAGCCTGAGTCGCACCTGTTCTGTTTTCAGCATGATTGGGATGCGTTGACGCCGACGGAGCGAGCGCTGCGGACCATCAAAGGGCTTGCGGAGTTTCATCCCGATTGGGCGTTTTGGGGTTACGACGCGGCACTTTTGTGGGGTCTGGAGGTGCCAAATGATCTGCTTGGGCCGCGATTTCTTGTTAAGACAGGTTGCTCGGTGCCGCTGAGTGCAGGATGCCGGCTGTTGCGTCCGCAGGCGGCGGGTGCGCTTGAGCGCGTCGACGGCGTGCGAGTGACGCCGTTTTGGCGCACGGTGAAGGACTGTCTGCTGCGTGCGCCGTTTTCGTATGGTCTGGCGATCGCCGATTCTGCGCTGCGGGCGAAGGGCATATCGCGCGACGACCTCTGCGAACGGCTCCAGGCCGATTGCGAGGGCAGACGCGGATATCGCAGAGCTCAGGTGATTGCGTCGCATGCGGACGGGCTGTCCGAAAACGGTGGCGAGTCTCGGTTCCGGGCATTCTTTATTGCATACGGTTTTCCGGTGCCAGAGTTGCAGGTGGAGTTTCGTGACCCGCTTGATTCGAGCCAAGTGTTTCGCGTTGATTATTTCTGGAGGCTCGAGGACGGGACGTGCGTGATTGGCGAGCTCGATGGAAAGGGAAAGTATGCCTTACAGAACGACGAGGGTCGGGAGTCGGTCGACCCGTTCGTGGCAGAACGTCAGCGAGAGTCTCATCTGACGATGCTCGGACATAAGGTGCTGAGGTTTACGTTTGATGAGCTCAAGAATCCGGGGAAGCTGGCTGAAAAGATGAGACTGGCGGGCATTCCGCAGTGGGCCGATTTGGCTGAGCAGTGGAGGCGGCAGTGGTATGGGCGCTGAGGGGTGTAACTGACGCGGATGTGGTTGTTCCTGCCGAGTTTGTCTCGATCTGTAACAACAAGGGGCCGTTTGGCCTCGCAACTGTTACAGATCGAGACAGAAGGTTGGCTGCCGCTAAAATATCTCGATCTGTAACATCTAGAGGCCGAAAACCTGTCTACTTGTTACAGATTGAGACAAAGGTTGGACGCGGTGCCGAAAGATCTCGATCTGTAACATCTGGCTGCTAAAACCCGGTCTACCTGTTACAGATCTAGACATTTCCCGGATGTCGCTGGGATGGGACTGCAATGCATTCCGTTCTCCGTGTCTCATCCTTTCTCCGTTAACCGATATGTCCGCAGCAACCCTGCCGCACTGGGTGATAATGGACAAATGTTCAAGTTGCTCGTGAGGGAGGAGCTCGATATGGCATCTGCCGATCGTCCCACATTGTTTATCAATGCGACCGTTCTGGATGGTTCGGAGCATATGGAGCCGCAGCCCGATATGGCCGTGGTCGTCGAGCGTGGCATCATCACCTGGATGGGACCGAGCGCTGTGGCCCAAGCTCCAGCGGGGGCCGAGGTCATCGACCTGGCAGGGGCGTATCTCATGCCGGGCCTCATCAATATGCACGTGCATCTGTGCGGTTCGGGCAAGCCGGTCTCGGCGGGTGATGCGGGCGCGCTGATGAAGAAGCTCGACAATCCCGTGGGCCGCGCCATCGTTCGCCACATCCTCAAAGGCAGCGCCCAACAGCAGCTGGCAAGCGGCGTGACTACGGTGCGCGGTGCGGGTGACCCGCTGTTTGCCGACATCGCCGTGCGCGATGCTATCGATGCCGGCAAGTATCAGGGTCCGCGTCTGGTAGCGCCGGGAACGGGCGTTACAGTGCCGGGTGGCCACGGCGCGGGGCTGTTCGCGCAGGTCGCCAATACGCCCGACGAGGCGGCCGAACAGGTGCGCGACTTGTACGCTCGTGGTGCCGACGTCATCAAGTTGTTCGTGACGGGTGGCGTGTTCGACGCGACCGAAGTTGGCGAGCCGGGCGTGCTGCGCATGCCGATCGATGTTGCCGCGGCGGCGTGCAAGGCGGCGCACGAGGTGGGCCTGCCGGTTATGGCTCATGTCGAGAGCACCGAGGGCGTGAAGGCCGCGCTTGAGGCCGGGGTCGACACGATCGAGCACGGTGCCCCGATGACGCCCGAGATCCTGGAGCTGTATCGCGGCGCCGCGGGCACACAGCTCGAGGGACGCGCGCCGAGCGTGACCTGCACGATCAGCCCGGCGCTGCCGTTTGTATTGCTCGACCCGGAAAAGACCCATTCGACCGATACACAAAAGAAGAACGGCGACATCGTGTGCTCGGGCATCATCGAGAGCGCCCGTGCCGCGCTGGAAGCTGGCATTAAGGTGGGCCTGGGCACGGACTCAAGCTGCCCGTTCGTGACGCAGTACGACATGTGGCGTGAGGTGGCCTATTTTGCCAAGTATGTCGGTGTGAGCAACGCCTTCGCGCTGCATACGGCTACGCAAGTCAACGCCGAGCTGCTGGGGCTGGGCGGCGAGACCGGTACGATCGAGTGCGGCAAGGCCGCCGATATCCTGGTGACGCGCAAGAATCCGCTCGATGACCTGTGCACTCTGCGTGAGCCGACGCATGTGATGTGTCGCGGTGATTTGGTACGCAAGCTCAAGGTGAAGCGTATTCCCGAGGTGGACGCCGAGCTCGACGCGATTATGGCCATGCCTGCCGAGGCGTTGGCCGAGGAGCTTGCCCGCGACGGTGTGGCGTAGATGTGACAAAGGGGCAGCTCCGTTGCCGCATGCAAAAAGCTGAGGTCTCAACACGAGGCCTCGGCTTTTTTATCGAACAAATACTTAAGATTTGGGACAAACAAACCTGATTAATTTGTCCCGCGTGCGGGCGTTAGGAGCGGGTTTCCATCTTGGCGTGGCACTTGGGGCAGGTGACGCGGATCTTGCCTTTGCCCTTGGGGACGGAGAGCATCTGGCCGCAGTTGGGGCACTTGAGGTATGCTGTGGTCTTGCGACCCTTCCACATCTTCTTGGCCGTGCGCTTGGCACGCTCAAAGTCTTCCTTGCTGGTACCGGCCGTGCGCGAGGCGTTGGCAGCCGCGGCGCCGCTACCCAAGCTCGCTACGAACTTGCCCAGGCCGGGGACGTTAGCGGTCGCGGCGACAAAGGCCGCGTTTTCCTTGCGACGTGCGTCGATGTTTTTGGACAGGCCGCGCAGCACGCCAATCACGATTACGGCGATGGCAATCCAGCTGAGCCACTGGATATGGGCTATCGATCCGATCATCGCGATGACGATGCCGACAAAGCCCATAACGATGGTGAGCTCATCGGCGCCATTGCGGCCCTTCATAAAGTCATTCATGCAAATTGCCTTTCGTTCGATATGCTGCACGCCTTTATACCCGATTTAGAGCAAGGGGGACAGGTCAATCTGTACCAAGGTGGTGCAAACATACCTGTCCCCGATGCACCAAGAAGGTGCAAAGCAGTCCGTCCCCAATGCCCCAATTACTTGGAGAGCTTGTCGACGACGCGTTCGATCTCGGCGAGCTTGGCGGCCTTGAGGTCTTCGTCGCCCGATTCGATTGCCGAAGTCACGCAGCCCTCGATATGCGCCTTGAGCACGTCGGCGTTGATGCGCGCAATGAGCGCCTGCGTTGCCATGAGCTGCGTGGAAATATCGACGCAGTAACGGTCCTCATCGACCATCCGCAAGATGCCGTCGATCTGGCCGCGTGCCGTCTTGAGCATGCGGGTTACCGATTTGTGGTCTGCCATCATGGCGGGTCCTCGTTTCTGGTCGGGGGGGGTACCTGCGGGTCGTTACGCGGCGGTCACCGAAAGGGCGTGGAACTTCTCACCCGCGGCCTCGACAGCGGCGGCGAGCTGCTCGGCGGTCACGGTGTCGGCGCACTCCACCTGGACGGTCTGAGTCTCGTGATCGGCATCGGCGTCGGTCACGCCGGCAACGTTGAGCAACGCCGTCTCGACGGTGGCGTCGCAGTGGCCGCACATGAGGCCGGAAGTCTTGATTGTGTATCGCATCGGTATTCCTCTCTGTTGTGTCGGCTTTCCCAGACACCCGACCTTGACCTTCAAGCCGTCGCTCGCGTACCAAAGTACGCGTCGCTCCTCTTTCAGGTCAATCTCTGGCACCTGGAAAACCCGTTCTAAATGGACGTAATAGTGAGCCTATTTTGCCACTTTAGGCTTAAAGGTTCGCAGGCGCAGAGCATTGCTTACGACGCACACGCTCGACAGGCTCATGGCCGCGGCGCCAAACATCGGCGAGAGCTGCCATCCGGTGAGCGGGAAGAACACGCCCGCCGCCAGCGGAATGCCGATGCCGTTGTAGAACAGTGCCCAGAACAGGTCCTGCTTGATGTTGCGGATCGTGGCGCGTGAAAGCTCGATGGCTCGGGCGACGTCCATGAGGTCGCTGCGCATGAGTACCACGTCGGCGCCCTCCTTGGCGATGTCGGCGCCGGTGCCGATAGCAAGGCCCACGTCGGCGCGCGCCAGGGCGGGGGAGTCGTTGATGCCGTCGCCCACCATGGCGACCTTGCCGCCCGCATCCTGCAGTTCGCGCACGTGGCGTTCCTTGTCGGCGGGGAGGACGTCGGCGATGACCTGCTCGCTGCTCAGTCCCACGCGGCGGGCGATGGCCTCGGCCGTCACGCGGTTGTCGCCAGTGAGCATGCGCACATCGACGCCGAGCTTGCGGAGCGCGGCGATGGCCTCGGCGCTCGTCTCCTTGACCTCATCAGCCACGGCGATGGTGCCGACAAGCTCGCCGTTCTTGGCAAAGAACAGCGGCGTCTTGCCCTCGGCGGCAAATTGCTCGGCAAGGCCGGCGGGCACCTTCGCGCCCAGCTCGACCATCAGGCGCACGTTGCCGGCAGCGATGACGTTTTGTCCCTCGCGCGCCGTAACGCCTCGTCCAGGCACGGCGGCAAAGTCCTCGACCGTGCGCGCCACGATTCCGCGCGACTCGCACTCGGCCATGATCGCCTCGGCCAGCGGGTGCTCGCTCGAGCGCTCCAGCGCGGCAGCGAGCTTCAGTAACGCCTTTTCACTCATAGCGGGCGAGCCGTCGGCGCGCGCGACAACCACAATGTCGGTCACGGCCGGCTTGCCGCGGGTGACCGTGCCCGTCTTATCGAGCACCACGGTGCCCACGCTGCGCAGGTTCTCCAGCGCCTCAGCGCTCTTAAACAGAATGCCCATCTCGGCGCCCTTGCCGGTGCCCACCATAATGGCGACGGGCGTGGCCAGGCCGAGCGCGCACGGACAACTGATCACCAGCACGGCGACAGCGGAAGTGAGCGCCTCGTTGATGCTTCCGGTCAGCACCATCCACGCCACAAAAGTTACGGCAGAGATTACAAACACCACGGGCACGAACACGCCGGCGACTTTGTCGGCCATGCGGGCGATGGGCGCCTTGGTGGTGTTGGCGTCCTCGACGAGCTGGATAATCTTGGCGAGCGACGTGTCGGCGCCCACACGCGTGGCGCGGAAGGTAAACGAGCCCGTGCGGTTGACCGTGGCCGCGTTGACGGTGGCACCGGCGGTCTTTTCCACGGGGATGGACTCGCCGGTGAGCGCACTCTCGTCCACGGCCGAGCTGCCCTCGAGCACCACGCCATCGACGGGGATGGACTCTCCGGGGCGTACGCGCAGGACCTGGCCGGGAAGGATGCTGTCGACGTCGACGGTGGTCTCGGTGCCGTCCTCTGCCACGACGGTCGCGCTCTTGGGCGCCAGGTCGATGAGCGCCTCGATGGCGCCGCCGGTCTTGGATTTGCTGCGTGTCTCGAGGTATTTGCCCACGGTGACGAGCGACAGGATCGTGCCCGCACTCTCAAAATACAGGTTGCCCATGCTCGTCATCATGGCCTCGTGGATTTGCCCGGCGGCCAGCTGGTCGGCCATGATAAACATGGCATAGAACGACCAGGCGACGGAAGCGGTGGCGCCCACGGCAATAAGGGCGTCCATGGTGGGCGCGCCGTGCGCGAGCGATTTAAACCCGTTGATAAAGTACGCGTCGTTGACATAGACGATGGGGATAAGCAGGACGAGCTCGGTGAGGGCGAGCGTCATGCTGTGGGTATGGTCGGTGAAAATGCCGGGCAGCGGCCAGCCAAGCATGTGCCCCATGCCTATGTAGAACAGTGGGATGAGGAATACGATCGAGACGATGAGACGAGTGCGCATGGCAGAGGCGGCGGCCTCCAGTTTTTTGGTGGGCGACTCCATATGGGCGGCGCCGGACCTGGCTTGCGTACTGCCGCTTTGGGCGGCGTCGGTGCCCGTGCTGACGGGTGAGGCCGAGTAGCCAGCACGATCGACGGCGGTGCAGATGTCGTCGGGGGTGACCTGCGCGGGGTCATAGTCGACCATCATGGAGCCGGCGAGCAGATTGACCGCGACGCTCTCGACGCCATCGAGCTTGCTCACGGCACGGTCCACGTGCGCCTGGCAGGCGGCGCATGTCATGCCGCCCACGTCGAACTTATCTTGAGCCATGGTTTCTCCTTTCTGTGACGTAGTGTCGGAAATGTTAACCAACCGATACTATACACCCATACCCCCTGGGGGTGTCCAGTAATAGTTGGAATGTATGACTTTTCATTACAGATGAGGGTGGCTGCTCAATCGGTGGCAGCTCATGTCAAACATCTCGATCTGTAACATCTAGCGGGGAAAATGACCTCTAACTGTTACAGATCGAGATTATGTTTTGCGATGTTTGAGTTCGTCTCAATCTGTAACGTGTAGACCCGGTTTTGTCTCGTAACTGTTACAGATTGAGACAATCGGCCCAGACCCGCCCCGTCATCTGTGGTTTACGTGGGGGCATGCGAAGCGCGGGTATACTAACCGGCGGCGAATCTGCTCCATCGCTTAGGGCCGCTGCGTCTGGACGGCGCGTGATAGGGCTGCCAAAGCGATCGCCAGCGTGCTGAGCAACGTCCTCTCTGTGCGCACCTGTTTTGTATGTATTAGCGCACTACCAAGCACGCCCCGCGCGGCTGCATGCCGTGCCCATAACGCGTGCAGATAAGGAACAACAACATATGCGTAATTCTGTATCTGACGTCACGGACGCCGAGATTCTGGACGAGACCCGCGAGGCCATGACCCAGGCTGCCTTCGATGCTGCCGACGAGGCCAATGCTGCCCAGGCCGTCGAGTCCGCGACCGAGAACCTGCCCGCCTTTGACGAGCTGGGACTTTCGGACGAGATGCTTCGTGCCATCGAGAACCTGGGCTACACGGCGCCCACGCCCGTGCAGGCCGGCTCGATCCCCGTGGTGCTCGAGGGCCGCGACCTGCTTGCCGCCGCTCAGACCGGCACCGGCAAGACGGCCGCCTTCTTGCTGCCGACCATGAACAATCTGGAGCACATTGCTCCGCCCAAGCCCGTGCGCGAGCGCGGCGGCCGCAACCGCCGTCGCGGCGCCAAGAAGCCCGAGGGCAACGGCCGCGGCCCCGTGATGCTCGTCATTACCCCCACGCGCGAGCTCGCACAGCAGATCGACGAGGTCGCCAGCAAGATTGCCGACGTCACCGGCCATGTTGCCGTGACCGTCGTGGGCGGCGTGAGCTACAAGCCGCAGACCGCGGCGCTCAAGTACGGCTGCGACATTCTGGTCGCCACGCCGGGCCGTCTGGTCGATCTGATCGAGCAGGGCGCTTGCCACCTGGACGAGGTCAAGGTGCTGGTGCTGGACGAGGCCGACCGCATGCTCGACATGGGCTTTTTGCCCGCCGTCCGCCGCATCGTGCGCGAGACGCCGGCCGAGCGCCAGACGCTGCTGTTCTCGGCCACGCTCGACGAGGAGGCCGTGGGCGAGATCACCGACCTGGTGAGCGATCCGGCCCGCGTGGAGATCGCGCCTGCCACGTCGACCGCCGACACCGTCGACCAGTTTGTGTTCCCGGTGTCCATCGAGGCCAAGAACAACCTGCTGCCCGAGTTCCTCAAGAAGGAGGGTCCGGAGCGCACCATCGTCTTTATGCGTACCAAGCACCGCGCCGACAGCTGCTGCCGTCGTCTGGAGCGTAAGGGCATCAACGCCGCCGCGATTCACGGCAACCGTAGTCAGGCCCAGCGCGAGCGCGCGCTCTCGGCCTTCCGCGACGGTACCGTCGACGTGCTGGTGGCAACCGACGTGCTTGCCCGCGGCATCGACATCAGCGACGTGCGCTATGTCGTGAACTTTGACGTGCCGGCCGAGCCGACCGATTACATCCACCGCATCGGCCGCACGGGCCGTGCCGGTGAGCTGGGCTGGGCCATCACGTTTGTGACCGAGCAGGACGTCGATGAGTTCTATGAGATCGAGAAGCTCATGGACAAGACCGCCGACATCTACGAGGCCGGCGACCTGCATGTGGGTCCCAACCCGCCCGCGGTTGATCCCGAGCGCGACCCTGCGGCCTTTAAGGTGAAGAAGAAGACCAAGCGCGGCAAGTCCAAGAGCAAGAAGAAGCTCGAGCAGGCACGTCGCGACGGCAAGCGCAACGGCGACGATTACGGCGATGTTGCCGGTCGTTCCAACCGCGGTCGCGATGAGCGTCGCGGCGACGGCGAGCGTCCGAGCCGTCCCAAGCGCGGCGGCAAGACCCGCGTGCGCGAGGGCGTTCAGGCTCGCGTGGACGAGGCTGTGGAGAGCGTGGCTCGCGAGGTGGCTGCCGAGGAGCGCGGGGGTGCTGCTGCTGTCGAGCAGACCCCGCGTGGCAACCGTGCCGAGCGCCGTGCCAAGCAGTTCCAGGGCGAAGCGCACCGCCGTCGTCGTGAAGACGAGGACCGTGGCGGTCGTCGTCGTGTTGAGCGCGAAGACGAGGGCCGCGGTTCGCGCGGTGGCAAGCGCGGTTCGGGTGACCGTCGTCGCTCCGGTCGCGATGGCGAGCGTGGTGGCCGTGATGAGCGTCGCGGCGGCGAAGGCCGTGGTTCGCGTGACGAGCGTGGTACCCGCGGTGGCGAGTCCCGCGGCGGCAAGCGCTTTGACGAGCGCGGAGGCCGCGAGGGCGGCCGCGGTGGTGAGCGTCGCGAGGGCGCTCGTGGCAACGGTGGCCGCAGCGGCGCCGGTCGTTCGAATGAGTCGCGCGATCGTCGCGACCCGCGTGCCAGCCGCGATCGTCGCGATGACTGGCGCAACTACGACGACACCCGCGATGAGCGTCGTGGCGGCTATCGTGGCGGGCGTGGCGGCAACCAGGCCGGCTCCCGCGGCGGCCGTGCCGGCGGTCGCGATAATCGTGGCAGCTATGGCAACAGCCGTGGCGGCAAGCGCGGTAGCAGCTCCCGTCGCCCCGGCGACGGCGGCGGCAAGCGCAAATAACATACGCATCGCCCGCTAGAGCGAGGTGAACCAAGGGCCCCGAGCAACTACGTTCGGGGCCCTTTTGTTTGCCGTATCCGATCGCTAGTTCAAATGTGATTTCCTCGGGAATGCATCTAGAGGATGCCGTGGGCTTGTTTCCTGCCATGCAGCAATGGGTCCTATGGGGTGCGCCGTGCATTTTTTGGAGTATTCTGCAGTTCGAGTTGTCTGCATATGATTCGACGTCGCCAACGGTGGCCTTCGGATATCCCTAGCGAGCGTTCCGAGTCAGATTTCGCCGTTTTCCGGAGCAGGGGGCGCGTCATTCTCGCCATGTCGGGACTTAGAATGATACGGCGCCCTACAGTTTTGCCCACCCGCGGCGGTGCTGGCGCGGTCACGTTGCAGAATACTCCGTTTTTTGCACGGGCCAGGATGGGGTACCTCAGGAGAACGCGGCGGTATCCCGTAAATATATACAATCTGTACCGTAATTTATACAAAACGAAGAGGCAGACAGCGTAGGGTGGGTGCATTGGGGTGCCTGGCGCACCAAAACGGGGAGCTCCCCCCATGCGCCGTATACTCTGTCTGAATGTGAAAACGGCTTGACGCGTTGCCAGGCGTAGGGAGAGGGTGCCTCGATGAGCGTATTCGAAATTGTGTTTAGTCCGACGGGTGGAACGCGGAAGGTGTCTGGCCTTGTGGCCGGGGCGCTGGACAATAATACCGTTACCGTCGATCTGACCGATAGCGGGCTAGATCTCAGCGCTGTCTCGATGGCTGAGGACGACGTGGCCGTAATCTCTGTGCCGGCGTATGCCGGTAGAATCCCGGCTGTGGTGGCTGACCGGTTGGGCATGGTGCGCGGCAACGGGGCTCGGGCTGTTTTGGTTTGTGTATACGGAAACCGCGCGTTTGAGGACACGCTCGTAGAGCTGGAGGACGTTGCGAAGCGCGCCGGATTTAGGGTGGTTGCAGCTGTTTCTGCTATTGCTGAGCATTCCGTTGCTCGTCAGTTTGCTGCTGGGAGACCGGATGCGCAGGATGCGGCGCAGCTCGCAGAGTTTGCGCAGCAAATTCAGCAAAAGCTGTTGGCTGAGGATGCGTCCGAGCCCTCTATCCCCGGCAATCGTCCTTATAAACAAGCTGGAGGTCGCCGTATGGCACCCGAGGCAACAGAGGAATGCGTCTCCTGCGGTGCATGCGCCGCGGCGTGTCCCGTTTGTGCTATCGACAAGGGCGACCCCAAGCGAGCAGCTGACGAGGCGTGCATCTCCTGCATGCGCTGCATCGCCGTATGCCCGCGAGGCGCTCGCAAGCTTGATCCCAACAAGCTATCCGCTGTTTCCCAGATGCTGAGCAAGGCTTGCGTCGTGCGGAAGGAATGCGAGCTCTTCATCTAACGCATGCGAAATTGCTGCAAGGAGTGTCCCTGGGTGCCGGCGGGAAAGGAACGTCCCTAAGTGCCGCCTAAATACCGTTTATCGAAGAAAAAATACCGCTCACCGGTCATAATGATTGTTCTGGCTTTGGGCTTGTCTACAATAACTCCCGTAAAAAGAAATGCGGAAGGTTACCGAGTCCCTCGGACGTGGGCCTAACCAAAGTCTTTGAACGGGTGTGTCTCTATGGATGCATTCGCTTGATTTTGGTTGGGCTATATTTATGAAGGGACATGCCACCATGGGTTTCTTTTCTCGCCTGATGGGCGGTTCGGATGAGCAGAAGACTGCAGCTTCCGAGTTCGAAATCCTCGCTCCCGTTTCCGGCGAGCTGGTTCATCTAGAAAATACCAATGACCCCGCTTTTAGCAGCCGTGCCGTGGGCGATGGCGTTGCCGTGGTTCCCCAAGAGGGAACGGTGTGCGCTCCTGTTTCCGGCACCGTCGCGGCGCTGTTTCCGACTGAGCACGCGCTGGGCATCATGTCCGACGACAGCTCTGCTCAGGTGATGCTGCATATCGGAATCGACACTGTTAAACTTGAGGGCAAGGGCTTCCATGCGCTTGTTGCTCAGGGTGACCATGTCGATGCGGGCCAGCCCCTCGTCGAGGTCGATTTCGACGCGGTTCGCGCCGCTGGCTTCGACCCCACGGTCTTCGTTATCGTGTGCGAGCGCTCGGAGAACTCGACTCTTCGTGAGCATGCTTCCGGCCCTGTTGCTGCTAAAGAGCCTGTCGTCTGGCTTTCCGAGTAAATTCTTGTGGTGGGTACCGTGGTTATCAAGCGAGTTTTCAACAATAACGTCGCAATGGTCACTTCGGACGATGGCTCCGAGCTCATCGTCATCGGCCGAGGCCTCTGCTTTGGCCGCCATGCCGGCGACGCTATCGATGAGGCATCGGTCGAAAAGACCTATGCGCTGCAGGAGGGCACTTCTCAGGATTCGCGCACGATTGACCGCTTGGCACATCTTTTGGAGTCCATTCCCACCGTCAACCTCGTGATTTCCGAGGACATTGTTCAGATGCTCCGTCGAGAGCTCAATGTTGATATCAACGACAAGATTCTCATTGCTCTCGCAGACCATATCAGTCTTGCTTTGGAGCGCGAGCGTAAGGGCGTCCCCTGCGAGAATCCGTTGCTGCTCGAGATCCAGCAGTTCTATCGCAAGGAGTATGCGCTTGCGGGCCGTGCGCTGCAGATTATCAAGGAGTATATGGGCATCCAGATGAGCGAAGAAGAGCAGGGTTTTATTACGCTGCATATCGTCAACGCCACCATGCCGCAGCGCTCTGACCGTCTGATTGTTTCGGTCCAGCTTGTTCGCGACGTGCTTGCGATTGTTTCCGAGCGCTATGCCACGACCCTTGACGTCACCTCGTTGCCGTACGAGCGTTTCGTTCGCCATCTGCAGTTTTTTGCGCAGCGAGCGCTCGATCCCGCGGCGGGGCAGGTCAATGGCGACGCGCTGTTCCGTATCGATGAAACGGCGTATCCGAGGGCGTTCTCGTGCGCGGAGTCAATTGCCGACCACTTAGCGTCTACCTATAACGTTGTCGTTACCGATGCCGAGAAGAGTTATCTCGCATATCACATTGTTAACCTGCTTGGAGAACCTGGTCTCTAGGCATAACGTGCCCACACATCGATTGATATAAGGCAAGGCTCACGGTCTTGTCCAGGGCACATCTGTCTTAATTTGCGGAAAAGGAAGGGGAGTACCGCTATGACCGCAAAAAAGAAGTTCAATTTCAAAGCGCCGTTGGAGGTGTTCGCGAAGTCGATCGTTCAGCCGATGATGTATCTCTCGGTTGCCGGCATTCTGCTCATCGTGGGCATTATTCTGACCAACAAGACCATCTGCGCCGTGATCCCTGTGCTGGGCTCCGGTCCGTTCCAGCTTGTGGGCGCCGTTGTCTATCAGTCGCTGATGTTTATCATCAACAACCTCTCGATTCTGTTCTGCGTGGGCATCGCCGGCGCCATGGCAAAGAAGAACAAGGGCCATGCTTCGCTGATCGCCCTGATGTCGTTCTTCCTGTTCCTGCAGGCTAACAACATCGTGCTCAACGCCACCGGCTCTCTTGCCGAAGCGAGCGGCATGCTCGGCCTTACCGGAACCGGCCAGAGCACCGTTATGGGCATTCAGGTGCTCGATACCGGCGTGTTTGGCGGCATCATTCTTGGTTGCATCACCGGTGCCGTGTTCAACAAGTACTCGAACAAGCAGTTCCCCATTGCCCTTTCGATGTTCTCGGGCGTTCGTTTTCCGTTCCTGATCATGATCATCATCTCCTGGATCATGGGTGCTGGCTTCTGCATCGTTTGGCCTCCGGTTCAGGGCGCCATCTCCTCCGTTGCCGGCATCATTAAGGAGTCGGGCAACATCGGTCTGTTTATCTACGGCATGCTCAACAAGCTGCTCGTTCCCACCGGTCTGCATCACCTCATCTACACCCCGTTCCAGTTCTCCGATGTGGGCGGCACCCTGACGCTGGGCGATCAGGTTATCGCCGGCGCCTATCCCATCCGTGTCGCCGAGATGGCAATGACGGGCCAGCCCTTCTCCGATAGCACCTACTTCAACAGCTACACCTTCAACAACCTGTGGCCCTACATCGGTATCGGTCTCGCCTTTATCTTCACCGCTTACAAGGGGAACAAGGATAAGACCAAGGCCGTTATCATCCCGCTGATCATCACCGCCGTGCTCTCCTGTGTCACCGAGCCCATGGACTTCCTCTTTGTCTTTGCCGCTCCCGTGCTCTTTGTCGTTCACTCGGTTCTTTCCGGTATCTTCCTGGTCCTGCTCAAGGTCCTCTCCGTGCCCGCTTCGACTGCAGGCGGCATCATCAACATCGTGGTCTCCAACCTGGTCCTCGGTGTCGATAAGACCAACTGGCCGGTTATGCTGGTGCTTGGAGTCGTCAACGCCGCTCTGTACTTCTTCCTCTTCACCTTCCTTATTAAGAAGCTCAACCTCCACACGCCTGGTCGCGAGGAAGAGTCCGAGCTCGCCGAGTCCGTTGCCGAGGGCGAGGCCGCCGCGTCTGTCGCGGTGAAGCAGGGCGCTGTTGCCGCGGCTCCCGCAGAGGGCGTCGATGCAGGCATCGCCGACCTGGTCGCAGGTCTTGGTGGCAAGGACAACATCGAGGAGCTCGAGAACTGCTTTACGCGTCTCCGCGTGAACGTTAAGAACCCGGACCTCATCAATGAGGACCTCATCAACCACGTGCCCAACAGCGGCATCAACCGCAACGGCAATAATATCCAGATCATCTTTGGCATGAAGGTCGCCGAGATGCGTGACAAGGTCGAAAACGCAATTGAGAAGGAGCAGTAAACAATGATCATTACTCTGTGTGGTGGCGGATCCACCTTTACCCCCGGCATCGTCAAATCCATCGCCCTGCGCAAGGACGAGCTCGACGTTGACGAGATTCGTCTGTACGACATCAACGAGGAGCGCCAGCGCAAGATCGGCGTGCTCGTGGACTGGATTTTGCACGAGGACCTCGGCCTGGACATCAAGCTCACGGTGACCACCGACAAGGAGACTGCCTTTACGGACGCGAGCTTCGTGTTTGCCCAGATGCGCGTGGGCGGCTATGCCATGCGCGAGCAGGACGAGAAGATTCCGCTGCGTCACGGCTGCGTGGGCCAGGAGACCTGCGGCTGCGGCGGCCTTGCCTACGGCATGCGCACCATCTTCCCCATGGTCGAGCTGATCGATGACGTTGAGAAGTACGCTAAGAAGGACTACTGGATTCTCAACTACTCCAACCCTGCTGCCATCGTGTCCGAGGGCTGCCGCGTGCTGCGTCCCAACGCTCGCATCATCAACATCTGCGACATGCCGATCGCGATCATCGACGTGGTTTGCGCCGCACTCGATATCGACAAGAAGGATGTCGAGTACGATTACTTTGGCCTCAACCACTTTGGTTGGTTCACCTCGATCCGCCACAAGGGCGAGGAGGTGCTCCCGCAGCTGCGCGAGTACATCAAGGAGCATGAGATTCTGCTGCCCGACTCCTACCTCAAGGGCATGGGCTCGCTCATGGCAAAGAAGCCCGAGGAGGCCACTGACGAGCACCCCGAGCAGAACCGCCACACCAAGGGCAGCTGGTACTACGTCTGGAAGGGCGAGTACGAGATCATGGAGTGCTTCCCGGAGTACCTGCCCAACACGTATCTGAACTACTACCTGCAGCAGAAGGAGTTCGTCGAGCATTCCAACCCCGAGCGCACCCGTGCTAACGAGGTTGAGGAGACGCGTGAGAAGAACCTCTTCGACGGCATCGACCACTACGAGAAGACGGGCGAGATCGACGAGAGCACGTTCTATGCGGGCAGCCACGGCGACTGGATTGCCGATTTGGCTATCGCTCTGAAGAACGACACCAAGCAGCGCTTCCTGGTCATTTGCGAGAACAAGGGCGCTATCCCCAACATGCCCTACGACGCTATGGTCGAGCTGCCTGCCTACATTGGCAAGAATGGCCCCGAGGTCATCAGCCGCGACAACATTCCTCTGTTCCAGCAGGGCCTCATGATGCAGCAGCTGAACTCCGAGAAGCTCGTGGTCGAGGCTACGATCGAGGGTTCTTACGAGAAGGCGCTCAAGGCCTTTACGCTGAACAAGACCGTGCCTTCGATGAAGGTCGCCAAGGAGGTTCTCGACGACATGATCGAGGCCAACAAGGGTTACTGGCCCGAGCTTAAGTAAAAGCAACAGGGTCGCTGGCCGCATACCTGGAGCAATGCCCCGTCCACGTGATTGCGTGGGCGGGGCATTGTCATTTGGTAACGCGTTTTACCAAATATGGCATTTATCTGCGGTAATGTTCTATTTCACCGCCGAGGGTGACATTTCATACCGCCTGCCGAACTGCGTGGAGACCTAACAACTTTTTAGGTCAGTGTTGTGCGTGTAGCAACTTCGCCCGGCCTCGCCTCCGGGCTGCCATGTGAGAGGGGATCTTATGGCTCGACTGCACGTAATGGAACGCAGCCACGCTCAGGCCGTCATGGACGACCTGCACGATGCGCTCGGACGTCGTCTGGCGGTGAGTTCGCTCGCCCCGTGCCCCGTTGAGTTTACGGCAGCGCTCGTCAATCTGTGCTCCACCCAGAGCTGCGGCAAGTGCACGCCCTGCCGCGTGGGCCTGAGCGCGCTGAGCGACCTGCTCGCCGATGTGCTCGAAGGGCGCGCCGATGAGTCCACGCTCAACTTGATTGAGCGCACCGCCCGCACCATCTATCTTTCGAGCGATTGCGCCATCGGCTACGAAGCTGGCGCCATGGCACTCACGGCCATTCGCGGCTTCCGCGACGATTTTGAGCATCACATCCGCGAGCGCTCCTGCGGCTTTGACCGCGAGGCCCGCGTCCCGTGCGTTTCGGGCTGCCCGGCGCACGTCGACATTCCCGGGTACATTTCGCTGGTCGAGGCCGGCCGCTATGCCGACGCCGTCAAGGTCATCCGCAAGAACAATCCGCTGCCGCTCGTCTGCGGCCTGGTGTGCGAGCATCCCTGCGAGATGCACTGCCGCCGTGGCATGGTCGACGACCCCATGAACATCCTCGCCCTCAAGCGTTTTGCCGTCGAGCACGGTGAGCTCAACGACCACAAGCCGCATGTAGTGGACAACACCGGCAAGCGCGTCGCCGTGATCGGCGGCGGCCCGGCCGGCCTTTCCTGCGCCTACTACCTGGCCGTGATGGGCCATAAGGTGACCATCTTTGAGCAGCGCCACCACCTGGGCGGCATGCTGCGCTATGGCATCCCCAGCTATCGTCTGCCGCGCGAGCGCCTGCAGGCCGAGATCGACTGGATTTTGAGCGCCGGCATCGACGTTGAGCTCGATCACTCCGTCAACGGCGAGGAGCTTGCCCGCCTGCGCGACGAGTTCGATGCCGTCTACCTGGCCATTGGCGCCCACAGCGATAAGAAGCTCGGCCTTCCGGGCGAAGAGGCGCCCGGCGTGGAGTCGGCCGTCAAGATGCTGCGCGCCATCGGTGACGACGAGCTGCCCGACCTGAGCGGCCAGCGCGTGTGCGTCATCGGCGGCGGCAACGTGGCCATGGACGTGGCGCGCTCTGCCGTGCGCTGCGGTGCCGAAAAGGTGAGCATTGTCTACCGCCGCCGCATCTGCGATATGACGGCTCAGGACGCCGAGATTGCCGGTGCCCAGGCCGAGGGCTGCGAGGTTCTGGAGCTGACGGCGCCGCTCGCCATCGAGACGGGCGAGGACGGTCGCGTGAGCGGCCTGCGCGTGCAGCCGCAGATTATCGGCGAGCCCCGTCGCGGTCGTCCGGCCCCGCGTGCCGCCGCCACGCCCGAGCGCGTCATTCCCTGCGAGCGCGTGTTCGTGGCCATTGGCCAGGACATCGATTCCAAGCCGTTTGAGGACATGGGCATCGTCTGCAAGTGGGGTCGCGTCGTCACCGATTCGGATGGCGCCGTGCCCAACTTCGACGGCCTCTTTAGCGGCGGCGACTGCCAGACCGGTCCCGCCACCGTCATCCGGGCCATCAACGCCGGCCGCGTTGCTTCGGCAAATATCGACCGCTACCTGGGCTTCGACCACAAGATCAAGCTCGACGTTGAGCTGCCGACCGTGCAGTTTAAGGGCAAGCACGAGTGCGGCCGCTGCGAGCTGGGCGAGCGCGAGGCCGGCGAGCGCATCCGCGATTGGAATCTGGTCGAGCAGGGCCTTACCGAGGAAGAGGCACGCCAGGAGGCAAGCCGCTGCCTGCGTTGCGACCACTTTGGCTTTGGCGCGTTCCGCGGAGGGAGGAACCTGGAATGGTAGAGCCCAACAAAACCACTGTCAGCGACAACACCGAAAGCGGAGCACTCAACATGGTCAAGCTCACGATCGATAACTGCGAGGTCGTGGTGCCCGAGCACACCACGATCCTGGATGCGGCCAAGTCCGTCGGCATCCAGATTCCCACCCTGTGCTATCTGCGCGATCTGAACGAGATCGGCGGCTGCCGTGTGTGCGTGGTCGAGGTTGAGGGCTGCGACCAGCTGGTTGCCGCCTGCAACAACTACGTACTCGACGGCATGGTGGTCCACACCAACAGCCCCAAGGCCCGCGAGGCGCGTCGCACCAACGTGCAGCTGCTGCTGTCCCAGCACGACTCGCGCTGTACGAGCTGCGTGCGCAGCGGTAACTGCAACCTGCAGACCATCGCCAACGACCTGGGCATCTTCTATCTGCCGTACGAGCAGCACCTGGCGCGCGAGGGCTGGGACTTCGACTTTCCCATCATCCGCGACAACGACAAGTGCATCAAATGTATGCGCTGCATCAAGGTGTGCGAGAGCGTGCAGGGCTTAGGGATTTGGGACCTGACCAACCGCGCCACGCATACCGCCGTGGGCACCCGCGGGCGCGCGCCCATCGGCAAGACCGATTGCGTCGCGTGCGGTCAATGCATCACGCATTGCCCGACAGGCGCGCTGCGCGAGCGCGATGACACCGAGGCCGTGTTCGACGCTCTCGCTGATCCCGACAAGATCGTGCTGGTGCAGATCGCGCCGGCCGTGCGTAGCGCTTGGGGCGAGGAGCTCGGCATTCCGCGCGAGGAGGCCACCGTCGAGCGCCTGGCCTGCGCACTGCGCCGTGTGGGCTTTGAGTACGTGTTCGATACTGATTTCTCGGCCGACCTCACCATTATGGAGGAGGGCTCCGAGCTGCTCGAGCGCCTGGGTAAGGCCGCCAAGGGCGAGGGCGACAGCCGCGGCTGGCCCATGTTCACGAGCTGCTGCCCGGGCTGGGTACGCTTTGTGAAGGCGCGCTATCCGGAGTTTGTCGACAGCCTGTCCACGTCCAAGTCGCCGCAGCAGATGTTTGGCGCTGTCGCCAAGACTTATTACGCCAAGGTTCTGGGCGTGGAGCCCGAGCGCCTGTTTGTGGTGTCCGTGATGCCGTGCACGGCCAAAAAGGCCGAGTGTGCGCTGTCGAGCATGGTGGGCGAGGACGGCGCGCCCGACGTGGACGTTGCGCTGACGGTGCGCGAGATGGTACGCATGATCCGCGCAAGCCACGTGAGCGTCGGCACGCTGGTCGAGGAGCCGCTCGATACGCCGCTGGGCTTTGGCACGGGCGCGGGTGTGATCTTTGGCGCCACGGGCGGCGTGATGGAGGCCGCCGTGCGCTCGGCATATTACCTGGTGACGGGCGAGAACCCCGACGCCGACTTCTTTACCGACGTGCGCGGCCTGGACGGCTGGAAGGAAGCCGTGGCCGATATCGATGGCACCAAGGTGCGCGTCGCCGTGGCACACGGGCTGGGAAACGCTGCCCGTCTGCTCGACGCGATTCGCGACGGCCGCGTGAGTTATGACTTCGTTGAGGTTATGGCATGCCCGGGCGGCTGCGTCGGTGGCGGCGGTCAGCCCATCCATGACGGCTGTGAGCTGGCAGCCGAGCGCGGCCAGGTACTGTGGGGCCTCGATGCGAACGCCAAGATTCGCTTCTCGCACGAGAATCCCGATGTCCAGGCGTGCTATCGCGAGTTCTTGGGTGCGCCGCTGTCGCCGCTGGCCGAGGGATTGCTGCATACCGACCATCACGCATGGACGATGCCTAACGAGGGGACGTGCTAGCGATGCGCGCGTTTGATTTTGAAATGTCGCGCCGGGGATTTGCCTCGGCGCTTGCCGCGGGCGCGTTGTCGCTTGCGCTGGTTGGCTGTGGCGGCGGAGCTGCGGGGGCGAGGTCTTCTGCGGGTTCGGCTGCTGGGTCTGCGGCGAGTGGCGCTGCCGCTGAGTCGGTCGAGGTGCGCGTTGCCTCGCTCAAGGGACCGACGTCGATCGGTCTGGTGCAGTTTATGGACCAGGCTGCCGATGGCGAGACGGACAATGAGTTCGACTTTGCGATCAGCGCCGCGGCCGACGAGATTGTGCCCAAGGTCATTCAGGGCGATATCGACATTGCCCTGGTGCCGGCCAACTTGGCGAGCGTGCTCTACAACAAGACCGAGGGTGCGGTGCAGGTCATCGACATCAACACGCTGGGCGTGCTGAACGTTGTGACGGGCGACGCAGGCGTGGCCTCGTTTGGCGATCTGGCGGGTCGTACCGTCTACATGACGGGCAAGGGCACCACGCCGGAGTACGTCATGAACTACCTGCTGGAGCGCGCGGGCCTGACCGGTCAAGTGACGCTCGAGTTTAAGAGCGAACCCACCGAGGTGCTGTCGGCCCTGCTTGCCGACCCGTCCGCCGTGGGCGTGCTGCCGGAGCCATTCAAGACCGCTGCCATCGCCAAGAGCGAGGGCAAGCTGTCGGCACCGGTGAGCCTGACCGATGTGTGGGACGAGCTCGCGGGTGACACGGGCTCCCGTTTGCTGACGGGCGTGACCGTGGTGCGCCGTGCCTTTGCCGAGGAGCATCCCGAGGCCGTTGCGGAGTTCTTGAGCTGCCATGCGGCGAGCGTTAAGGCTGTCAATGCGGCGCCGGCAGACTGGGCGCAGGCCGTGGTCGATGCCGGCATCGTGGACAACGCCAAGATCGCCGAGAAGGCGATTCCCGGGTGCATGCTTGTCTGCCAGACGGGCAAGGATATGAAGGCGGCGCTCTGTGGGTACCTGCAGGTGCTGGCCGATGCGGACGCGAGCGCCGTGGGCGGTAAGCTCCCGGCCGATGATTTCTACTACATGGAGTAGCCCGTGCGTGCGTTTGCTCGACAAATGACAGAGCGTATGAAGGCGGTGTCGGCAGCAGGTGCCGTCGCCGCCTTTTGGCTTGCCGTGTGGATGCTGGTGGCGGCGCTGGTGGCGCAGCCGCTGATTTTGCCGGGGCCGGGTGCTGTTGCCTTGGCGCTGCTGCGCCTGATATGCGATGCCGGCACGTGGGCGATTCTGGCGGGCTCGGGCGCGCGGATACTGGGCGGGCTGGCGCTTGCCGCGGTATGCGGCGGTTTGTTGGCCGGGATTTCTGTACGGTCGCGGGCGTTTGCCCGCTTGGTGGCGCCGGCGCTTTCGTTTGTTAAGGCGACGCCGGTTGCCTGCGTGGTGGTCCTGCTGCTTATTTGGTTGGGGTCGGCACGTGTGAGCATCGCGGCGGTCTTTTTGATGGCGCTGCCGGGCGTATATTTCTCACTGGTCGAAGGCTTGTCGCAGGTGGATAAGCCACTGGAGCAGATGTTCCGTCTGCATGGCGTGCGCGGCTGGCGACTGTTTTGCGCCCATACCTGGCGCGAAGTCCTGCCGTTTGTGCTTTCGTGTGCGCGTGCCGTGATCGGCATGAGCTGGAAGGCCGGTGTGGCAGCCGAGCTGATCGGCATGGCGGTGGGCACCGTGGGTGAGCGCATCTATCAGGCGAAGCTTTTGATTGAGACGGCTGATCTGCTGGCGTGGACCGTGCTGGTCGTTGCCGCCTCATGGGCGTGCGAGCGCGTGCTGGTGTGGCTGCTGCGGGTTTCGGGGCCCGTGGCGTGGGGTGCGGCCGTGCGGGCGCATGGGCATGGGCTGCGCGGGCGTGCGAGGGCTGCGGGCGATGGCGCTGCAGCGGAGCTTGCGCTTGCCGTGGGCGATCGCGCGCCCTGGGCGCCGGCGCTCGACGGGCTGGTGCTCAACGTGCCCGCGGGTGGGCGTATCTGTGTGATGGGCGCCTCGGGTGCGGGTAAGTCGACGCTCCTTGCCCTTGCGGCAGGGGAGTGCGCACCGTGCTCGATGGTGTTTCAGGATGCACGCTTGGTCGAGTCCGCCTCGGCGCTGGATAACGTGCTGGTGTGCGCCGATGCACGCGTGGACGCCTCGAGTGCTGCGGCCCTGTTGCGCTTGCTGGTGCCGGGGGTCGATGTGCATGCTCGCGTGGCCGAGCTTTCGGGCGGGCAGCGCCGTCGTGTCGAGATCGCTCGAGCCCTGCTGTGTCCGGGCGGCGCGGTGATTCTTGACGAGCCCTTTACCGGTTTAGATACCGCTGCGCGCGACGCATGCGCCGAGGTCGTGCTCGACTTGCTCGACGGCCGCATGCTCCTGCTTGCCACGCACGATGTCGCCGACGCTCAGGCCCTCGATATCTCGGATATCATCACGCTCTAAATACTAACTCAGCAACAAAATGATCCGTTTTCCTTCGTCCCCATGGGGTCGGGTGTGGTATTCTATCTGCGGGGTAATACTTAGGAATACCAAGTAATACCAACGCCGTAGAAACAAACTCCAGATGCGGGCCAATCGGGTTGCCTTCACAGCCCGTCGCCCAGCCGCGTGGCCCGCATCTATCCGCACTACCGTCGTTTCAAAAAGGAAGCGCCATGGCAGAACACATGACCCCCGTAGTCGCGAAGGTCTTGCCCGAGGAGAAGGCAGCCTTCGCGGCGGCAACCCAGCTCGTGGGCACCACGCCGTCCAACGCCATCCGCATGTTTATCGCCGCGTTCAATCGCTGCGGCACCTTCCCGTTTGACATCTCGCCCAACGGGGCTTTTGGCACTGCGCCCGATTCTCATCAATAATGACTGTCCCAAACTGCCGGCATTTGGGGACGTTCCTTTTCTGCCGGCAGTTAAGGAACGTCCCTAAGTGCCGGGTTTTGAGGAGGTTGGCATGCTCAATGCGATGATTTGGGCGCTTGCCTGTTTTGGCGTCGTCGCTGCCGATATCGCCCTGAGCGTGGTTTTGTTCTCCGCTCTGGGCGTCGCATCGGTGTTCATGGGCTTTTCGATTGACGGCCTCGATATTCAATTGCTTCAGGCTGTCGCGCAGACGGCATCGTTTTTAATGGCGCTGCTGTGGTGGCGTTATCTGTGGCCGCGTTCGTTTATGGCACGCCGGCAATGCGCGCATCCGCTCGGCGGGGGAGCGCGTGGGGCGTGGAAGCGCATCGCCTGCGTTATCGTGATCGGCCTTGCCCTGCAGGTGGTCGTTGGCTACGTGACCGACGCCGTGCTGTCGCTGTTGCCCGAGGCTGCGGCCGACTACAGCGAGCTTGTCGAGGAAACAGGCATGGGCGACACCAGCTATCTCGCCGTCCTGACTACGGTGCTCGGCGCCCCATTTTGTGAAGAGCTGCTGGTACGCGGCATTATTTTTGAGTTTTCGCTTCGAGCGTTTAATCCGCAGTGCCGCCCACTTTGGAAGCGCCGGCGTCGTGCGGGTGCGCAGGACGGCGCCATGGTGCCCTGGGCGGCCCCGAGCACGTGGGGTATCACCGCGGCGATTGTGCTGCAGGCGGCAATCTTCGGTTTTATGCACATGAATTGGGTGCAAGGTTGCTACGCGGGTGCCGCTGGCCTCATCTTTGGTTGGGTGCTCGTGACGACCGGAAAGCTCCGCTACACGATCCTGCTGCACTTCGCCTTTAATGCCGGGTCGTATCTCATGACGTTGCTCTGGTTTGTGAACACGCCGTTCGACGTGGCAATTACGGTCGCCATCGCCGGCGTCATCCTCGTTGAGGCAATGCGGTCGCTGCGCCGCGCGTGTGGGATGGATGCAGCGAGCGCACCGCTGCCCTAGTTGCGACGCCCGCCGCCGTTGGCGCCCTGTCGCCCCTGGGCCGCGCGATTGCGCCCGGCGGTGTTCTGCGCACGCGACATGCCACCGTGCCCCTTGCTGCCTTTGGGTCCCTTGCCAGCGCCGCCAACGCCACCGTGGGCCTTGCCGCCCTTCTTGCCGGTGCCATGCCCCCCGCCGGCAGATGTCTCGCCCGGGCGCGGCGGCACGGGGCGAATCAGGCAATGCTTGGTGTAGCCAATCAGATCGCGGCGGCCGGCTTTTTCCAGCGCCTCACGCACGAGCTTGTAGTTCTCGGGCTTGCGGTATTGGATGAGCGCACGCTGCATGGCCTTCTCGTGTGGGTCGCGTGCCACGTAGATCGGCTTCATGGTGCGTGGGTCCACGCCGGTGTAGTACATGCAGGTCGACATGGTGGACGGCGTGGGGTAGAAGTCCTGCACCTGCTCGGGCATGTAGCCCATGTCGCGCACGGCCTCGGCAAGGTCCACGGCTTCCTTCATCGTTGAACCGGGGTGGCTCGAGATTAGGTACGGCACCACATACTGCTTGAGTCCGTATTCGCGGTTCAGGCGTTCAAATTTACGGCAGAACGCGTCGTAGACGGCGCGGCTCGGCTTGCCCATCACGGAGAGCACCGCGTCGCTCACGTGCTCGGGCGCTACGCGTAGCTGGCCCGAGACATGGTGTTCCAGCAGCTCGCGCAAAAACTCGTCCGAGGCGTCGGCCATGGTGTAGTCAAAGCGGATGCCGCTGCGCACGAAGACCTTCTTGACGCCTGGCAGCTGGCGCAGGTCGCGCAACAGCTGCGTGTAGCCGCTCTCGTCGACCACCATGTTCTTGCACACGCTCGGCCACAGGCAGCGCTTGTTCTTGCACACGCCGTGCTTGAGCTGTTTGTCGCAGGCAGGACGGCTAAAGTTGGCCGTCGGTCCGCCCACGTCGTTGATGTAGCCCTTAAACTCGGGGTCGCGCGTGAGTAGCTCGGCCTCGCGCATAATCGAATCGTGGCTACGCATCTGCAGCACGCGGCCCTGGTGGAAGGTCAGCGCGCAAAACGAGCACTCACCAAAGCAGCCGCGGTTAGAGCTGATGGAAAACTTGATCTCGGCAAAGGCCGGCACGCCGCCTGCCGCGTCGTAATCGGGATGCCAATCGCGTGCGTAGGGGAGTTCGGCAACCTCGTCCATCTCATCGGTGGTGAGCGTCGCCGACGGCGGGTTCTGCACCACATAGACGCTGTTGGGGTAGGGCTCTACCAGGCGGTGTCCGGTGATGGGATCCATGTTCTGCTGCTGCACATTAAAGCTGCGCGCGTAGTTGAGCTTGTCGGCGGCAAGGTCGTCCCAGCTGGGCAGCAGGTCGTAGTCGTAGACCTCGTCGAGCGAGTTGGTACGGTAGACGGTGCCGTTGATATAGGTGATTTGGTCGACGGGCAGGCCCGCGTCGAGCGCGTCGGCGATCTCGACGATCGCGTGCTCGCCCATGCCGTAGATGAGGATGTCGGCGCCCGAGTCGAGCAGCACCGAGCGCTTGAGCTTATCCTGCCAGTAGTCGTAGTGGGCCAGACGACGCAGGCTCGCCTCGATGCCGCCGATGATGATGGGCGCGTCCTTGAACGTTTGGCGGATGAGGTTGCCGTAGACCGTGACGGCGCGGTTGGGGCGGTGCCCCTCTTTACCGCCAGGGGTGTAGGCATCGGTGTGGCGACGATGCTTGGTCACCGAGTAGTGATTGACCATGGAGTCCATGTTGCCGGCGGAGACCAGAAAGCCCAGGCGCGGCTCGCCGAGCACGGTGATACTGGCGGGATCGGTCCAGTCGGGCTGACAGATAATGCCCACTTTGTAGCCGTGTGCGTCGAGCACGCGGCTGACGATGGCCATGCCAAAGCTGGGATGGTCCACGTAGGCGTCGCCGCAGATGTAGACGAAGTCGCACTGGTCCCAGCCACGCGCATCCATGTCGGCGCGGCTGACGGGGAGGAACTTGTCGCGGCCCGGACGCCAGGGGCGGACGGGTGTCGCCTTGACGGTTGTGGCCTGTGCCTTACCGCCGCGCTTTTGCTGCTGGCCCTGTTTGCCCTGCTGACTGCGCTGGTTGTTCTGAGCGTGCTGAGGCTTTTTTGCCACGATCCCTCCCGGTGTTTGTATGCTGCACGTAATTGTAACCAGTCTTTTTAGGACGGGGCTAAAAAGACTGGTGGAGTACACGAGGTCTCGGGTGTCGGTGCCGCGCCCGCCGTTTGTTTCCAGACTGTGTATCTGCGCGTTGGAGAACCCGTCTCGCGCGTACGCCATGTTGTCAATGGGTTACAGTATGAACGGCGGCTATGTTTCCGCCAACGCACGAGAGAGTCGTCAACAAGGAGGATGCACGACGATGCAGCGTGCCAAACAGATATCGGAATCCATTGAGCTGGGCATCATCTTGGCGCTCGCCGGTGGCTTTATGGATGTGTATTCGTACATTGGGCGCGACCATGTTTTCGCCAACGCGCAGACGGGCAACATCCTGCTGGTGGGCGTGAGCATCTCGGAGGGCAATTGGGCACTTGCGGGGCGTTACTTCTTCCCTGTGGTTTCGTTTGCTGTGGGCATTATGCTTGCCGACCTGGTACACGAGCGTTTTGGCAGCGTGATCCACTGGCGTCAGGTGACGGTGTTCTTTGAAGCCGTCATCTTGCTGGGCGTGAGTTTTATTCCCGGTGGCGATTTCAACCTGCTCGCCAACTGCCTTACTTCGTTTGCCTGCGGTATGCAGGTCGAGAGCTTCCGCAAGATTCATGGACACGGCATCGCCACGACCATGTGTATCGGCAACCTCCGTAATGCCTTGCAAAACGTGGACGACTACATCATTACCCACAAGCGCGGCTTTTTGGAAAACGGCCTGCTGTACTTTGGCGTGATCTTTACCTTTGTGTTTGGCGCCGTGTTGGGCAACTGGTGTATTGAGCGCATGGGCCTGCACGCCATCGTCGTGGCGAGCGTGCTGCTGTTTGTCGCGTTTGCCATCATGTTTATCGACCGCGAGCGCGACTTGCGTTTTCGCTGGAAGGTTGCGGCCGAGGCTTGGAAAGAGGGCTGCCGAAAGTAACCGAATGCGGCAAAGAGACAGCCCCTTTGCCGCATTATTTTTCATCTCTATGTAGTACAGCTTCAGGAGCCAGAAAAAAACTATCTAGCTCCTGAATGTTGTTACGAACTGCTTTTTGCAATTTATTCGAGATGCTCTTCAATCCGAGCCCTCAGAAGGGCAATGGCTGTGGGTATTCCAATTGCGGCGGCTAATTCGGCTTTATCCAAAACCTGTATGTTAAAGCACGATTGTTTATCACATTGAAGGACGTTAACTGAAGATAGCTTCACTTCCCGTTGACTGAATATATCGTAATCTCCAAATAGGAAGTTACCTTTTATTGTGTAATTCGGTATGTTCGTTACGCACTTCATCTCAAGTCTGTTTAGGCCATAATCGAACACCGCAACTTCCTTGTGTTCGATGATGAGCGCAACCCTGGGCATGTTACTAAAACCACCGTCGACGACAGTAAAGAGCTTTTCATTTGCATCGTCATAAACGGTGTATTTAAGACTCAATAGCTGTCCTAGTGGACCCGTGAACCCATGTCTTTTGATGTTGAGGTTGTCTCCCGCTGGGTTGACGAGAGCCAGAGCATGCGGATAAGGGTTACCTTCAATTGAGATTCGATATTCGTTTGTAGCCGTCTTGCTCGATTTAGGACCAGTAGCCTTCACGCGTCATCGCCTCGATTGAATTGGAACCGTCTTCTGCTTCGTGCGGAGAATTACGCTGTATGTTGCAGTACATGCAGCTGCAATAACCGCATGGGCAATTTCTAACAAAATGAATGACACTATTTGCTGCATGCATATTAATTACTATAAAGTATCCTTTTATAAACGTATTGTCAAACATATATTGCTAAAAAAGAAACAATTTATAGACTGAGTTGGTCGTATTCTTTGGGCAATTGCTCCTATAATCTAGCCTTCGCTGCAGTCGGGAGGGAAGGACTGGGGCTCCGTTATTATGTTGAAACGCTTTAACACTTTTGACGTTCTCATGCATTTTTTGTTTCAAAAGCGTTAGGATGGGACTCATAGCGTGGGGCGTAATGGGCGCCCCGCACACGATGGGAGGCTATCAATGGCTAATCGTTTCGTTCTCAACACCATTTCTTATCATGGTTCTGGCGCCATCAAGGAGATCCCCGGCGAGCTCCAGCGTCGTGGCTACAAGAAGATCTTCGTCTGCTCCGACCCCGATCTGGTCAAGTTTGGCGTTACCGCCAAGGTAACCGACGAGCTCGACGCCGCCGGTATTGCTTGGAGCCTCTACTCCGAGATTAAGCCCAACCCCACCATCCAGAACGTCAAGGACGGCGTCGAGGCCTTTAAGGCCGCCGAGGCTGACGCTATCGTGACCATCGGTGGTGGCTCCTCCATGGACACCGCCAAGGCTATCGGCATCATCATCAACAACCCCGAGTTCGCCGATGTCCGCAGCCTCGAGGGCGTTGCTCCGACTAAGAACCACGCTGTGTTCACCATCGCCGTGCCGACGACCGCCGGTACCGCTGCCGAGGTGACCATCAACTACGTTATCACCGACCCCGAGAAGGTCCGCAAGTTCGTGTGCGTCGATACCAACGACGCCCCCGAGGTCGCCGTCGTCGACCCCGACATGATGGCTTCCATGCCCGCCGGCCTGACCGCTTCCACCGGCATGGACGCTCTGACCCACGCTATCGAGGGCTACACCACCAAGGGCGCTTGGGAGCTCTCCGACATGTTCCACTTTGAGGCTATTAAGCTGATCAGCGAGAACCTGCGCGACTCCGTTGCCGAGGCCAAGTCCGGTCAGCCCGGCTCCGGCCGCGAGGGCATGGCTCTTGGCCAGTATGTCGCCGGCATGGGCTTCTCCAATGTCGGCCTGGGCATCGACCACGCCATGGCTCACACCCTGTCCGCTCACTACGACACCCCGCACGGCGTCGCTTGCGCCATGCTGCTGCCGATCGCTATGGAGTTCAACAAGCCGGTTTGCGCCGAGCGCCTGGCCAAGGTTGCCGTTGCCATGGGTGTTGACACCACGGGCATGAGCACCGACGAGGCTGCCGACGCCGCCATCGCCGCCGTCAAGCAGCTCTCCGCCGACGTGAACATCCCGCATGTCTGCGAGGCCATGAAGGCCGACGAGATCGAGGTCCTGGCCAAGGACGCCATGGCTGACGCCTGCTTCCCGGGCAACCCGCGCGAGGCGACGCTCGACGACGTCATCGAGCTCTTCAAGAAGATCTGCCCGGCTGCTTAACCTGGTTCGGCGGGCCCCGCCCGTTAGCCCCAGAATCGTCCTCGGACATGTCGGAGGCCCCGCTGCGCACTACGTGCGGCGGGGCCTCCTTCTGTCCTGCGGAAAGATTCTGGGGCTAACGGGCGGGGCCCGCCGGCTCGTTGTCGTGGCGGGCGCTGTTCGGAAGAGCTCGATGGGTCATCTCGCTGGGTAAATATTTGTGCGTGATGGTATCGTTGTTGGGGCTTTTACTGATTACGGGATGTTGACTTTGGAGTTGTGGATGGTGTCCCAAATGGATTCTACGCTTGGTTTTATTACTGACCAGCTTAAGACGCTGACTTCTATTGCCTCGCCTACGGGCTATACCCGTGCGGCTACTGACTATCTAATGGAAACGTTGCGCGATATGGGCTTTGGCCCCGAGCGCTCCAATAAGGGCAACGTGTTGGTTGAGCTTGGTGGTGAGGGCGAGCCGCTTGTCCTGGCGAGCCATGTCGATACCCTGGGCGCTATGGTGCGCTCCATCAAGGACAATGGTCGCCTGCGTCCCACGACGCTCGGCGGGCATCAGTGGTCTACGGCCGATGGCGAGAACTGCACCGTTTATACGCGCGATGGCAATAACTACACGGGTGTGGTCCTCAATACCGAGCCTTCGGCGCATGTGGCCGATGAGCCGGTCAAAACCATCGAGAAGAACATGGAGATCTTGCTCGACGAGAATGTCGACAGTAAGGACGACGTGCTTGAGCTGGGTATTCAGACGGGCGATATCATCGCTATGGATCCGCGTACCACGGTGACGGAGAGCGGCTACATTAAGAGTCGCTTCCTGGATGACAAACTGTCGGCGTCGATTCTACTGGGTCTGGCCCGCGCCGTTGCTGACGGCGAGGTGACCCTTTCGCGCAAGGTTTCGCTGCTCTTTACGGTGTACGAGGAGGTCGGCCACGGCGGTGCCTTTGTGCCGGCTGACACGCGCGAGATGATCAGCGTGGACATGGGCTGCGTGGGTGACGACCTGGGCTGCACCGAGCGCATGGTTTCGATTTGCGCTAAGGATTCGGGTGGCCCCTACAACTACGACCTGGTAACCACGCTGTCCAACATCGCGCGCGAGCTCGAGCTCGATTACGCCATCGACGTGTACCCGCATTACGGCTCGGACGTCGAGGCCACGCTCTCGGCCGGCTACGACATTCGCCATGGTCTGATCGGCCCCGGCGTGTACGCGAGCCACAACTACGAGCGCAGCCACATCGACGGCGTGCGCAATACCTACGAGCTGGTTCGTGCCTACGTTCAGCGCTAGACGCATCGACAATGCTCATCGAGCCTGCCGCCCCGGTTGTTGCAGCGATGCCAGCCGGGGCGTCCTCTATAACTTGCGGTGGCGGGGAGCTGTTATTTGATGGCTGACGTAACGGTGCCGCCGCCCAGGACGATGTCGCCGCGGTAGACGACGACTGCCTGGCCGGGGGCGATGGCTCGCTGTGGCTCGTCAAAAGTTAGCAGCATTTGCCCGTCTTCGCCACGTGTAAGGGTTGCTGCCTGGTCCTTTTGACGGTAGCGGTACTTGGCGCCCACGCGGATGCCGCCGGCATCCAGCTCGGCCTCCATGCGGTCGGCAGGGGCGCTCCAGATCCAGTCGTTGGCCGTGAGCGCCGTGGCCGTCAGGTCCTCTGCCTCGCCCAGATGTACGGTGTTGTTGACGGCGTCGACACCCGTTACGTACACGGGATGCGCCATCGCGACGCCCAGGCCCTTGCGCTGGCCGATGGTGTAGCGCAGCGCGCCGTTGTGGCGCCCGACCACGCTGCCGTCGCGCCACACAATGTCGCCCGGTGCAGCGGGATGTTCGCAACGGCGCTCGATATAGCCCGCGTAGTCACCGTCTGGAATAAAGCAGATGTCCTCGCTTTCGGCCTTCTGGGCGTTGGTAAAGCCCTGCTCGGCGGCTATGCGGCGCACGTCGCGCTCTTTGTCTAGGCCTGCCAGCGGAAAGATCGTGTGCGCCAGGCGCTCCTGCGTGAGCGAATACAAAAAGTAACTCTGGTCCTTTTTGGGGTCCTCGCCGCGATGCAGCTGCCAGGTGCCGTCGGGCGCCTGGCTCGTTTTGGCATAGTGGCCTGTGGCGATGTAGTCGCAGCCCATATCCAGCGCCGCATCCAGCAACGCGCCAAACTTAATATGGCGGTTGCAGATGATGCACGGATTGGGCGTCAGCCCCTCCTGGTAGGCGTTCATAAAACGCTCGACAACGTTGCGGTCGAAGGTTTGCTGCAAGTCGAGCACGTGATGGGGTATCCCCAGGCGCTCGGCGACGGCCTTTGCATCGGCGATGTCGCGGTCGACCTTACTCATGCCCGTGGTGGGATCGGGCGCGGGGCAGGTGAGGCGCATGGTGGCACCGACACATTCGTAACCCTGACTTTTGAGCAGATACGCGGTCACGCTGGAATCGACGCCGCCGCTCATGGCGACGAGCACGCGCTTGTTGTGCATGGGGAGGTTCTCCTTGGTGGCATGTGGCCAAAAAAGAAAAGCGGCGCGGGAGGCTGGTTCCGCGCCGCAGACATTGTAGCAAGTTCGGGCGTCCTGTGGGACACCCTGTTGGGATGAGCTCAGGCTGCCAGAAGAGAGGGGAGACCGGCGTGCCTTGGACTCGTTCTAAGAACGAGAGCTCTAGTCCTGGAAGAGTGCCGTGGACAGGTAGCGCTCGCCGGTGTCGGCGAGCAGCGCCACGATGGTCTTGCCCTCGTTCTCGGGGCGCTTGGCCAGCTGCAGTGCGGCCCACACGGCGGCGCCGGACGAAATGCCCACGAGCACGCCCTCCTTGTGGCCCACGGCGCGGCCGGTGGCAAAGGCGTCGTCGTTCTCGACGGGGATGATCTCGTCGTAGACCTGGGTGTCGAGGACGTCGGGCACAAAGCCGGCACCGATACCCTGGATCTTGTGCGGGCCGGCCTGGCCCTTAGAGAGCACCGGGGAGGTGGCGGGCTCGACGGCGACGACCTGAATCTCGGGGTTTTGCTCCTTGAGGAACTCGCCCACGCCGGTCACGGTGCCGCCGGTGCCGACGCCGGCGACGAAGATGTCGACCTTGCCGTCGGTGTCGTCCCAGATCTCGGGGCCGGTCGTGGCCTTGTGAATGGCCGGGTTCGCGGGGTTCACAAACTGGCCGGCGATGATGCTGTTGGGGGTCTCCTTCTGCAACTCTTCGGCCTTGGCGATAGCGCCCTTCATGCCTTTGGAGCCGTCGGTGAGCACGAGCTGCGCACCGTATGCCTGCATCAGCTTGCGGCGCTCGACGGACATGGTCTCGGGCATGGTGATGATCACCTTGTAGCCGCGGGCGGCCGCCACCGAGGCGATGCCGACGCCGGTGTTGCCGCTCGTGGGCTCGATGATGGTGTAGTCGCCGCCACGCACGAGCTTGCCTGCCTTCTCGGCCTCGTCAATCATGTTCTTGGCGACGCGGTCTTTAACGGATCCGGCGGGGTTGAAGTATTCCAGCTTGACGAGCACGCGGGCCTTGAGGTCCTCATCGGCCTCAAAGTGGGTGAGCTCCAGAAGCGGAGTGTGGCCGATAAGCTGATCAATGGATGTGTACACATTGCTCATGGTGAACCTCCAAAGTGTTCAAATGACTGGATACCGTGTGGTTTTACGGTGTGTGTAGCAACGAAACCCACAAACCTTATGGGTTGTTCGTTTTGCTGTTGGCAAGCATAGTAGGCACTAAAGCCTAGTAATGCAATAGGAAATAGAAGATTATTACGAGTCGATTAACCATCTTGACGGGAATAGGTATTTTCAAAACCAATTTTTCGGCTAGAATTTCTACGAATTAAAAGACCGAAAGGCAGCAATATATATGTTGGTTTCCACAAAGGGCAGATATGCCCTGCGCGTTATGGTCGACTTGGCCGAGCATCAGGCGGCAGGCCGCATTCCCCTCAAAGAGATCGCCGCGCGTCAGGGGATTTCGGAGAAATATTTGGAGAACATTTTGGCTACGCTCGTGCGCGCCAATATGCTCTCGGGCATGCGCGGCAAGGGCGGCGGCTACGTGCTCACGCGCCCGCCCGAGCAGTACACGGTGGGCGAGATCCTGCGCCTGACCGAGGGTAGCCTAGCACCGGTCGCATGCCTGGACGGCGACTGCAAAGGTTGCTCGCGATCTGATGAGTGTCCTACACTCGATGTTTGGAAGAACCTGGACAAGCTCATCAACGACTACCTCGACGGCGTGACACTCGATACGCTCGTTGCCCCCAACGAGGGCTACGACTACGTCATCTAGCCCCACCTGCTATTGGGGGACGGGGCAGAAATGGTAGATTTTCTTGTCCTCTGAGGCTTGGCAAATGACAAGGCCGCCCATCGTTGCGATGGACGGCCTTCGTTTTGGCGTGTTGTGGCGGCCCGTATCCGGTCGCTTTAGTTCCTGGCGATGCTGTCGAGAATGCTGCGCATGATGGATACCAGGATGCTGCCCATAAACGCCGATCCAAAGCTGGCGATGGAGATACCCGCGCCCAGCAGATTGACCGACAGGTAGCTGGCCAGCTCGAGCATAAAGCTGTTGACCACAAGCTGAAAAATACCAAGCGTGATAATAGTGAGTGGCAGCGAGATGACCGTCAGGAACGGCTTAACGAGCGAGTCGACGATGTTGAGGAACAGTCCCACGAAGGCAAAGCAGACCCAGGCGTCGGCCATGCCGAAGGGCTGAATGCCGGGGACGAGAAACGTTGCGATCGCGATGGCGATTGAGGTCAAAAGCCAGTTGAGCATAAAGCGCATGGTGTGAATCCTTTCTTGCGCATGGCGTGGTGAGGGAGCGTGAGAGGCACATGCCTTTGCAACTCGGACAGATGCTCGGGCACGGCTCTGTTTGGGCGCCCATTGTCTCAGATATTCGTGGAGCTTGCGTGCGCATTCGGTTTCAAAACGGCGTTCGTCCTAGAAAACGCGCCGCTGGCAGAGAGTTTTGTCGCTTTAGTTTGGTGGTGTGCTAAACTGCTACGGGCAAAAGCCACAGGCGTTGCCCTATTGCATAGAACGGGCGAACGATGCCCGATGTCAGTATCAACTTCGATGCCTTTTGGCGGGTTTGGCGGTGATCGATGAATATCGAGAACATGTTTGACAAGCCTGATGTCAAGCAGCTGGTCCACGCATTTAGCCTTTTGGACGACGAGAAAGATATCCAAGCGTTTTTGACCGATATCTGCACGCCGCGCGAGATTTGCGATCTATCGCAGCGTCTGCAGGTCGCGCGTTATCTGGACGAGGGCGAGCCCTATGTTGAGGTTCAGGCGCGTACCGGCGCTTCGTCCACCACGGTGAGCCGTGTGTCCAAGGCGCTCAACGGCGAGTACGGTGGCTACCGCAAAATCCTCATTAAGCTGGAGGATGGCGAGTAGGCCGCGCCAAAAACGAATTGTGCAAAACCGCTCCTCCGGGGGCGGTTTTTTGATCCCTTAAGGACGGAGGAAAACGGATCACCGGGTTAGACTGACCCCTTCGGTGATCCGTTTTCCTCCGTCCCCAAGGGATCAAATCTGTTGGCGTGGGGCAAATCTGTCCGCGTGGGCGGGTAGGATGGATACATTGATTATTGCGAACAGTTTGAGCGGAGGACCATGCCTGTTCGAATCTATACCACCAATGCCGGCACGGATTTGAGCGATGCCGAGTCGGCGTTGCTTGCCGACCTTATTGCCCGCCATGGACGTGCCGTGCTTCTGGCGTCAACGTTTGCCGAGCTCGACCTGTGTCGCCATGATGCGGCGGAAGCCGGGATTTCGCTGGGTATTGACTACAAAACGCCTACATCGTGGCTTCGCTCGCTTTGGGAGCTTTTGGGCGACGGGCGCGGTTTCGTCGACAACCTGCAGCGTCAGATGCTGTTCTCGGACATGGTCACGCGTCTCGACGATGCCGACCTGCAGCCGCTTTCGCGCAGCCAGGGCACAGTGCGCATGCTTGCGCGCATGGCCCGCGACGTGTTGCCGGGCGTTGCGGGGACGACGGCCGAGCGATGCCGTGGCAACAATTGCCAGCCTGAGCCAAAAAGCGATGCCGAGGCTCGTGTGTTCGAGCTTTTGCGTGCCTACGCGGGTGGTTTGGACCGTCGAGATATGGTCGAGCCCTGCGAGGCGGCTGACATTATGGCCGATGCCCTGGCCGATAACCTGCCGGCGTGCACCCGCGCCGTATGCGTGCGCGGTATCACGTCGATTACGCACGGCCTGCTCGAGCTGCTGTCTGCCGTGGCGAACAATGGGGGGGAGGTCGTCGTACTGCTTGCCTGCGAGCAGGCGGCGATGCGCGAGGAGCTTGCCGCGGCATTTGATGCCCGCGGTGTGCTGTTCGAGGCCGCGCCGCTGAGGGAGGACGCCGTCGCGTCTGATGCCGCTTGCGGGACCGCCGCTCAGCCTGCCTTTATTGAGGTCGCCGGCCCCCATGCCCGTGCCCATGCTTATGCGGACGCCATCGATACGTTGGTGAAAACGCACAAGGAGTCCAAGGACGATAAAGCTACTGCAACGCCCGCTGACCCCGTGCGCGTGCTCGTTGTTTCTGCCCGGGCACCCCAGCTGTTCGGTGAGCTCGCCTCTCGTCTGGCGGCCCGTCATATCGCTGCCGAGACAGTTGAGTTCACGGCGTTTTCTCAATCCATTGCGGGCAGGCAGTTCACGGCGCTCGCCAACCTGATCGAGCGTATGAAGGCCGCCGACGAAGGGGCAGCTTCTAAGACTGAGTGGTGGCCCGCGCCGGAGCTTACCGACTGGATTTACAGTCCGCTTTCGGGCGCTGATGCCGTCAATGCCCGTACCTTCGATAAGAATATGCGTCTCTCGCGCAGCAAGACTACCGCGGGCGTTAAGAGCCTGCTGCAGAGCGTCCAAGGCCAGGTGAGGGGCGCGCGCAAGGCGGCGAGCGACGAGAACTGGTTTAAGAACGTGCCGTGCGTGGTCTCGGACGTGTTCCAGGCGCTGTGGCGTGACAAGCCCGTGACGGCGCTCAAGGCCATGCTTGCCGTTGCCGAGGCACTGCCCGATCGCGCGCTTGGTGGTCTCGACGGCCAGGCCCGTCGCCAGGCGGAGGTGGCCCTGCTGCGCCACGCGATCGACATCCTTATGAACGATGCTCGCGCGCTCGACGTGTCGCAGGCCGCGACCGTGCCCGTGCTCGATGGCATTCGCACCAAGGTGGACAAGCGTAGCACCGCCTACGATTACGAGACCTACGAGGTTGACCGTGCGCCACGTGCCCAGGTTCGCTTTACTTCGCTTGCCGATGCGGCGGCCCTGCGCCCCGATAGCTACGATGCCGTGCTGTTTGCCGACGTCGACCTGGACAGTTATCCGCTCTCACATGAGGAGGGCCCGCTGGCAACGCTGACGGCGAGCCTCGGTCGCGAGGGCGTGACGCTTGAGCCTGCGGCCTTGCTGCGCGCACGCTTTGGCCGCGCGATACAAGCGTCGCGTGGTCCGGTTACGCTCGCCCGTGTGACCCACGATCGTCAGGCGCGCGAGTGCTATCCGGCGGCCGTGTGGACCGAGTTGCGGGCGCATGCCGAGGCCGCTAACGATGCTAAGGCCGCTGACGCCGACAAGGCCGCTGACGCCGACAAGGCCGCTGACGACGCTAAGGCCGTTGGCGCCGACAAGGCGAAGTGTGTGGGTGAGGGCGATATCGTAAGGGACTTCGATCCCGCGGCAGGCGAAGGTCTTAGGCGCGAGCGCGTGACCTGCGAAGCTCCTCAGCACCTGAGCGATGAAGCCATTCCGTATTTGGTCCTGCGTCGTCGCGATGGCGAGGGCGAGGATGCGCCGCTGGTGCCGCGCCTGACGTCTGCCTCGCAGATCGAGGCCTATTCGACCTGCCCGCTATGCTGGTTCGTCTCGTACCGCGTGAAGCCCCAGTCGATCGACGCTGGCTTTGGCAATATGGAGAAGGGCAACTTTGTCCACGACGTGCTGGAACACTTGCATGCCCGTCTGCCCCAGGAGGGCATGGAGCGCGTGACACCCATGAATCTGCCACGCGCGAAGGAGCTGCTGCGCGAGGTCTTTGACGAGACCTTGGCCGAGCATGCGGGCAAGCGCGGTACCGAGGGCCCGCTCGTGCCGCTCTCCCCGGTGGAGGAGCGCCAGGTGGCCGAGATTTTGCCGCAGCTGGAGGGCGTTCTTGCCTACGAGTCCGAGGCGCTCGCGCCCTTCGCGCCGCGCTACCTGGAGTTTGCGTTCAACGAGCTCCAGGTCGAGTATGCCGGCTGGCCGCTCGGCGGGCGCATCGACCGCGTGGATGTGGATGCCGAGAATCGCGCCGTGGTAATCGACTACAAGCATCGCACGGGCGTTGAGGAGTTTAAACTCGCCGACCCCACGGTGCGCGACGAGGAATCGGGCGAGGCCGCCATCGACGACCCGCGGTGGCTGCCGCCCCATACCCAGACGCTTATCTATGCGCAGGCCATGCGCCGGGCGCTGGATCTGGATGCCCGTGCGGCGCTCTATTTTTCGACCAAGGGCGGCAAACCGGCGCTGCGCGGCGCCGCGAGTGCCGAGCTGCTCGAGGAAGAGCGCGGCGACGGCCGCATCCCGGGGCTTAAGAAGGGCTTTCCCGGCGAGGGTGGCAGCATGGACTTCGACGCCCTGCTCGATCGCGTGGAGGCCGGCATCGCCGAGCGCCTGCACGAACTCGAGGCAGGCGACGTTGCCGCCGTCGACCCGACGTCGGCTCAGGCCGCGCATGCGCGCTGCTCGTATAACCACGAAGGAACGTTTGTAAGAAGGGACGTGTAGACCATGGATCTTTCGACTTTGATGCCGCAACAGCTGCAGATCGTCAAAACGCTCGACCGTCCGCTGTTTGTCTCGGCGGGTGCCGGTTCGGGCAAGACCTTTACCCTCACGCGCCGCATCGTCTACGCGCTCTCGCCCGAATCCGGTCCGTTCGTTGAGCATCTGGACCAGGTGCTCGCCATTACCTTTACCAAAGACGCCGCGGCCGAGATCCGTGACCGTGTGCGCCGCACGCTCATCGACGAGGGCATGGACGAGGAAGCCCTGACCGTCGACGATGCGTGGATCTCGACCATTCACGGCATGTGCTCGCGTATCCTGCGCGCACATGCGTTGGAGCTGGGCATCGATCCCGAGTTCACGGTGCTCACCGATACCGACGAGCTTATGGACCAGGCTGTTGAGCATGTGCTGGCCCGCGCGACGGCGCCCGATGCCGCCCCCGAGCTCGCCGCTTCGCTTAAGGCCCTCTACGCTTGGTATCCCATGGCGGGCGAGGGTGGGCCGTTTGGCGCCGGTACCACCATTAAAGGGCTGGTGCGTGAGCTGCTGGAGCTCTCGAGCCAGCTGCCGGGCGGTATGGACGACGTGTGCGTGGCGCGCGGCCAGGCCGATACCTCGGCACTCGCCGATGCCTATCGTGCGGCGCTGGGCGCAAGCAAGGCCGCGACCGAGAAAGCGCAGGTGGCACTCGATGCCATCGACGCGTTTGAGGCGAGCGGCAAAACCATGGAGGATGCGGCGCGACTCATGATGTCGTGCAGCATGCCTCGGGCGAGCAAGGCGTTTTCTAAGGAGCAGGTGGAGCTACTCAAGGCCGAGGCTGCCGATGCGTTTATCAATATCGTGCTGGCCTGCGGTGGTCCCGCGCTCGATGCGCTGGCGGGGCTTGCTCGTGCTGTGGAGGCGGAATACCGCGCGCTCAAGGCTGACCAGTCCGCGCTTGATAACAACGACCTGCTGCGCATGGCGTACGAGGCGCTGCGCGATTATCCCGCCATCCGAGCGGCCTATGAGGGTCGCTTTAAGATGGTCATGATCGATGAGTTCCAGGATACCGACCAGATGCAGGTCGATTTGATCCGTCACCTGACGGGCGCGGGGGAGCGCGCACTGTGCACCGTAGGCGATGCGCAGCAGTCGATCTACCGCTTCCGTGGTGCCGAGGTCGAGGTATTCCGTCGCCAGGAGCGCAAGGTGGGTTCGACGACGGCGTCCGAGACGGTCGCCACGTCCGATGCCCCCGCCGGCGAGCTCGTCAAGCTTGTACGCAACTTCCGCAGCCACGACGAGGTGCTGCGCTATGTGGCGCGCGTCTTTGACGGCGACACCGGTGGTTTGATGCAGGGGTTCTTGGATCTTGAACCGAGCGACGAACGCGAGGACAAGCTCAAGGCGAAGGCATCGCGCCGCCAGGCGATTTTCGTTGCCGGTGGCAGTACGCAGGAGCGAACGCAGGCGAAAGCTCGTGCGATTGCGGAGCGATTCCAAGCACTCGTTAAAGCGGGCCAGCCCCAGGGCAGCATGGTCCTGCTGCTGGGCCGCATGACCAACGCCGATGTCTATGCGCAGGCCTTCCGCGACCAGGGGCTCGACTGCGTGATCGCAGGCGGCTCGGTCTTTGCCCAGGCAGCCGAGGTGCAGACGGTGCGTGCCCTGGTGTGCGCGCTTGCTAACCCGGCCGATACGGCGCAGGGTCTTATGCCGCTGCTGGCCTCGCCGATGTTTGCGCTCGGCGCTCAGGAGTTCCTGGCGCTGGCGACCAAGCTGGACGACCAGACGGGGGAAACCTCGCGCCGCAACATCGACGTGGGCATCATGAGCGATTCCGATGTGCCGGGTTTGCAAGACTTGCCGCTCGTGACGCGCGCCCGCGAGGTGCTGCGGTATGCGCTCCGTCGCGTGGGCCGCGATTCGTTCGCCGCCATCGCGCGCGACGTGGTCAACGCCTCCGGCTGGTTTGTACGTCTGGCACAGCGTGGTCCCGAGGGCAAGGCCATTGCCGCCAACGTGCTCAAGGCGCTCGACGCCGTGGCCGAGGCAGAGGCCGAGCTCGGCAACTCGCCGCGCTCCATTGCGCTCGCCTTCGACCGCTTCTTGGCGGGCAAGGAGGCCCCGGGCGCGCTCAACGAGGAGGGCGACGGCGCGGTACGCATCATGACGGTGCATGCGTCCAAGGGTCTGGAGTATCCGGTCGTAGCGGTTGCCGAGTGTTTTGGCGTGCGTAAGTCCTCGGGTGCGGCACAGATGGGTCGCGTCGAGGGCGGAGCGCAGATCGTGGCGCTGCCGGCACGCTTCGACGGCGTTAAGCTCGCCGACGGAACCTTTGTGAAGGGCGACGACGTCAAAAAGCAGTTTGAGCATGCGTTTAAGGGCAAGGGCACGTCGTTGTGGCTGCCGCCAGAGCTCATGGAGGACGTCTGTGCGACGGGCTCTCCCGCCGAGGCATTTGCCCGCCTGCGCGACGACGACCTGCAGCTTTCGCTCGAGGAGCGGGCCCGCTTGCTCTATGTTGCCATGACGCGTGCGCGAGAGCTGGTGATCTTGGCGATGGATGCCGGCGTGAGCCGCGGCAAGCTGTGCGCGCCGACCTTCGACGTCGAGACCGATCTGACCTATGACGTGCTGCGTCGTATTCTGCCTACCGACGCTCTGGACATGCCGCAGCTCGATGCCGACCGCCTGGTGTTCGACAACTCCCAGCCGGGCGACTACGAGCTCATTTCGCTCGCGGACTTTTCCTTTGGCGAGCAGGCGTTTGAGGCCAACGCTTCGCTGGATGCCGAGGGCAGGCTTGTTCGCGGCGATGTCGATACAGATACTGCCGACGATTCGGCCAGTACAATCGTCCCCGGTCCTGCCGACCCCGAACCCGATGCGTTCGAGCTCGTGCATCCCCAAGCGGTGGGCGTACGCATGGGCATCTGCCCGTATCCGGTGCGCGATTCGTACAGCTACTCGTCAATTGCCGCGGCGCTGCATGCCGAGTCCGAGGACCGTGCCACCGAGGCGCATGTGCCCATGGACGAGGCTGGCGATGATGCGGAGTCTGATGGTTCCGAGATGGCGGATGCAGACGTGGCCGCTGTCGAGCCCGCCGGCAATCCCATGGCGCTGGGCTCGGCCTTCCACGCCGCCTGCCAGTGGCTGATCGAGATGGGTGCCGATGCGCTGCCCGCCGAGCGTGCCGACGCCCTGGCTCGCCTGTGGCGCCTGACGCCGGAACAGCGCGAACGCTTCGACGTTGCCCTGGATCGCTGGCTCAAGTCGGCGGTCCGTGCCGAGCTGCTTGCCTGGCCGTGCGTTCGCGCCGAGGTGCCGTTCTTTTCGCTGGGCTGCGAGGACGAGGACATCGCTCGCTACGGTGCATATGCCGAGGGCGCCATCGATGCTTTGGCGACGAACCCGGCGGATTCGTCACGCGCGCTGGTCATCGACTACAAGACGGGCGGCACACCGGACGAGACGCCGGAACAGCTGCAGGAGAAGCACGCCCTGCAGGCGCGCGTTTACGCTGATGTTCTGCACAAGGCGGGCTTTGAGGCCGTGACCGTCAAGTTCGTCCGCGTGGAGCAAGTCGACCCCGCCAACCCGTGCGAGCCTCAGGTGGTCACCTACAGCCTCTAGCCCTCAATAACTTGCGGTGGAATACGGACTGTTTTGGCCAAAAAAGCCGCCAAACAGTCCGCATTTCACCGCAACTGCGTGAGGAGCCGTGTGGGTTTGGCTAGGTTCGGGTGCCGTCCGCGCCGTGCGGTAAAATCGTTCAGTCAGAACACGAACCCGCATCGGAGCTCATCACATGGCATTCGTCCATCTGCACAATCACACTGTTTTCTCCATGCTCGACGGCGCAACCCGTATCCAGGATATGGTCAACCGTGCCGTTGAGCTTGGCATGCCTGCCGTGGCCATTACCGATCACGGCTACATGTATGGCGTGCCCGACTTGGCGCTGGCCTGCGACGCCGTTAACCACAACACGCCCGAGTACAAAACCTGGAGCCACGACAAGGCCTTCTTGGAAAAGGACCGCCGCGACGAGCTGGTGGAGCCCGACCCCGAGGAAAACCCGCGCGAGCATGCCCAGTACGTTAAGGACATGGCTATGTGGGACGAGAAGGGCAATATCGACGAGCTCAAGCCGCCCCTGGTCATCAAGCCCATCTTTGGCTGCGAGGTCTACTTTACGCCGGACGAGACCCTTGCCCGCGACCATAAGCCCGAGCTCTACCACATGATCCTCCTGGCCAAGGACCAGGAGGGCTACGTCAACCTGATGCAGACGGTTTCCGAGGCCGCCGTGCAGGGCTTTTACTACAAGCCCCGCGTGACGCTCGACAACCTGCGCCGCCATGCCAAGGGCATGATCTGCACGAGCGCCTGCATCGCGGGCATCATTCCCAAATACATCGACCGCGGTGACATGGAGGGCGCCATCAAGTGGGCCGAGACCTTCCGCGATACCTTCGAACCCGGCGACTTTTATATCGAGATCCAGGAACACGGCATCACCACCGACAACGGCCTGACCGATGAGCAGATGGACCGCACGCTCATCGACATCGCCAAGCAGGTAGGCGTCAAGGTCATCGCCACCAACGACTTCCACTACCTGCGCCGCGAGGACGCTCCCGTGCAGGACGTCATCATGTGCATCGGCATGAACGCCAAGGTCGACGACCCCAACCGCATGCGCATGACTGGCTCGGAGTTTTACATGAAGACCGAGGAGGAGATGCGGGCGATGTTCCCGTATTGCCCCGAGGCCTGCGACAACACGCTCGAGATCGCCGACAAGTGCTACGTCGAGCTGGACTGGGACTCCATCATCCTGCCGCGCTTCCCGTTGCTCGACCCCGGCGAGACGCACGAGAGTCAGTTCCGCCGCGAGTGCGAGAAGGGCCTGCGCCAGCACTACGGTGACGACTGGGCCACGCGCGAGATCGGTGGCGTCAACATCAAAGAGCGCTTTGAGTACGAATACAAAGTCATCTGCGACAAGGGCTTTGCCGCCTACTTTTTGATTGTTGCCGAGTACGTGCAATGGGCCAAAGACAACGGCATCGGCGTCGGCCCCGGCCGTGGCTCGGCTGCCGGCGCTATCGTCGCCTACGCCATGAACATCACCGCGTTCGATCCGCTCGAGAACGGCCTGATGTTCGAGAGGTTCCTGTCCCCGCAGCGTACCGAGATGCCCGATATCGATATGGACTTCGACGATGAGCGGCGCCTCGAGGTCGTGGAGCACGTTCGCCAGCTCTACGGCCCCGAGAAGGTCACCCACGTCATCACCTACTCGACCATTAAGGCCAAGCAGGCCATCAACGACGCCGCTCGCGTCCTGGACTACCCGGTCTACATGGGCCAGCGTCTGTCCAAGATGGTCTCGAGCGACCCCAAGGTCAAGCTCAAGCAGGTGCTCGAAAAGCAACCCGGCAAAGAGGACCTGTTTAACCCCGATTTTGCCGAGGCATATAAAAAGGACGACGACGCCCGCCGCATCATCGACACGGCGCTCTCAATCGAGGGCCTCACCCGTGGCGAGGGCGTGCACGCGTGCGCCGTTCTGATCTGCCGCGACCCCGTCAACGAGCACGTGCCCACCAAGCTCGATACCAAGGGCGGCGTCGAGATTACCCAGTACGAGGGCCATACCGTCGCCGACATGGGCCTGCTCAAGATGGACTTCCTGGGCCTGCGCACGCTGACGGTTATCTCCAAGGCCAAGGCAAACATCAAAAAGAACTTTGGCATCGACATCAAAGAGGAAGAGATTCCCTTTGACGATCCCGAGATCTTTAAGCTCATGGGCTCCGGCCACACCGCCGGCGTCTTCCAGGTCGAGTCCGCCGGCATGACGGCCACGATCAAGAACATGAAGCCCACCGAGTACAAACACGTCGTGGCATTGATCGCTCTGTACCGCCCGGGCCCGCTGGGCGCCGGCATGGTCTCGTCCTACATCAACCGTATGAACGGCAAGGAACCGGCGGTTTCCTACGACGACCGCCTGGACGACATCCTGGGCGAAACCTACGGCACCATGGTCTACCAGGAGCAGGTTATGCTCATCTCCGTCGAGATGTGTGGCTTCTCCAAGGGCGAATCGGACTCGCGTATCCGTAAACCCGTGGCTAAGAAAAAGATCAAGCTGCTCACGTCGACGGTGCTGCACTGGGAGGATGGCTCGGACGAGACCACCTACGACCACTGGATGAACGGCGCTATCAAGAACAACTACACGCGCGAGGTCGCCCAGAAGATTTGGGACGATGTTCTCGAGTTCGCATCTTACGCCTTTAACAAGTCGCACTCCGCCGGCTACGCCATCCTGGTTATGCAGACGGCGTGGCTCAAGGCGCACTATCCGCACGAGTACATGGCGGCCGTTCTGACGTCCTACACGGGCAAGACCGACAAGATCGTTCATTACGTCTCGGCGTGCCGTCACGACGGCATCCCCGTGCTTTCGCCAGATGTCAATGAGTCCGGTACCGAGTTCACGGCTACCAAGGAGGGCGTGCGCTTTGGTCTGGCCGGCATCCGCGGCGTGGGCACCGGCGTGGCGCAGGCGATTATCGCCGAGCGCGAGGCGGGCGGTCCGTTTAAGACGCTGCACGATTTTGTCGAGCGCGTGGACTCGAGCCAGGCCAACCGCCGCGTGATCGAATCGCTCATCAAGGCAGGCGCCTTCGACTCCACGGGGTATCCGCGTCGCCAGATGATGCACTTTGTGGACAAGAACAACCCCGAGAACATCATCGATGCCGCGGTAAAGCGCCAGAAGGATCGCGCGAGCGGCCAGACGTCGTTCTTCGATATGTTTGGCGACGTTGAGGGCTCGGGCTTTGAGGTGAGCGTGCCCGATCCGGATGGCCAGGAATGGGACCGCCACCTTAAGTTGAGTCAGGAGAAGGAGGTTCTGGGCATCTATGTCTCGGACCACCCGCTGCGCCCGTTTGAGTATGCACTAGCCAAGGCGCGTGACTTCTCGTTCTCGCAGATCGACACCGGCTACGAAGTTCAGAATCCTACGGGCGGCACCATCAACCAGGAAATTCCCGAGGGCAAGGCGCTGTGGTGGGCCGGCATGGTCTCGAGCGTGTCCAAGCGCGTGACCAAAAACGGTGACCCCATGGGCATCGTGCAGCTCGAGGACATGGAAGGCGAGGCCACGGTCGTGGTGTTCCCCAAGACCTACAAGGAGGCCGAGGGGTACCTGTACGGCGAGGTCGATCCCGAGACCGGCGCGCAGCTGTCCGATGCCTTTGTGCGCATTAAGGGCAAACTCGAGCGCTCGGACCGCGGCGACCAGATCATCGCGCAGGAGATCGTGCCGCTCGAGCTTAACGAGGAGAACAACAAGCCCAAGGTGTTTGAGGTCATGGTGCCCAACAGCCGCTTTAGCCAGGGCAATATGGCGCGCCTGGCCACGGTGCTCACCGCTAACCCGGGCGGCGACCGCGTGGAGATCTTTATCGAGCAGGTGGACGGGCGCGTGCTGCGTGCCGAGGTACCTGCCAAGGTCAACGCGCGTTCGATTCCGCTGCTGGCCGAGGCCAAGGCCATTGTGGGTAACCAGGGTCGCGTGACGGTGATCTAAGCTACCCCGGGTGAGATTGGAGGAAGTGATGGCGCAGGGGACGTTTGCGCAGGCGCTTCGCAAAGAGGCGGCGTTGAGCGGCACCTTTATGAAGGGGCGTTCGCTCATGCTCAACGGCGCCGTGCTGTCGATCGAGGACAGCGGCTCGCGCTTCTCCAAAAACGTGACGGTTGAGGGCTCGGTGCGCGGTTCGCGTGGCGACCTGTACAAGACGCACGTGGCGCTCGACATGGACGAGCACGAGGTGATCGACTACGACTGCGATTGCCCCGCCGCCTATCGTTACCCCGGTATGTGCAAGCACGCTATTGCCACGGCTCTGGCGTACCTGGACACCAGCGGCATTGAGCCTGTTGAGGGGCTGCGCACGCCGGTTCGCACGTTTACGGCGCAGCCGAAACAGCCCGCGCGCGCCGCGTCCGCCGCGCCGGCCGTCAACCCCAACTTTCCCTTCCCGGCGCCCGTCCCCACGAGCCCGAGCCTTGTGGCGGCGCTTTCCGATCTTTCGGACGCGCGCATGGATGAGCTGGCGAGCATGCGCCGCAAACTTGCCGGTGCCGTTGATCCCGACGCCCCCAAAGCGGCGTTGGAGCCCTCGTTGGTGCCGTACTACAATCCGCTGTTCGCTGACCGCTTTAGCTGGGCGCTCGAGTTCCGCATTCGCTGTGGATCGGTCTCCTACGTGGTCAAGGACATCGACGGCATGGCCGATGCCTACGTGCGCGGCGGCACGTTCTCCTATGGCAAGAAGCTCACGTTTGTCCATTCATCTGAGGCCTTTGACGAAACATCGACAAAGCTGCTCAACCTTGTTGTGACGACAGTTGCCTATCTCGATGACATCACAAGCTCGCGTTCGGCGTCGTACGACTTTGCCCGCAGCGGTTTTGTTGCCGAGCGTCAGTTGCCGCTGTCCGAGCATAGCATCGTATATGTGCTGGACCTGCTGCGCGGCCAGACCATCTCCTTTGAGCCCGCCTGGTCGCGGGGGATGACGACGCATCGCACCTACGACGTGGCGGTTGAGCTGTCTCCGCAAGGGGAGGACGAGGCGTCCGCTAAGCGCCCACCACTTCTTGCCGCCAAAATCGCGCCGGCGGCTGGTGGTAGCTATGACCTGCGCCTGCCCGCCGATATGTACTGCTTTGCGTCGGGCGATGCCGCCTACTTGGTTGACACGCGCCGCGCGCGCCGTACCGACGCTGCATTTGCTCAGCATGCCGCACCTTTTTTGTCGCGCTTGCTGCCGTGCCGCACGCCCGCCCATATTGCCGCCGAGCAGGTGGGTGAGTTCTGCCGTATGGCGCTGCCCATTTTGCGCGACTATACCGACCTCACCGCGCCCGCCGCGCTCGATACCGTGGCGCCCGAGCCGAGCTTTGCCATGGCAATCGGCGTCGACGATGGGCTCGTGACCTGCAAGATTACGGTTACCTACGGCGACTGGTCGGCGGATCTCTTTAGCCTGGGCGCTCCGGGCAGTCCCTTTGAAGAGCAGCGCCCCGGCGTGCCGCCCCGCGACGAGGTGGCGGAGTTTCGCGTTATGGATACGGCGGCCCTGTACTTCGATTTCTACGAGGGCGGTCTGGCGTTTGAGGAGCGCGATGATGAGAGCTTGTTCTGCCTGCTGACCGAGGGTCTGTCCGCCCTGTCCGAGCTGGGTGAGGTCATGCTCAGCGACCGTCTGCGCCAGATTTCGGTGCGCCCCGCGCCCAAGCTCTCGGTTCGTGCGACCGTCAAGAGCAATCTGCTCGATGTCGAGCTGGGCGCGAGCGCGCTTTCGGCCGCGGACCTTGCCGTCTATCTCGATTCGTACAAGCGCCATCAAACGTTTGCGCGCCTTACGTCCGGCGACATCATTCGCCTGGACGAGGGGGCGCGCGCCGCGTTTGGCCTTGCCGAGGACCTGGGTGTCGATGCCGTCGACCTGCTCGACGGCGTGTCGCTTCCCGCGTCGAGCACCCTGTTCGTCGACAGCATGCTCGCACGCACGCCGGCGCTCGAGGCCGATCGCGACGCTGCGTTCCGCCGTACCGTCGAGCGCCTGGACACGCTCGGCAAGATGGACTTTACGGTGCCGGCATCGCTCAAGGCAACGATGCGCGGCTACCAGGTCGACGGATACCAGTGGCTCGGCTCGCTCGAACACCTGGGCCTTGGCGGCATCTTGGCCGACGACATGGGCCTGGGCAAAACGCTCCAGATGATTGCGCATATTCTGGCGCGCGTGGAGGCGGGGGACACCAAGCCCACGCTCGTGGTATGCCCGGCCTCACTCGTGTACAACTGGACTGCCGAGCTGGAGCGCTTTGCCCCGTCGCTCGATGTGTGCGCCATTGTGGGCGCCAAGGCTCAACGCCGCGTACAGATTGCCGGCGTGGCCGAGCATAACGTGGTCGTGACGTCGTATGACCTTATGCGCCGCGATATCGACGAGTACGTCGAGCAGGATTTTACCCGCGTGGTGCTCGATGAGGCCCACTACATTAAAAATCCGCTCACGCAGGTGGCGCGCGCCGCCAAGCGCCTGCCTGCCGGCGTGCGCTTTGCCCTGACGGGCACGCCCATCGAAAACCGCCTGTCCGAGCTCTGGAGCATCTTCGACTTTTTGATGCCGGGCCTTTTGGGGACGCGCGAGTCGTTTGCCAAGCGCTTTGAGAGCCCGGTCGAGCACGCCGAGGGTGACAGTGCCGCTCGCCTGCAGGCGCTCGTGTCGCCGTTTGTGCTACGCCGCGTAAAGGAAGACGTGGTGGCCGATCTACCCGAAAAGATCGAGGACACCGTCATGGCACAGCTCACCGGCGAGCAGCGCAAGCTCTACCTGGCCAACCAGGACCGCATCGCCCAGCAGGTGCAGCACCGCGAGGCATCCGAGTTTAAAAAAGACAAGCTCAAAGTGCTCGCCGAGCTCACCAAGCTGCGCCAGATCTGCTGCGACCCGCGTCTACACTACGAGGATTACAAGGCGGGGAGCGCCAAGCTCGATACGTGCATGGAGCTCGTGCACGGCGCACTCGACGGCGGGCATCGCATCCTGTTGTTCAGCCAGTTTACGGGCATGCTCGATATCATCGGCAAGCGCTTGGCCAAGGAGGACATCGCCTTCCTTAAGCTCACGGGCGCTTCGTCTAAGGAGAGCCGCGCCAAGATGGTCGCGCAGTTCCAAGCGGGCGAGGTTCCGGTCTTTTTGATTTCGCTCAAGGCGGGCGGCGTGGGCCTCAACCTGACGGCGGCCGACGTGGTCATTCACTACGACCCGTGGTGGAACGTGGCGGCGCAGGACCAAGCGACCGACCGCGCGCATCGTATTGGCCAGCAACATACCGTGACCGTGTACAAGCTCATCGCCAAGGACACGATCGAGGAACGCATTATGCAGATGCAGGAGTCCAAGCGCGACCTGGTCAACAGCGTGCTTGGCGGCGACGGCATCTCGTCGGCGCTGTTCACGCGCGAGGATGTTCTGGCACTGCTCGGCGGTGACGGTCGCTAGCCGCGCGCGGGGTGGGACTGCTGGAGTGGGCAGGACGGTCGACGCATTTTGGCCCGACCGCTTGCCTGATCCGTTATGTGTTCATTTGCAATGCCGTGGATGGTTTGTCTGCCTTTGGGCATAAGAACCATTAAGAACATTGGCACGTCAGCAAAGGAGAACATCATGGCGAAATTCTTTAAGGACCCCGACGGTAAGCTCATTGCCGCCCTTGGCAACGACGCTGCAACCCCTGCCGGTTGCACGGAACTGACCGCAAACACTGAGGACGCGGCGCACGAGAAGCACGTGCCTGTTGTCGAGACCGAGCGCGACGGTCACGTGATTCGCGCATGCGTTGGCTCGGTCGAGCACCCCAGCCTGCCCGAGCACTATATTGAGTGGATCGCCCTTGAGGCCGAGGGCCGCTTAGAGGTCCATTACCTTGAGCCCGGCATGAAGCCCGCGACGTTTTTTGCCGGCGGTTCCAAGACCGGTACCGTCTATGCCTACTGCAACCTGCACGGGCTGTGGTCCGCGACGTTCTAGGAGCGCGCCCCCGCTCGGGGTATCATAGCTAGCATATGCACATGCGAGCGCCGACTGCATCATGCGGCCGGCGCTTTTACTACGATTTCGATGGTTAACGACGGAAAGGGCTGAGCCATGAAGCTCGCGCTTGCACAGATCGATATGCGCCTGGGTGATATTGAGGGCATTTGCGGCCGCATCGAGGACCAGGCTCGTCTGGCCCACGAGCGCGGGGCGCGCGTGCTGTGCGTTCCGGCTCCGCTCTTTATGGGCGCCATGCCCGGTGGCCTGGTGGGCGCTGCCGACTTTGAGCACGACATGCTTGCCGGCTTGACTGGTGTCGCCGAGCGCATCCAGGAGCTTGACATGATCTGCATCGTGCCCGCGGCGGTTTCGTTTGAGGGCCAGCCGCTACTCGACTACATGATGCTCAAGGACGGTCATGTGGTGCCGGCGCGTTCGAGCATTGCCCTGCAGCGTGGCGAGAACAACGACACGCGTTGGGCGCCGCCGGTGTTCGACGTGGATGGCGTGCGCATCGCCGTGATTTTTGACTTGGACCGCGAGCTCGAGATGTTGCCGACCGGTGTTGACCTCATTGCGTATTTCCAATTCAATGCGTTTGACATGACCGACCGCGAGACTGCCGCCATTGCCGCCGTTCGCAGCGGCGCCTACCGCAAGATCGCATCCAAGCGCAGCGTGTGGTTTGCCTGTATGGCGCCGGTCGGTGCCTATGACGAGTCGGTGTATACCGGCGGTTCGTTTGTGCTCGACGACTGCGGTCGCGTGGTGGCCCAAGCGCCGTGTTTTGAGGAGAGCCTGCTGGTTCAGGAGATTCAGCGCGGCGTGATGCTCGATGCCCTGGAAGATCACGAACTGACCGAGTTCCGTTCCGAGGAGTGGCTGTGGCAGGCACTGGTGCTCGCCGTGCGCGACAACGCCCGGGCCCACGGTGCGTCGCGCGCCGTGGTGGCACTCGAGGGCGACTTGCCGTCGTCCCTGCTGGCGGCGCTGGCCGTCGACGCTCTGGGCCCGCGTAATGTGATTGGCCTGGTGCTGGGGCGCAACCGTATCTTTACGCCGGCGCAGGAAGAGGCCGAGGCTGCCCGCTGTGCCGCCGTCCGCGCCATCGCCGAGCGTCTGCACATTCGCACCGTCGAGCGCGATGCACCGGATGCGGCGCGTGTGCTCGATCGCGACGTGTCGGCGGGCGATGCAGAGCGCCTGCGCTCGCGCACGCTGGGCCTCATGCTGGAGGACACGGCGCTCGAGCTGGGTGCGATGGCGCTGAGCCCGCTGTCCAAAACCGAGTACGCGCTGGCGGCGCCGGCGCTTTGCGGCGGCTACCAGGGCGATTACGCGCCCTTTGGCGATGTGTACCTGTCGACGCTTGAGTTTGTGGCGCGTGTGCGCAATCGCACGTCTGCCGTGGTACCCCAAGAGCTCGTGACGCTCAACGCGGTGGAAGATTGTATGGAGCGAGTGCTGGCGCAGGCGCTCTCGACGCTCGACGGTCCGGTCGATATGCTCGACCGCGCGGCACAGCTGCTCGGCGGGCTCGAGCCGGGTGAGATCGATGGCGCGCTTGAGGCGCACGTGGACCGCAATCGATCTTTCGACGACATCCCGATGGCCGCTGGCAAGCCTGAGGCCTGCTCGCTGCTGCTGATGCTCGTTCGACAGGGTGAGGCTGCCCGCCGCATGTTGCCGACGGCGCCGATCGTTTCGTCCCGTTCGTTTGCCGAGCGCTCCTGGCCGTACATGCTCGCGTGGTCCGACCTGGGGCTTAACGGCAAGGAGCGTATGACGGTCGATTCGCTGGCGCGCGCCGAGGTGCGCCGTTTTGCTGACGAGGATACGAGCGAGCGCGTGCGAAACGAGATGATGGGCGTGCTGGGCGAGCTACTGGGTATTTCGCCCGAACAAATGGAGGAGTTGCGCTCTGAAGACGGTCAGCGTCGTTTACACGAGGGAATGAAAAAGTTCGAGGGCGAGGTTCAGGACGCCATCGATAAGATGATGGGCGGCCAGGGCGGACCGCAAGGTGGTCCTCAGGGTGGCCCGATGCCGCATCCGCCGGTTAATCCCCGACAGTTCCCATTCTTCTCGCAGAACTAAACTGGGGATGGGATTCGCTCTCAACCCCGATACTTCAACTAAGCATCTTGACCCCGTTGTGTTATTCTAGAACAGACGTTCGTGAGTAGTGCGCGGGGCCTTGCCTTGCGCTTGGTAAAAGACGAGGGGAGGTTGGCTTGGTTATTTTGGGCATCGACCCCGGTTTGGCTCATACGGGTTGGGGGATTATCGAGGAGCGGCGTGGCGAGGTTCGCTGCCGTGCCTATGGCTGCATCGAGACCAGCGCAGGCAGTCCGCTCGCGGTGCGCCTGTCGCATATCGCCCGCGACCTCAAGGGTGTCGTGGAGCGTTATCGACCCGATACCGCTGCCATCGAGAGCATCTACTTTGGCGCTAATGTCCGCTCGGCAATCCCCACGGCACATGCCCGCGGTGCCGCGCTCGTGGCGCTTTCGGAGTGCGCGCTCGAGATCGGCGAGTACACGCCTATGCAGATCAAGCAGGCTGTGGTGGGTACCGGTGCCGCAGATAAGCGGCAGGTCGCCTACATGGTGCGCACGCTCACGCAGCTCGATCACGACCCGCATCCCGACCATGCCGCCGATGCCCTGGCCTGCGCCATCTGCCACGTTAACCTCAGCCGTACCCGGGCGCTTACCGGCGGCGAGTTCTATCAACAGAGAGGAACCGGATACTGATGATCTCCCAGCTCCACGGAACGCTTGTCGAGGCCACGATGAGCTCTGCTGTCGTCGATGTGTCGGGCGTTGGCTTTGAGCTCGGCATCTCGGGCAGCACTGCGGCCACGTTGCCGACGCCCGGCGGCGAGGTCCGCCTCTACACGCGTATGCAGGTGCGCGAGGACGCCATGACACTTTTCGGTTTTTCCTCTAAGGATGAGCGCACGATGTTCGATCGGCTCGTGTCTGTCTCGGGCGTTGGCCCGCGCTTGGCGCTCGCCGTGCTTTCCACCTATACCGTGGGGCAATTGTGCTCGCTGGTGATGGCCGAGGACGACAAGGGCATGGCCAAGGTGCCCGGTGTGGGCAAAAAGACAGCTCAGCGTCTGATCCTGGAGCTCAAGAGCACCTTTGCCAAGGACAAGGGCTTTGTGCCGGTCGACGTGATTCCCGGCCAGGTTGCGATGCCCGTGCCCGCTGCCGCTCCCTCAGCCATCGATGACGCCCGTGCGGCGCTCCTTTCCATGGGCTTTAGCCCGCAGGAGACCGATGTTGCCCTGAGCGGGTATGATGGGCAGGATATGCGTGTCGAGGATTTGCTCGGCGCGGCGCTTAAGCGACTCGGAATGGATGCGTGATGTGGGAAGCCGATGACTCTCAGGACCTGTGGGCGACGCCCGGCAACTCGCCGGCGGCATCCATGGCGCACGGCGAGCGCATGGTGGGCTCGGAGCTGACGGCCGAGGACCTCGATGTCGATCGCACTTTGCGCCCCCAGCGCCTGGACGATTACTGCGGCCAGGAGCATATCAAGCAGAGCCTGCGCGTGTTGATCGAAGCGGCGCAGAGCCGTGGCGAGACGCTCGACCACGTGATCTTCTCGGGCCCTCCGGGTCTGGGCAAGACCACGCTGGCTACGGTTATCGCCAACGAGCTGGGCGCTCAGATCAAGACCACGAGTGGCCCCGCCATCGCGCGCACGGGCGACCTGGCGGCCATCCTTACTAACTTGCAGCCGGGTGATGTGCTGTTTATCGACGAGATCCACCGCCTCAACCGTTCGGTCGAGGAAGTCCTGTACCCCGCGATGGAGGACTTTGCCCTCGATATCGTGATTGGCAAGGGTCCGGCGGCGCGCTCGATTCGCCTGGATATCCCCAAGTTTACGCTGGTAGCAGCAACGACCCGCTCAGGTATGCTGACTGGCCCGCTGCGCGATCGCTTTGGCATTTCATATCGCCTGGATTACTACACGGTCGAAGAACTCGCGCAGATTGTGACGCGCTCGGCGTCCATCCTGGGTGTGACAATAGACCATCCGAGCGCGCTCGAGATCGGCTCGCGCTCGCGTGGCACGCCGCGCTTGGCTAACCGTTTGCTCAAGCGCGTGCGCGACTATGCGCAGGTGCGTGGCAACGGTCCCATTGAGCTTGGTATTTGCCGTCAGGCGCTCGAGTTCTTCGAGATCGATGAGCTTGGTCTGGACTGGATGGATATTCGCATTTTGGAGACACTCGCTAAGACGTTCTCCGGACGTGCCGTGGGCCTGACAACGCTTGCCAGCGCTGTGGGCGAGGACCCGGGAACGCTCGAGGATGTCTATGAGCCCTATCTGCTGCAGTGCGGGTTGATGATTCGTACGCCGCAGGGCCGTCAGGCAACCCTGCGCACCTTTGAGCACCTGGGGATTGAACCTACCGTTTAGGGCGCTTTGTTTTGGCGGGCTGTTGGGCTATCGCCGGGCATCGGGCGCGCGAAATAAGGCTTTTTCACCCCCTAAATGTACACGCTGCGGTGTTAGCATATAGAAAGCACTGTTCATAGAAAAGTTGCAAAAAAACATTTGCAATGCACTTGCAAATGTCACGAATATTGAATATAATATTAGTGCAAGCTAAAAATGACGAGGAAAGGAGTGCTATTATGGCTAAAGGAAATATGACGATAAGAATGGAGCCGGAGCTGAAAGCACAGGCGGCAGCTCTCTTTAAGTCCCTCGGAATGGATTTGAGTACGGCAACGGGTATTTTTTATCGACAGGCACTTAGGTGTCATGGACTTCCCTTTGAAGTCAAGGTTGACGAGCCGAATGCTGTTACCTATGCGGCGATGGAGGCGGCAGAAAAGGGAGAGGATATGTATGGTCCGTTTGATAGCGTTGCAGATCTGATGGAGGCGCTGAATGCTTAAGCCGGAGTTTTCGGGGCAGTTCAAACGAGATTACAAGCTTGCGATCAAGAGAGGCTGCGATCCGAAGAAGTTGGAGGAAGTGATCACGCTGTTGTGTAACGAGCAGCCGTTGCCGGAGGCGTATCGAGATCATGCTCTCACTAATTCCAGAAATTATAAGGACATGAGAGAATGTCACATCGAGCCGGACTGGCTGTTGGTCTATAAAGTTGTTCGGCAGACTTTGATTTTGAAATTGATAAGGACGGGATCTCATAGCGATTTGTTTTGAGATTAACTCCGGATGAAAGAGTGGTGATGATATTTGGCGGGTGTAATAACGGAAATTGCAATAGAATGTGGCGTGTCGGAACAGGCAGTTCGTGCATGGTGTAGGCGAAACCATGTTGCGAAAGATGCGAAAGGAAGTTTCGCAATCAGCGAAAGTCAAAAAACCGCCATATATCAGCATTATTTAGGTGTTGAACGAAAGCAAGTTTCGCAACAGGCGAAAGCAAGTTGCGAAACTTGCGAAACCACTTTGATCGCTATGCTGCAGGGAGAATTAGACCGGAAAAGCGAGCAACTTGCTGTAAAGGACAAGCAGATCGAGGAACTGAACGCAAGGTTGGCGGAGGTCAGCTCGGCGTTGGTGACGGCACAGCAGACTGCGGCAGCGGCCCAGGCTCTCCATGCTGGGACAATGCATCAGCAGCTTCTTTCCGGCAAGTCCGGAGCCGATCAGCCGGAGCGTGAGACAGAACCGGTTCAAAAGCGTAGCTGGTTTAGTAGGTTCTTTGGGGACTAAACAGAACGACAAATCGGGAATTTGTGGAGGTAAAATATAGATGAATCAAGGTAGAATTATTGTAATCACAGGTGCGCCGGGGACAGGAAAAACTACAACGGCATCTGTTGTTGCAAAAGAATCAGATTTGGAAAAGTCTGTGCATATGCACACAGATGACTTTTATCATTATTTGAGTAAAGGGGCAATACATGAACAAAAATATAAAATATTCTTAAAACTTTTTAACGAGTGAAAAAGTACTCAACCAAATAATAAAACAATTGAATTTAAAAGAAACCGATACCGTTTACGAAATTGGAACAGGTAAAGGGCATTTAACGACGAAACTGGCTAAAATAAGTAAACAGGTAACGTCTATTGAATTAGACAGTCATCTATTCAACTTATCGTCAGAAAAATTAAAACTGAATACTCGTGTCACTTTAATTCACCAAGATATTCTACAGTTTCAATTCCCTAACAAACAGAGGTATAAAATTGTTGGGAGTATTCCTTACAATTTAAGCACACAAATTATTAAAAAAGTGGTTTTTGAAAGCCATGCGTCTGACATCTATCTGATTGTTGAAGAAGGATTCTACAAGCGTACCTTGGATATTCACCGAACACTAGGGTTGCTCTTGCACACTCAAGTCTCGATTCAGCAATTGCTTAAGCTGCCAGCGGAATGCTTTCATCCTAAACCAAAAGTAAACAGTGTCTTAATAAAACTTACCCGCCATACCACAGATGTTCCAGATAAATATTGGAAGCTATATACGTACTTTGTTTCAAAATGGGTCAATCGAGAATATCGTCAACTGTTTACTAAAAATCAGTTTCATCAAGCAATGAAACACGCCAAAGTAAACAATTTAAGTACCGTTACTTATGAGCAAGTATTGTCTATTTTTAATAGTTATCTATTATTTAACGGGAGGAAATAATTCTATGAGTCGCTTTTGTAAATTTGGTTGATTTCCGATCTCAGCCGAACACATTGAGCAAATAGGCCATTCCCGCAGTTAGCCGAACGCCCCCGCGGCCCCTCCTGGGGCCCGGGGGCGCCGTTTTCCCAGTTGAAGGAACGGTGGAGATGTGTTTCGATGGGTCCGGCGGCCATGCTCCGCCCGCCGCCCGGCGCCTCTTCCCAGACTCAGCCGAACGGTCGGTCAGTCTATTCCGTTTTCCCTTAGGCTAGGACAGCGGGGCATCGCCCCTCTCCTCGCGCGCCCGCGCGATGAGCCCCGGCGTCAGGTCGAGCTCGCCGATGGGCACGTCCTCGATGCCGCACGCCTCCAGCAGCGCCGCCGCGTCGTCGCCGAGCATCGCCCGGA
>NZ_QSGH01000001.1:292945-293494 GCF_003468085.1 Collinsella sp. AM41-2BH
CTTCCCAGACTCAGCCGAACGGTCGGTCAGTCTATTCCGTTTTCCCTTAGGCTAGGACAGCGGGGCATCGCCCCTCTCCTCGCGCGCCCGCGCGATGAGCCCCGGCGTCAGGTCGAGCTCGCCGATGGGCACGTCCTCGATGCCGCACGCCTCCAGCAGCGCCGCCGCGTCGTCGCCGAGCATCGCCCGGAAGGCGCGGGCGGGCGTCGCGAAGCCGAGCGCGCCGCGGGGCTCGGAGTTCACGTGCGACATCGCCAGCGCCAGGTCGGCCGGGGCGAGCCGGTCGAACCTGAGGCCGCGGCCCTTGGGGAGCAGCTTCCTGATCTCGACGTGGTTGCGCTCGCAGGCGCCCTTCTGGTCGCTGCGCCTAGGGTCGCAGTAGAACAGCCTCGTCTCGCCGGGCCCCTCGCCGATGAGCGCGGCGATCGCGCCCTCGTCGGAGAACTCGGCGCCGTTGTCGGTGAGCACGGCGCGGAACACGCGGCGCGTCCCGTCGGCGCCGAGGACCGCCCGGACGCCCTCCAGGGCGCCCGCGACGCACCCGGCGGT